>CALCGT010000061.1 GCA_937901125.1 uncultured Clostridia bacterium | reverse complement strand
AGGGTCTGGCTCCCCTTGCTTACAGGAACCAGACCCTCGTGGCATAATTTTTCTTCTGTCTACTTGACAGGGGGCGGTTCAATTTATCAAGCCGCCGTTTCTTTATGAGTATATAATCTAACGAAGTACGGCGGCCCCCTTTGGAGGTGTCGCTGTGCTCTCGCTCATTTTCCATCTCCCTAACTTGTCAAAAAAAGCCCACCCGCCCCGCAGGATCAGTCTGGCGGTGGATATGCAATTTGGCAGTACATAAATGAATATATTACTTCGTGCGTCCGCATGGCTTTGTGTCATACGGGCGTTTTTTATTATCCGTACTTCGAGACAAAGTGTCTCGAGGTACGGTGTAGCTCCCCGGGATGTCGCTCCCCGCCGCCCCCGTTTCGGTCACTCATTCACCCAACACCGAAACGGAGGTTTAATTATGACTACAATCAATCTGAAAGATTTTTATTATTGGTACACGCAGGATCAGTTTATCGAGGTTTCTGACGAGGTGGCCGAGGTGTTTCTGTCCGATGCCCGTCACGAGATGGCTTACCAGCGGCGACTTTCCCGGCACAAGGCGCAGTATTCTCTGGATTGTGAGGACGGGATTGAATATTCCGCCTGTCTGCATGAGCCCACGCCCCAGGAACTCTTGGAGCGGATGGAGCTGTTCTGCCGCCTGTGGAACGCCCTCAATTCTCTGCCGGAAATCCAGGGCCGGAGGATCGATGCCCACATCATTCTCGGAAAGAGCATCAAGAAAATTGCCGAGGCCGAGGGCGTACATGAGGAGTCTGTCCGGCAGTCCATCAAACGGGGCCTGGAGCGCATGAAAAAAACTTTTTAATTTTTCCATTTTACCCACTTGGAAATGATGAAAAAATGTCTCGGTTTATGAGAGGAGGTTTTCTTTCTCCGCAGAACAACAGGAGCGGCCCCGGGTATAGTACGGGGAGCCAGGCGGCGGGTGCGCTGTGACTTCTTCTTTTGAAGAACGAGCGAACAACACCAACGCCGCAAATGGGCCGGGCCAAACCAGGGCCACAATCCGCCACTGGACAGGCTGGCCGCCTGTCCCTCCGGGCCGCCCTCTTGTCTGCGTGGGAGCGCCGCCCCGAACAAAGTTGTCTTTGGACGGGTCAAGAAAATGTGGGCGGCGTTCCCTCTCAATTTTAGAAAAGTGAGGTGCAGTCTATGAGTTACGATCCCAAACTGGCGGCTTTGCTATCGGAGCCGTGGAGCAACGGCGCTTGCCGTGGCTATGCGATTATGGCGATGGAAAACTGCGGCTTTGCCGACCAGGACATCCGCCGTATCATGGCCGAGCTCTATGAGCTGTTTGATTTTGTATCTTTGGATGAGGCCGAGGCCCACTATCAGAAAAATTCCTATTGACTTCGAGACAAAATGTCCCGAGGTGGAGTGAGGCAAGAGGGCGGCACCGTTTGGGTGCTGCCCTCTTGCGTTTCCCCACTATGAGCGGGAGGCGTTTTAACCCTGTTTTTGAAAAGGAGGTTTTACCGTGAGATTAACTGCACAGGAAATTGAACAAATGAAAAGCGTTGACATCAGCGCAGTAGATAAGGAAACCCTTGCAGACGCAAGCGGTTTTACTTTCGATCCTACGCTCCCCAAGGAAACTCAGGCCCGGCGTATGTTGGAGCATTTCAAAAACCCGTATTGTTTCCGTTTGGGCGATATGGTCATTAAGCTGGAATTTGCGGACAAAGGGCCCTCCCTCCAGGAGCTGCTCACCACATTTTTTCTTCGGCAGAAAAGCGGGCTGTAACTTCGGATGCAGCCCGTCTGCTACTTCGAGACAAAGTGTCCCAAACAAAGGCATCCTTGTTGTCCCTCTCTGGCAGAGGTATAATATAGATGTAATGTGATAGGGAAGGAGGACAAATGGCAAGAACAGTAAACCGGGGGACAATAAGCGCCAGCGCCCCTATTTCATACAATGCGATGCGCTGGAGGCTGGGTAAATGTATCCGGCTCTCCAAAGAAGATTTACTCCGTGGTCGGGATGAAAGCAACAGTGTTATCAACCAGCGGCGGCTTTTGGAACAATACCACCAGACCCATCTGGACGAGTTCTATGACGGAACCGAGCAGGATGTGTATGTGGATGACGGCAAAACCGGGACAGATACTGACCGTGAAGATTTCCAGCGGCTTTTAGCCGATGTATATAGCGGCAGGATCAACTGCGTGATTGTCAAAGACCTGTCCCGCCTTTCCCGTAACTATACCGATGCCGGGAACCTGATTGAAAATCTTTTTGTCCGGTTGAATGTACGGTTTATCAGCTTGGCGGAGGGTGTGGACAGCTACCGCAACCCGGACAGCGTATCAAACATTATCGTGCCGATCACGAATGTAATGAACGATCAATACTGCTACCAGACCTCAAAGAAAATCCGGCAGGTATTTGATATGAAACGCCGCAACGGCCAGTACATCGGCTCCTTTGCTCCCTATGGCTACATAAAAGATCCGAAAGACAAGCATCAGCTACTTGTTGATCCCGAGGCCGCCGAGATCGTAAAGCTCATTTATGATATGACCTTAAAAGGGATGACAAGACGGGCCATTGTCTACCACCTAAACGACCACGGCATCCCCAGCCCGACAACCTACCGAAAAAATAAGGGCCTGCCCTATTCCTGTTCGGTATCAGACAATCCCATGTGGGGAGATCGGGTGCTTACAAACATTCTTACTAACCCTATTTATACCGGGGTTTTGGTGCAGGGCCGCCGCCGCGTGAAAAGCTATAAGGTACATGAGATTGAGGCAGTGCCGGAAGATGAATGGGTGCGGGTGGCCGATACCCACGAGGCGATTATAGACCGGGAAACCTTTGAAAAGGTGCAGGCCCTATTGAAGCGGGATACCCGGACGGCCCCACGGAAAAAGGAGCTCCATCTGTTTAGTGGTTTTCTCCGCTGTGCGGATTGTGAGAAATCCATAACACGGAGCCAGAGCGGGAAAAATGTGTATTATGCCTGTTCTACCTATAAATACCGCTCCCGGGCCGCCTGCTCTATGCACTCAATCAAGCATGAGCGGCTGGAGGCCGCCGTTCTGTTTGCCGTCCGTCAACAGGTACATCTGGCCGTTTCCTATTCGGAGATACTTGCCCGTATCAATTCGGCTCCAGTCAAAAAAAGCCAGTCATTCCGACTGGACGATCTGATTGCCGCAAAGGAAAAGGAACTTGCGAAAATTACCCGATACAAACAGTCCCTTTATCAAGACTGGAAAGACGGGGAAATTACCCAGCATGACTACCGAACTATGAAAGCCGACTATGAACAGCAAACGAGCACTCTCTCCGATGTGCTGGAACGGCTGACCGCTGAACGGGCGGAACTGGCAAACGGCGTTGACAGCGAGCATCCGGCGCTGGTGGCCTTTAAGAAACACCAGAACATTGAAACGCTCAACCGGGAAATCCTCATTGATCTTGTAAACTACATCAAGGTTTACGAAAATGGCAATATCAGCGTGAAATTCAAGTTTGCTGACGAATTTCGCAGAATTGCCGAATACATTGAAATTAATATTTCTGAAATTCCCGCCGCGGCGGGCTGATGCCCGCCACATCATTTCTGGCAGTGTGTTTTCCTAATATGAAACATTCATAGGTAGTATCCAGCCAAACAGGCTTTTCTGTACTTTCCTCTGTTCCTGCTTTTAAGAAAAGACTATTTTCATCCAGATCCTTGCATGTACCATCAACGATATCTGTAAAATCCTCTACGGAAACCATCATTTTTCCGTTCCGATTCCCGAAAGGGTTTTTCAAACTCCATTCCACACCGTCTACAACCAGTTTCGTTTCTTTTTCAGCCCCTAAAGCAGTACCTCCTATGGCAAGCGTCATTGCTACAAAGAAAAATAAAAACCGTTTCATATCATTTCCCCCTTTATTTCCCTTATTCTACCATCCAAACCTTTCAGCTTTCTGTCAAATTCCTTACATTTTTCTTACGATCATCCGCGCTTTTTCCCCTTTCAAAAAAAATCAGATTTTTCACTAATTCTTCTTGCAAATCCTTGTCTTTTCTGCTAAAATATCTTTGTTATGTCACATAGGCTAGAGATTAAGGAGGTGCAGACAATGGCTAAATGTGCAATTTGTGAAAAAGGCCAGATGACAGGTCATAGAATCAGCATTGAACGTTCCCAGGTTAGTAGACGTGCGAATAGAAAATGGAAACCCAACGTAAAGAAAGTGAAAATCGTTGAAGACAACGGTAACATCAAATCTATTTACGTTTGCACAAGATGCATGCGTTCCAACAAGATCACACGCGCAATCTAATTCCAAACGAATGATAAAAGCCATTCTTTTCCCATGAAAAGAACGGCTTTTTTTCGTTTTATGGATAATCAACATCTTCGGTTCTGGCTGATGAGCCAGATCCCCGCCCCGATCAGCAATGCCCCGATCAAAAATACACACTTCGGGATCAGGCATGCCAGAAACATTCCGACACCTATGGCGATCAATATTACCCCGCCCAGCCACCTGATCGGCGCGCCATTGCATCTTCTCCGCATCCCGACACCCCCTTTGTTTATTCCTATTCAGCAATTTAAAAAATGTGCAACAAAAACGGTTCTGTCCATACAGCAAAACCCCCTTCTATCCTTCGATAGAAAGGGGGTTTTCTTTAATCTTTTGAACGGATCACAAAAAGATAGCCTTCTTTGATGTCAATGGTGGCTGTTTCCTCCGCCAATACATTGCTGACTGCAATATAATCGCCATCCAAGGTCAGGGTGGCATCCGTCAGGGGATAAGAAAAACCCTTCAGGGTAATGCCCTTCACTTCCATGGAAAGGGGAAGGGTAGAAACCAAGTCGCCCACCTTTCCTTCCACGGTCAAGTGGCGGTCGATGACCTCCACGCAGTTCTTTTCATCCACCAGTCTGGCTCTCACACCTTTTTTCAGCAGAGAAAGCAGATAGTGGGCATTGGCAAGGGTATGGTCGAAGCGGTCGCCGATACCGCCGAACAACACCAGATCGGTCGCCCCCAATTCCAGTGCCAGAAAGATACCAAGTTCCATATCGGTTTCATCTTTTCTGGTGGGGAACTGACGAATGGGGATGTTTCTCCCTTTATAATATTCCAAAATCTCAGGGCTGGTGGAATCGAAATCCCCTACGATATAATCAGGGTCGATGCCCAATGCCTTCGCATGGCTCATGCCCGCATCGCAGCAGATGACTGCATCTGCCCCCTGCATATAGCTTTCACAGAAGCTGTACTCATTGATCTGAGCTCCCGCAAAAATAATGATTTTCATTTTACTCATACTCCTTGAAAATATCCATGAAGCTCTTTGCTGCCGCAGCAATGTCCTCTTTGCCGAAAACAGCAGAGCCCGCTACGATCACATTTGCGCCTGCATCCAACACTTCCCGCACATTATCGATGGTGATGCCACCATCCACTTCGATATCGTAGCTCAGACCCATTTCTTTTCTCCATTCTGCCAGCTGTCTGATCTTAGAAAGCTGACTGTCCATAAATCTCTGTCCGCCGAAGCCAGGTTCTACCGTCATAACCATGATGACATCAACCTCTTTCAGATAGGGCAGAAGGGTCTCTACAGGTGTTCTGGGGTTCAGGGTGATCCCTGCCTTGCAGCCTGTTGCTTTGATCTGATGAATGACTTCCATAGGATATTTTGCTGCTTCCACATGGATAGTGATAATATCTGCCCCTGCTTTGTGGAAATCTTCGATATATTTTTCAGGATCTACGATCATCAGATGGGCATCGAAAACCATGTTGCTGTATTTTCTAACACTTTTAATCACAGGAATCCCAAAAGAGATATTGGGAACGAAAACGCCATCCATGACATCCAAATGGATATAGGGTGTGCCTGCGTCTTCAATCAGTTTCAGCTGTTCCTCTACTTTGCCAAAATTGATGGAAAGCATAGAGGGGGAAAGTTTGATACTCATGGTTAGTGTCTCCTCTCTTCTTCTTCCTTGCGTTCGTTATATATGGTCAAATATCTATCATATCTCATCTGAGGGATGGCCTTGCCGATCTCCGCTTTTACGGCACAATCAGGCTCATTGATATGGATACAGCCATTGTAATAGCATTTATGCACAAAAGGTTCAAATTCACGGAAATAATACTGCAGCTTTTCCGAAGGGATATGGGTCAGGAAAAGGGAGGTGAACCCGGGAGAGTCCACGATATAGCTTTTCCCTGTGATCTGGATCAGTTCCGCATGGCGGGTGGTATGCTTGCCCCGTTGTATCTTTTCACTGATCTCCCCTGTGTTCAACTGCAAACCAGGGAATGCCGCATTAATGAGGCTGCTTTTGCCAACCCCGGAAGGGCCCGCAAATACGGATATCTTGTTTTCCAGCCCATGGCGCAGTTCCTCAATGCCAATGCCCTTTTCCGCACTGGTGCAGATGACAGGGTATCCTGCTTTTCGGTACATCTCCGCCGCTTCCAGATATCTTTCTTTTTTATCCTTGTCGATTTTATTGATCACGATCACGATATCCAGTTCCTGTTCCTCTGCAAGAAGCAGGAAACGATCCAGCAGATCCAGATTCATATTGGGGCTTTTCGCCGCAAATACAATCACTACCTGATCCACATTGGATACACGGGGACGGATGAGTTCATTTCTTCTGGGCAGAATCTCATCCAGGCTGCCCTTCTTGTTTTCCTCATCCAGGACGGAAATACGTACCGCATCCCCTACAGTGGGGCGGATACCTTCCTTTCGGAAGATCCCCCTCGCCCTGCATTCATACACGCCCGTTTCCGTATCGATATAATAAAAACCGCCAATTCCTTTTAAAATTACGCCTTCCAGCATGTTTTCACCTTATTCCGAAAAATTTACACTCTGGGACCACTGCTGTACATTGTCAATATAGCAGGTCACAGTGCCGCTGCCCTTCCCTGTTACAGATACACTGTAAGGGAAATCGGAAGCGTCACGATACGCATCCACTACGGGATATACCCCATCTGCGTCCTCTTTCACCACACGCACATAGACAGAACCGCTGCTGCCGGAGGGTGCGTTGATGGTAAAGTATTTTGTGCCCTGGCTCTGGTTGTTGTCTGCAGAAGGTGTGGATGTTTCTGTATTATGGGTTGTATCTGCCCCTGTGCTTACTACCAGGTTCACAACGCTGCCTCTGGGCACTTCTACATTGGCAGACAATGTCTGTGTCATGACCTTGCCTTCTGCCACGCGGTCGCTGGCCGCATAGGATACATTGCCAACCACCAGCCCAAACGCTTCCAAAGATGCCTTCGCACTATCCAGAGAATCATTTACTACATTGGGTACCACCACATTGCCGCCTTCATCACCTTTGCTGATCTTCAGCACGATGCGGCTCTTTGCTGTAATTTCTGCACCTGCTTCAGGTTCCTGTTCGATGACCTCACCGGCTTTTACATCCGTATCATGGACATATTCTACCTTAACTACATCACCAACCAGTCTGATGATGGCTTCTTTGGCTGCGTTTTCGTTCTTGCCCACCACATTAGGCATTTCTTCCGAAGTCAGCCCCAAGCTGATCTTTACGCCGATCTTCGTGCCTTCGCCAATCATAGTACCTTCGCTGACGGACTGATAGATGATATAGCCTTTATCATAGAAGCTGCTGTAATCTTCCCCATCTTCCACCAGAATGATACCCCTTCTTTCTGCTTCCTTCACTGCGTCTTCATAGGGCACACCAATGAACAGAGGAGTTTCGATATCCTTTTCGCTGGAAATGAAACCCCCGAAGCCGCCGCCCATAAATTTGATGCCAACAACGGAAATGATGCCGATCAGCACCAGTGCTGTGATGACCGCCGAAATGATAACCTTGCGTTCTGCCTTTCTGTCGTGTTCGTTGTCGTAATCGTCTTCTGTTCTGGGGTTTCTGCGCACCCTTTGGGGACGTCTGCTGGTTTTCACAGGCTCCGTCTCCACGTATTCGTTTTCGTAGTCGTCCTCTTTGGAGATTTGGGTCATTTTCAGCTTCTTGCTGTATTTTTCAAAGCCCACCAGAGGGGTATGCACATCGCCTTCCTCCTCCGCAGGTTCTTTTTCTGTGGCTTTTTCTTCCTGCACTTCTTCCACAGGTTCTGTCTTATGATGTCGGATATATTCTAGTTCTTTGGAGTCAGCAGGCTTTGTCTCCTGAGAAGTTTCCACCGCTGCCTGTGCCGCCTTTTCCACCGCTGCCTTTTCCTGGGCTTCTCTCAGTCTGGCTGCCGCTTCTGCCCTTCTGGACATACGAACGCCCGCTGTGCCTGCCGCTGCTTTGACACCTGCCGTTTCTTTCTTTTCCGCAGATTCTTCCGTTGCTTTTGCCGCACCGGTGAGCTCTGCTCTGGCACAGATCAGGTCAGCCAGCAGAAGTTCGATGCTGGCATAGCGTTCATCGGCCTTTTTCATGGTCGCTTTCTTGATGATGCCTTCCAAAGAAGGAGTGCAGTTGGGATTATACTGACGGATATCCGGCAGTTCATCATTGATGTGCATCAATGCGATGCTGACGGAATTGTTGCCCTGGAAGGGCAGCACCCCTGTGATCATTTCAAACATAGTGATCCCCAGGGAATAGATATCGCTTTTTTCATCCACATAACCGCCTCTGGCCTGTTCAGGGGAGAAATAATGGACAGAGCCAGCCGCATTGGCTGTGGTCGTCATGGTAGATGCTGTCGCTGCTCTGGCAATGCCAAAGTCTGTAACTTTTACCACTCCGTCTGTCCCCACCAGAATATTCTGAGGCTTGATATCTCTATGTACGATATGGGCTTTATGAGCCTGGCTCAATGCGGAAGCGATCTGGATCGCCACATTGATGGTAGAGCGGGAATCAAAAGGCGCTTTTTCCTTAATAGCCTTTTTCAGGGTATCCCCGTGGATATATTCATTTACGATATAGTTGATATCTCCATCTTCGCCCACATCATAGGCTCTTACGATATTGGGATGGGACAACCTTGCCGCAGAACAGGCTTCAGAACGGAACCGTTCGATGAATTCTTCATCACCGATAAATTCCTCCCGCAGGACCTTCACTGTCACATAACGGTCCAGTTTCCTGTCTCTGCCTCTATAAACAACTGCCATGCCGCCGGAACCGATCTTTTCTAAAATTTCGTATCTGCCGCTGAGGACAGTACCCGGATTCAATAACATTAGTTTTTAACCTCCTACTTATATCTCAACCAAAATCAGGGAAATATTATCATGCCCGCCATGCTTGTTGGCTTCTTCCACTAGGATCGCCGCTTTCCGCTCCAAAGTGGCACGTTTACTCAAAATCTTCGCCATTTCTTCATCCTTCAGCATCCCGGAAAGGCCATCTGTGCAAAGCATCACGATGTCGCCTTTTTTCACAGGATGGATCGCCGTATCTGTTTCCACCATGTTTTTGATGCCAACGGCACGGGTGATGACATTCCGCTTGGGGTGGTTCGCCGCTTCTTCCTTAGTGATGTTGCCCATTTTCACCAGTTCCATAACATAAGAATGGTCTGTGGTCAAGGGCATCATTTCTTTTTTGCGGAAAAGATAGGCTCTGCTATCCCCCACATGGGCCACATACAGCTTATCTTCCCGCACTGCCGCCGCAACGATGGTCGTCCCCATTTCCGCAAATTCCCTTGCAGAATTGGATTTATCATATACTTCCTTATTTGCAGCCGCCATGGCCCCCGTCATCAGATCCAGTACATCTTCGCTGTCTGCATGCTGCATCTCTTTCCAAAAATAGGCCAGGAATGCTTCGATGGCACTGCTGCTGGCAACTTCGCCGGCATTACAACCGCCCATTCCATCGGCTATCAGATATAAATTTTCTGCGGGGTCATCCCCTGCCGAAATATAATATGCATCTTCGTTGTTTTTCCGACATTTCCCAATATCGCTTACCCCAACTGCTTTCAACGCTGCTCCACCTCCTTGGTAAACGTTTTCGAAAGCTCACGCTTTCGTCTTTTATTCCTTTATATGGCTCCGTCTCAGCTGACCGCAGGCTGCGTCGATATCGCTACCCAGCTTGCGTCTGACGGTCGTTTCAATGCCGTTTTCATTCAAGATGGAAGCAAAGTGCTTCACCCTGTCGCTGCTACTTTTGATATAATTCCTTTCCTTTACATCGTTCACAGGAATCAGATTCACATGGCAAAGCAGATCTCTCAGCTTTTTCACCAGCTCCCATGCGTTTTCGTCTCCATCATTCACCCCGTGGATCAGGGCATATTCAAAGGTGATGCGGCGTTTTGTTTTCTCCGCATAATCCCTGCAGGCTTTTAACAGCCGTTCCATGCTGTAAACTTTGGCAATGGGCATCGTCTGTGTACGGATGCTGTCATTGGGCGCATGGAGAGAAACTGCCAGTGTGATTTGCAAGTTCTCTTCCGCCAAATCATAAATTTTCTCCACCAGACCACAGGTAGAAAGGGTGATATGCCGCTGTCCCATATTCTGCCCCTTAGGGTCATTGATGAGCCGCAGGAATTTCACAACATTATCGTAGTTATCCAGCGGTTCGCCGCTGCCCATCAGCACTGTGCCACGGACTCTTTCGCCACAGTCCTTCTGGATCGCATAGATTTGGGAAAGCATTTCCCCTGCCGTCAGTCCCCGTTCCACACCATCTAGAGTGGACGCACAGAATTTGCAGCCCATGCGGCAGCCCACCTGGGTGGAGATGCAGACTGTATTGCCATGCTCATATTTCATCAAAACACTTTCGATGATGGCACCATCGGAAAGAGCAAAGAGGTATTTTCTCGTTCCATCGATCTGGGAAACCAGCCGCCGCACCATCTCTACGCCGTTGATGGCAGCTTTTTCATCCAGCTTTTCCTGCAGGCCTTTGGAAAGGTTTGTCATTTCCTCGAAACTGTCCACCTGCTTGGCATGAAGCCAGTCAAAAATCTGCTTCCCACGGAATTTCGGTTCCCCCAGTTCCTTTAAAAACTGCTCCAGTTCTTCTATATTCATGGATTTGATATCAATTTTTTCCATATCTTAATCCTTTCTTCTCATTCTGGAAATGAAAAATCCATCTGTTCCTGTTTTATGGGGAAGCAGGGTGAGATATCCCTTTTCCGCTGTTTCCACATTCCAATCCTCAGGTAAGAACCTTGTAATATCCTCAACCTCAAACTCAGGGTGGTTTTTCAGGAACCATTCCAGATTTTTTTCATTTTCCTTGCGGCACAGAGTACAGGTGCTATACACCAATACGCCGCCTTTTTTCACGTAGCCCGCTGCATTTTCCAAAATCTCTCTTTGGATACCCGTCAGGCTGTCAATTTCATTTCCGTCTTTTTTCAGGCGGATATCCGGTTTCTTCCGCATCAGCCCCAAGCCGGAGCAAGGCGCATCCACCAGCACACGGTCGAACCATTCCTGTTCTTCTTCCGCTTCCGCCCCATCCTGAACCCTGCATTCCATCATGCCAATGCCTAGGCGTTCTGCCCCTTCTTCCATCAACTCAATCTTATGCTCATATATATCGCAGGAAACCAATTTTCCCTCGTTTTCCATAGTCTCTGCCGTGGTGAAGCTTTTCCCGCCGGGGGCAGCACACATATCCAAGATGCTTTCGCCCTTCTGAGGGTCTAAAATCTTTACTGCCAGCTGAGAGCTTTCATCCTGCACATGAAATAAGCCTTTTTGGAAAGCTTCTAACCGGCTTAGGTCTGCCGTTTTCGTCAAATGCAGGGCATTTTCAGAAACGAGTCCGTCTTTGACTTCCACCCCTGCTCCTGCCAGCATCTGTTTTAAGTCTGCCTTGTTTGTTTTCAGGGTATTCACGCGAATCGTCACATCTGGGGACTGATTATCATAAGCACAGATAGCCTCCGTTTCCTCGTAGCCATAATAAGCCACCCACATGCGCACCAGCCACAGAGGATGGGAATAAGCTACAGAAAGGTATTCCGCTGTTCCCTTTTCCGGCATAGGGATTTCCTGCTTCTTCTTAGCCGCTGTCCGCAAAACACCATTGACGAAGCCCTTCAAGGAGGCATAGCCCCTTGCCCCTGCCAGCTTCACTGCTTCATTGCAGGCTGCAGAATCGGGCACATCCATGAAATACATCTGATACACCGCAGAACGCAGCACCGCCAGCAGCCATGGCTTCATCTTTTCCGTTTTCGTTTTGGAAAAGGTGTTCAGCACATGGTCGATATAGATGAGGTTGCGCAAGGTACCGTTGACGATCTCCGTCACAAAGGCTCTGTCCTGTCGGGGCATCGCACCATTCTGGCGCAGCAGCCTCCGCAATGTCATATTATTATAGGCTTCTTCCGTCATGATCTCCATGAGGGCTTCTGCCGCGATCTCTCTGGGATTGATTTGAATCATCGTTTCAATTCCTTCCGTATTAGTCATTCTGTCTCAACGTAATATTATACGACAAAAAGCGCCTTTCTTCAATCTTTTCAGCTCTATTTCCCTATTTTTCATTCGAAATTCTAACCTTAAAATGCATACCTTCAAAAACACCAAAAGGCTAATCCCATTTTTAGAGATTAGCCTTTTATTTTTTAGTCGTCTCTTCTGCCAAAGATGGCAATCAGTCTCAGGAGCTGCGCTACTGCCGCAAATGCCGCTGCAACGTATGTCATCGCCGCCGCACTCAGCACCTTCTTCGCCCCGCCGATTTCATCACTGTCCAAGAAACCATCATCCACCAGCAGACGAATGGCTCTGGTAGATGCGTTAAATTCCACAGGCAGTGTAATGATAGTAAATGCTACAGACAAAGAGAAGAACAGTATCCCCAAAGTCACCAGTGTGCTGCCGCCACCGCTAAACAGGAACCCAATGATGATCAGAGGAATCGCCAGTCTGGAGCCAAAATTCGCCAACGGCACGAAAAAGCTTCTCAATGCCAGTGGCGCATAACCCACATCATGTTGGATGGCATGACCTGTTTCATGGGCTGCGACGCCCAACGCCGCTACCGATGTGCTGTCATAAACACCCTGAGACAGACGCAATGTCTTTGTTCTGGGGTCGTAATGGTCTGTCAGGTGTCCTGCCACTCGCTGCACGCTGACATCGTAAATGCCTGCATTCTGCAGCATCTGCTGTGCCACCTGGGCACCAGTAAAACCCCGTCTGTTTCTTACTTTGGAATATTTATTGAATGTACCGGATACCTTCGCCTGCGCCACCATAGAAAAGATGAATGCAAGCAGCACCAGAAAATACATACTGTTGTAACCATAACCGTAATACATATTTGGTTCCTCCTATCTTATTTGAACAGGACGCCCTCATGCATTGCATGGCCCCGCAGATATGCATCTGCCGCCATTTTTTTCCCGCCGCGGGCCTGCACTTCCTTGATCCGCAGGATGCCATCGCCGCATTTGACTGCGAAGTCTTTTTTTGTTACTTCCACGATCTCCCCGAATGCAGCATCGGGATAATTACCTTCGGCTGTTTCCGCCCAAAACATCTTCAAAGGCTCTTCTTCGTAAATCGCATAGGCACCGGGGCCAGGATGCAGCCCTCTCATCAGGTCGATGATCTGCTGTCCCTGTTTGCTCCAGTCAATATGTCCTGTTTCTTTGTGGATCATAGGTGCATGTGTTGCTTTTGCATCATCTTGTGGGATGCGTTCGATGCTGCCTGCTTCCAGACCATCGATAGTCTCCAGCAGCAGTTCTGCCCCTGCCCCTGCCATTTTGTCATGGAGTGTTTCAAAATTATCTGTTGGCAAGATTTCCACTTCTTTTTTCAGCAGCATATCACCTGTATCCATACCCTTTGCCATGAACATGGTAGTGATACCTGTTACCTTTTTGCCGTCGATGATGGCACGCTGCATAGGCGCCGCCCCTCTGTATTCCGGCAGCAAAGAGCCATGGACATTGATGCAGCCATATTTCGGCATATTCAAAATCGCTTCCGGCAGCAGCTGACCAAAAGCCGTTACAGCGATCAGGTCTGCGCCATAGCTGCGCAGTTTTTCCACCACTTCAGGCTCTCTCACCTTTTCCGGCTGCAGCACTTCGATGCCACATTCCAGTGCCAGTTCTTTTACCGGCGTGAACTGCATTTTTTTGCCTCTGCCCTTGGGTTTATCGGGCTGTGTCACAACAGCCACCACCTCATGCTTTGTCAGCAGAGCTTTCAAAGAATACACCGCAAAATGGGGTGTCCCCATAAAGATCACTTTCATCGGATTTCCTCCTTACGCTTCTTCCACAGGCAGAGCCTTATCAATATACAGAATACCATCCAGATGGTCGATTTCATGGCACAGGGCACGCGCCATCAGTTCTTCCCCTTCGATGATGAATTTATTGCCATCTCTATCCATAGCTCCCACCTTAGCGTAGTTGGGTCTTTCCACGGGAGCATATTTGCCGGGAACGCTCAGGCAGCCTTCATCGTCGATCTGGGACCCGCTGGTTTCCAGAATCACAGGGTTAATCAGTTCTACCAGACCTTCACCGATATCGATAACTACCACTCTTTTCAGGATGCCCACCTGGGGTGCCGCCAAGCCAACGCCATTTGCTTCATACATGGTATCAGCCATATCATCCAGCAATGTCAGCAGGTTGGGTGTGATTTCTTTTACGGGTTTGCATTTTTTTCTCAGCACTTCGTCTGTGCTGATGCGAATATTACGAATTGCCATTGTATCTTCCTCCTATTTTCATACTATCTCCAAAATTTGAACAAACTCTAAACTTTTTCTTACATTTATTGAAATACATCAAATAACTATATCACATTTTTCATCTTTATACAATATTGGTAGGATTTAGAGCCATTTGATATCGAACATTGGATTTCCTGTCTTTCTTCATGCTTTCCACCACAGGCAGCACCAGTTCCCGCAAAGGTTCTTCCTTCGCCGCCTTTACAATCAGCTGATACCGATAATCCCCGCGGAATTTGGGCAATGCCGCAGGCACAGGTCCCAAAATCGTTGCGATTTCTTTTTCGTCTGCCTCTACCAGCCTTTCCGCCAGCTTTTGCGACGCAATTTCCACGGCATCTTTTTCTTCCCCAACGATAAAGATGCTGAAAAAAACTGAAAAAGGCGGATAGCCCATCATCTGCCGCATCAATATTTCCTCTTCATAAAAGCCCTGATAATCCTGTTTTGCCGCATGCTTCACCGCATAATGCTCCGGCTGATAGGTCTGGATGAATACCCGTCCATTATCTGCCCGCCGGCCTGCACGCCCTGCCGCTTGGGTCATCAGGCGAAAGGCCGTTTCTGCCGCCGTATAGCTGTCCACATTCAGGGATAAATCCGCCGCCAGGATGCCCACCAGCGTCACATTGGGGTAGTCATGCCCTTTGGCGATCATCTGGGTTCCAATCAGAATATCCGCTTCACCCTTACCGAAGGCTTCCAGTATCTTTTCATGGCTGTGCTTCGTCAGAGTCGTATCCAAGTCCATCCGCAGGATGCGGGCTTCGGGGAAGAGTTTTTTTGCTTCTTCTTCAATCTTCTGGGTCCCCGTTCCAAAATACCGTATATATTTGGAGCCACATTGGGGGCAGGTTTTGGGAACCTCTGCCCTTCTGCCGCAGTAATGGCAGACCAATGCATGTCCCTTGGCATGATAGGTGTAGGTAATATCACATTCAGGGCAGGTCATCACATGCCCACAGCTGCGACAGGAAACAAAGGTAGCATAGCCCCTGCGGTTCAGGAACAACATCGTCTGCTCTCCCTTCCGTAGGTTTTCCCGAATGGCTTCCTGCAATTCTCTGCTGAAGGCAGAACGGTTCCCCTCCGCCAGTTCCTTTCGCATATCCGTCACGAAAACCTCTGGCAAAGCCCCGCCGCCGGTGCGTTCCTTCAATTCCAGCAGAAGATACTCTCCTGCCTTTGCCTTATAATAGCTGACAAGATCAGGAGTCGCCGTTCCCATCAGGAAAAGGGCACCATATTTTTTCGCCGCTTCCGCCGCCACATCCTTCGTGTCATATTTCGGCGTAATATCAGAAACGTAGCTATTTTCGTGGGCTTCATCCATGATGATAGCACCCACGTTTTGAAAAGGCAGAAACAATGCCGACCTAGGACCGATGATGACGGAAATCTCTCCATCCCTTGCTTTTTTCCATTGATCTACTCTTTCGCCCATGGAAAGGCGGCTATGGGTCACGCTAACTGCATCGCCAAAACGAGAAATGAATCGTTCCAGAATCAGCGGTGTCAGAGCAATTTCAGGCACCAGCACGATGGCCTGCTGCCCCTTTGCCAGCACATCGGCAATGATCTGCATATAGATCTCCGTTTTACCGCTGCCCGTCACCCCATGGAGGAGGACAGGTTTCTTCTCTTCTTTTTCCATTTCAGAACGGAGGGCAGCCAATGCGACTGCCTGCTCTGCCGTAGGCTCAAATGCATCCGTTCTCTGGCAGACACCTGCATCGAAAACCTTCCGCAGTTCTGTCTGCTTTCGTTCTTGCAAAACGCCCTTCTGCAGTAAAGTCTTGATGGGGGAATCTGTCACGCCCAGCTTTTCTTTCAGTTCCTCCGCTGTAGCTTCTTTCCCCTCCTGCAAATAATCTAATATTTTCCGCTGTCCTTCCAATCGGCGGTCTTTTTCGATTTTCTTTCTTACCTCTTCCAAAAGAGATGCTTCTGTATCCAGAGAATAAAATCTTTTCTCTTTTTTATATTCGCTGCGATGGAGCACCTGCTTCAATTCCAGCAGACCTTTTCCTTCCATCTTCCGCAGAAAATCCACAACTTTCCCACTAAATTCTGCCTGAATTTCATCCAGAGGCACGTTTCTCCGTTCTCCCATGAAATCCACCAGCAGTTTTTCCTTAGGTGTCAGCTTTATTTCTTCCTCAAAGTTTTTCAGGCTTACTGCCCAACTGCTTTTTGTACGGATCCCCGCCGGCATGATAGCCTGCAAGCACTGGTTCAGGCTGCAGAAATATCTCTGCCGCATCCATTCTGCCAGTTCCAACAGAACAGGAGTAAAGGTAGGTTTTCCTCCATCCAGCACCTCAATGATATATTTGATCTTATCCTCAGGTACATCCGTTTCTTCCGAGAGAGAAATGACATAGCCTTCCGTTTTGCTGTTTCGGCTGCCAAAGGGCACAATGACCCGCCCCCCTTGACGCACCTTCATCCCCTCCGGCACACCGTAATCAAACATCTTATCCATCTCCGGGCGATTTAACCCTACAATCACCTTTGCATACATCATTTCTCACCTCCCTATAAAGAAAGGTGCCGACAAAATCGACACCCATTTTCTTTTTATTTTTCTTATTCTTCTTCTGTTTCTTCTGTCATGCTTTCGAAGTCCACTTCTGCCAGTGCAACTTCTTTTTCTTCTTCTGCAGCAGGCTGACCCTGACGGATTTTCAGTTTGCCTTCGTACAGTTCATGAACAGCGATAGAAACGGGTTTATTGACCTTCACATTGTCGATCATAGGCTCTGCATGGTCTACCAGCTGTCTTGCTCTTTTTGCTGCTGCGATAACGATAGTATATCTGCTGCCGATGGTAATATCTTCAGCATCCTGTGTAATAACTTCCAATAAATCGGAATAAGAAGGTCTTAACATATTACATCTCTCCTTTGAAAATCTTTTTAATATCTTTATTTCTACTGCATTTCATTTTTTCTGCTTCTACGATAGTCAGAATATCTTCTGTGGCCTGATCTACTGTGTCATTGATGACCAGATAGTCATATTCATCTACCAGTTCCATTTCCTCCAGCGCACGACGCAGGCGCATATTAATGGTTTCCTTATCCTCTGTGCCGCGGTTGGTCAGGCGATTGCCCAATTCCTCCAAGTTGGGAGGAACCATAAATACCAATACACCTTCTGGATAGATTTTTTTCACCTGCAGGGCTCCCTGCACTTCAATCTCCAGGATCACATTATTGCCAGCCATCAGCTGTTCTGTTACATATTTTCTGGGTGTGCCGTAATAATTGCCGCAAAATTCTGCCCATTCCAGCAGCTCCTTACGATCTCTCATCTGCTCAAATTCTTCACGGGTATGAAAGAAATAATGCACCCCGTCTTTTTCATATTCTCTGGGTTTTCTTGTCGTTGCAGAGATGGAAAGAGAAAAATCATCCTTCTTGCAAAGACGTTCTACGATAGTCCCTTTCCCGGAACCGGAAGGGCCAGAGATAATCAATAAAATACCCTGTTTCTTCAATACTTACATCCCCTTCTGCTCTGCGGAAAGTCTTCCGCCTACAGTTTCCGGCATATTGGGAGAAAGGACGATATGCCCATCATCCATGATGATGACACAGCGGGTCTTTCTGCCATAGGTAGCATCAATCAGCGTTCCCTTTTCCTTGGCATCCTGAATGATTCGCTTTACAGGGGCGGAATCGGGGCTGATGATAGCGATGACACGATTTGCGGAAACCACATTGCCATAACCAATGTTCAAAAAATGCAATTTATCCATAACGAATCCTCTCTCATAATGGGTTATTCCAAATTCTGAATCTGTTCTCTGATCTTTTCGATCTCACTCTTCAATTCGATGGTGGCTTTTACAATCTGGATATCGTTGGCCTTGGAAGCGATGGTGTTAGATTCCCTATTCATTTCCTGGATCAGGAAATCCAGCTTTCTGCCAACCTGACCGCCGCCTTCCAGAATATCCTTCAGCTGCACCAGATGGCTTTCCAGTCTGGTCACTTCTTCATCCACACAGCCTCTGTCTGCAAAAATAGCCACCTCTGTCGCAATTCTCTGAGGGTCCACATCCACACTGCCCAACAAATCTTTCAATCTGTTGTTCAGCTTTTCCTGATATTCCACAACCACCAGAGGAGAACGTTCTTTTACTTCTGCCACCAGTGTTTTGATCCGTTCGCCCTTCAGCAAAATATCCTTTTTCAGGGTTTCCCCTTCCACAGTTCTCATGGCAACAAATTTTTCCACCGCTTCATCCAATGCAGGTGCCAGTGCTTCCCAAATGACAGCTTCTTCCTGCTGGGCTTTTTCCACTGTGATGACATCAGGGAATTTTGCTGCCAGTTCCAGCTTATTGCCGCCAATCAGGCCGAATTTTTCTTCCAGCAGTCTCAGTCTTTCGATATAGGCTGCTGCCAGTGTTTCATTCAGCTTGACATCCACATCATCTGCGGAGAATGTTTCAAAGCTGATGTAAACATCGGTCTTGCCACGGAATACATCACGCATGATTCTTTTTTTGATCTTATCTTCCAGACTTGCCAGAGAACGGGGCAGTTTGATGGTCATATCGTTGTAGCGATGGTTCACGGATTTCATTTCCACCGTGAATTTGCGTTCTTCTGCGATATGCTCACCGCGCCCGTAGCCAGTCATGCTTCTTACGCTTGCACTCATGTTTCTATTCCTTTCTGTTACGCGTTCAAAAATCGTTGTTTTATTATACATAAGCCCATGGCAAATAGCAAGGAAAATGACAAATTGTATCCACTATTTTTAATCCGATTTTAATGTTTTTTCCATTTCATGTATCTCAGACAAAACAGATGCAAAAACTTTTTTAATATGTTAGAATAAAGTGTTATTTGTAAAATCAAAGGAGGTGTCCTTTATGGCACTGGACGGCATCACAACATCTGCCATCGTATCCGAACTCAAATCCGCTCTCGTTGGAGGGCGTATCGATAAGATCCATCAGCCTGTGGCTGACGAGATCCGTATGACCATCCGAGGCTTGGGTAGCGGCGCGAAGAAATTCATCATTTCCGCAAACTCTGCCCATCCCCGTATCCATCTGACAGAAAGCACTAGAGAAAACCCGATGACTGCGCCCCTGTTCTGCATGGTCATGCGAAAGCATATCGCCGGCGGTAAAATCGTGGATATCTGCCAGCCCAATTTCGAACGTATCATTATCCTTCGTGTGGAATCCACCAATGAAATGGGCGATGTCACAACCAAAAACCTGATTTTAGAGATCATGGGCAAACACAGCAATCTGATTCTAACCGATGAAAACGCTAAAATTCTGGACTCTATCAAGCGTGTCACCCATGAAAAAAGCTCCGTTAGGGAAGTTCTGCCCGGCAAGGAATATGTTTTTCCCCCTTCTCAGGATAAGAAAAATCCTCTAGAAGCGGAACGGGGCGATTTTCTCTTTTCCCTGCATTTGCAGGAGGGTAGAAAGCTGCAGGAATTTATTTATCAGACCTATACCGGCATCAGCCCCATTATGGCAGGGGAGATTTGTTCCCGCGGCAACTTAGGCCCTTCTAATTTCTGTCAGGAAACGACCATCGAAGAAAGCGAAAGGCTTTACGATGCCTTCGACAAAACCATGGCAGAGATCAAATCTGCTGCCTATCAGCCTGCCATCTATTATCAGAAGGAAAACAACCGCATCGTGGATTTTGCTGTACTGGAAATGACCCAATTCTCCGGTCTGCATAAAAAATCCTTCGATTCTGTCTCTGCTCTGCTGGAAGGCTTCTATCAGGAACGGGACAATGCAGCCCATATCCGCCAGAAAGCCCATGATATGCACAGACTGGTGATGAGCAATATCGAACGCTGTGTAAAGAAAAAAGAAATCCAGCTGAAAACCCGCAGAGAAACCAAGGGCATGGATATGTGGAAGAAAAAAGGCGAGCTCCTGACTGCCAATATCTACGCTGTTCCCCAAGGCGTGACTACCTTCAAGACTATCGATTATTATGAAGCAGATATGCCGGAGATCGAAATTGCCATCGACCCTGCTAAGACTCCTGCGGAAAATGCCCAGAAATATTTCAGCAAATATAACAAGGCAAAACGTACCCTTGCCGCCCTGGAAATTCAGGAAAAACAAAATGAGGAAGAACTGGTCTATCTGGAAAGCGTCCTGAACGCATTGGAAAATGCCAAGGATGATGCTGACCTTTCCGAAATCCGCACAGAACTGGCAGAAAGCGGCTTCATCCGCAGACAGGTACAGAAAAAGGGCGCCCAAAAGCCCAAGAAATCGAAGCCTCTGCATTATGTTTCTTCCGATGGATATGATATCTTTGTGGGCAAGAGCAATCTGCAGAATGACGAACTGACTCTGCGTATGGCAGAACCTACCGACATCTGGATGCATACCAAAGATATCCCCGGTTCCCATGTCATCATCCGCACCAACGGTCAAGGGGAACTGCCCAAAGCTACCATGGAGGAAGCAGCCAATCTGGCGGCTTTCTACAGCAAGGCAAAAAACAGCAGCATGGTGCCTGTAGATTATACACAGCGGAAAAATATCAAAAAACCCAATGGTGCCAAACCGGGTATGGTCATCTATCTGACCAACCGCACCATCTATATCACCCCTGATGAAAACCGGGTGAACCAAATGAAAACAGAGTAACTCTATTCTGCACTTTCACAATTTAGAATTGTATTGCACACAATTTGTAAATTGTATCTAAATGCTTGCCATGCTATGATGAAATAAAATGAGGTTGTCTTATGCAAAATGATATATCAAAAGAATTTACATTATTCCCCCTGATAAAATTCACTCTGCCCACCATCATCATGCTGGTGTTTGTAGCCACCTATACCATCGTGGACGGCATTTTTGTTTCCCGCTTCGTAGGGACTACCGCCCTCTCCGCCATCAATATCGTCTTTCCCCTCATCAACATCCTAATTGGTTTGGGTATCATGCTGGGGACTGGTGGCTCCGCCATCATCGGGCGTAAATTGGGCGAAGGAAAAGAAGAGGAAGCCCGTAGCGCTTTCACTCTCATCATAGCCTTTGGTATCATAGTCAGTCTGGTGATCTCTGTCCTCTGCTTCCTGTTTATTCGTCCCCTATCCCTCTTTTTGGGGGCCGATGAGAACCTGCTTCCCTATTGCATAGATTACGGCAGAGTTATGATGGCGTTTTACACCGTTTCTGTTATCCAGACCATGTTCCAGACCCTTTTCATCACCGCAGGCAAACCCAATCTGGGGCTGTGGCTAAATGTAGCAGCAGGTCTGTCCAATATTCTTTTCGACTATATCTTCATTGTCCGTATGGATGTGGGCATCGTCGGGGCAGCCTGGGGCACCGTCAGCAGCTTTATCGTTGGCGGCATCCCTGCATTGTTCTATTTTGCCAAACCAAGGACAGTGCTGTATTTCGTAAAACCAAAATGGAACGGTAGGACCATTGCCCATACCATGCTGAATGGTTCTTCGGAAATGGTGACCTCTGGTGCCATGGCTGTGACGACTTTCCTGTTCAATCTGGCAATGATGGAACTGCTGGGAGAAGATGGCGTTGCCGCTATCACCATTGTATTGTATGCCCAATTCCTATTTTCTTCGGCATATCTGGGCTTTGCCTGCGGTGCAGCCCCCGTTTTCAGCTATAATTACGGCAACCGTAATATTCCTCAGCTGAAACGCCTCTTCAAAATGTGCCTCGGCATCATTTTGATCTCCTCTGTAGTGTGCTTCGGCTTCTCCTATCTGATGGCAGTGCCGACCATCGCTATCTTTACGCCACAGGAAAGCAATACCTACACCATTACTCTCTATGGCTATAAAATCTTCGTCTGGAACTTCCTTTTCGCAGGCATTAACATTTTTACCTCTTCCTTCTTTACGGCATTGTCCAATGGGAAGGTGTCGGCGATGATCTCCTTCCTGCGTACCTTCGTTTTCGTAACCGGAAGTATCCTGATCCTGCCAAAATTCTTGGACATCGACGGCATCTGGCTTGCCATCCCTGTGGCCGAGGCCATCACTGTCCTCATCACTGTATTTTTCCTAGCGGTAAACCGCAAACACTACCATTATTTCTAAGATACAAAAGCAAAAAGGAGCGATTTTTATGGCAAAAACCTTACGCTATGCAGTCAAGCACAGCTTTCCCATCTTCATCAGCTTCATTCCTGTAGGTCTGGCCTATGGGGTTCTGATGCAAAACGCCGGTTATAATTTTATCTGGACAGGTGCCTGCAGTCTATTCGTTATGGCAGGCTCCCTGCAATATCTGATGGTGAGTTTCTTCGCCGGCGGCGTTTCCCTGGCGACCGTGGCAATCATGGCACTGTTGCTCAACAGCCGTCACATCTTTTACGGTCTGTCCTTCATCGAAAAATTCCGCACCTTTGGCTTCTGGAAATATTTCCTGATCTATTCCCTGACAGATGAAAACTATTCCCTCCATTGCTCCCATGATTTCGATGAAGATATCGATGAAAAATGGGCCTATGTGCTGACAGCCCTTATGCCCATCCTTTATTGGGTCATCCTTTGCATCCTTGGTGCCCTCATCGGGACATTGATCCCCTTCGATACCACAGGCATCGATTTTGCTCTGACGGCTTTGTTCATTGTCATCCTGATCGAGCAGATGTCCGGAGCAGATAACCGTCTGCCAGCCCTGCTGGCCTTCGTTTCCAGCATTGTCTGTCTCATCCTCTTTGGGCCTTCCAAGTTCATCCTGCCTTCTCTGGTCATCACCGTAGCCCTGCTGACCATCCTGAGAAGCCGCATCGAACCCCAAAGCACAGGAAAGGAGGAAACCTAAATGGTACTTTCTACAACACAATCCATCCTCATCATCGCAGCCTGCGCAATCTGCACCTTTGCGGAACGTGCTCTGCCTTTCCTTCTCTTCCGTGGGAAAGAGGTGCCAGAAATCGTCCGCTATCTGGGTCGGGTGCTCCCCATGGCTATCATGGCAACATTGGTCATGTATTGCCTAAAAGGTATCACCTTTTCCTCCGCGGCAGGCTTTGCACCTCCTTTGATCGCCTCCGCCCTGACAGCTCTTTTACATATCTGGAAAAGAAACACCATGCTCAGCATCTTCGGCGGCACAGTCTGCTATATGCTTCTTGTGCAAATCGTCTTTTAAACGAAAAGAACCCTATGGAATGATTCCATAGGGTTTAATTTTTTTTATTTTTAAATCTCTGTTTCCACAATGGGTGCTTCTGCTACCGCTGCAGGAACCTCCAAAGCTGTTAGTCCATAATGTTCCCGAACCCGATTTTCAATTTCTGCACACATATCCAGATTCTCTCTCAGGAACTGCTTTGCATTTTCACGACCCTGTCCGATCCGTGTTTCCTTATAGGCATACCATGCACCGCTCTTGTTTACGATATCCACATCTGCCGCCAGATCCAAAATATCCCCTTCCCTGGAAATGCCTTTGCCATAGATGATATCAAATTCTGCTGTTTTGAAGGGAGGTGCCACTTTGTTTTTGGCAATCTTCACCTTTACACGGTTGCCGACGATCTCCGTCCCCTGTTTCAGCACATCTGCTTTTCTGATCTCCATACGGATGGAAGAATAGAATTTCAAGGCACGACCGCCTGTGGTCGTTTCGGGATTGCCAAATGTCACACCGATTTTTTCACGGAGCTGATTGATGAAAACAACGGTACAGTTGGATTTATTTGTGATTCCTGTCAACTTTCTCAGAGCCTGGCTCATCAATCTGGCCTGCAGCCCCATATGAGAATCGCCCATTTCCCCTTCGATCTCCGCCCGGGGCACCAATGCCGCTACAGAGTCCACAATAACGATATCGATGGCACCGCTGCGTACCATAGTTTCCGCAATTTCCAAAGCCTGTTCGCCATCGTCAGGCTGAGAGATATACAGGTTATCAATATCCACCCCCAGAGCCTTTGCGTATGTAGGATCCATGGCATGCTCTGCATCTACATAACCGGCAATACCGCCCCGCTTCTGCACTTCCGCAACCATGTGCAAGGCTACTGTTGTTTTACCAGAAGATTCAGGTCCGTATACTTCAACGATTCTGCCCTTGGGCACACCGCCAACCCCCAGCGCCAAGTCCAGGCTCAGAGAACCGGAAGGAACCACTTCTACAGCCATTTTCGCACTGTCATCCCCCAATTTCATGACTGCGCCTTTGCCAAACTGTTTTTCGATCTGGCTCAGGGCTGCATCCAAAGCCTTCTGTTTATCTTCAAATTTTGCATCTTCTTTCTGCGCTTTTGCTGCCATTTTATTTCCGCCTTTCCAATGATAAGGATTATTTTCATTTCAGGATTCCTCTGAACGAGAACTTCTGTTCTCATTTTATTCAATTTTGTTCGCCTTGTCAATACCTATTTTGCTTCCTTAGCAGGCTGCTCTGCCAGTGTCATTGCCACAAAAATAATGATACAGCCCAAATATCCCCGCAGGCTCATACGTTCGCCGTATAGGAGAGCGGAAAACACCGCCGCAAAAATCGATTCGGAAGTAATGATGATAGCCGCCTTATTGGGGGAAGTGATCTGCTGCCCCGCCGATTGCAAGGCAAAATACGCCGCTGTGCAGAATGCCCCAAGGAAGAAGAAATTCCCTAGAGCAGGCAACGTCAGCGGGGGCATATCCCATCCCGTAAACGTCACGATAACCACCGTCACCAGCAATGTGAAAAGATTTTCCGCCACAGCAATATGCACCGCATCACACCCCTCAGTGATATTTCCAAGGAACGCCATCTGCAGGGAAAAGGCCACAGCCGCCAGCAAGGACAGCCCCGCCCCCAAATCAATACGAAACTCTGCCGTCAGGGATAGACAGGACACCCCTACCAGTGTCATCGCCGCCGCAATGAAACAGTTTCGGTTGGGCTTCTGCTTGAATACGCCCCAGCAAATAAAAGGCACAATGACCGCAGGAATATTTACCAAAAACGCATTGATAGAAGGAGTGGTATATTGCAGCCCTACTGTCATCAGCAGGAACATGGCCGCCAACAGCGCGCCCAAAATGCCGCCTACCTTCCACTCCCGTTCAGTGATCTTTTTCAGCCGCTTATGATACACGATGCACATGCAGATGGAAGCCATCAAAAATCGCCCAAGGATTACCTGAAAAGGGGCATAGCCCCAGTCTAACAAATATTTTAAGCAGATGAAACCGCCACCGCCGATAAAAGCAGCCAGCAACAGCATCCAGTCTCCCTTATTCTTCATCCAGCATCGCCTTTCTCAGCCAGTTCAGGGCTGTATAAGTGGCACGTTCCCGAATCTTATCCCGTTTGCCCACAAAATAATGCTCCTGCACTTCTGTTTTTCCCTTGTAGGAAAGACCAATATATACCAGCCCTACAGGCTTTTCCTCGCTGCCTCCATCGGGGCCCGCAATGCCTGTTGTAGCAATGCCGATATCTGCACCGCTGGTTCTTGCCATGCCTTCTGCCATTTCCTGTGCGGTCTCTTTGCTGACTGCGGTGTATTTTTCCAAGGTTTCTGCTTTGACGCCCAATCGACGCATTTTCGCATCGTTGGAATAGGTTACACAGCCTTCCAGCAGTGCAGCAGAAATACCGGGATACTCCACCAGTCGGGAGGCAATCATTCCCCCTGTGCAGGATTCTGCCACGGCAACGGTCAGTTTTCTTTCCAGCAGCATTTCTGCCACCACTGTCTCCATATCTGTTTCACCTTCCCCATAAACAGCGATCCCCAGTCTTTCTTTCAGAGCCGCCGCTACAGGGTCGATCAGCTTGTTTGCTTCTGCTTCATCCTTGGCCTTTGCCGTGATCCGCAGAATGGCTTCGCCATCCTTGGCATAGGGAGCAATGGTGGGGTTCGTCTGGGCATCGATGATGTCCTTTACTCTATCCTCCATGGCGCTTTCCCCTACGCCTGCCACCCGCAGAATACGGGAAACAAAGGTAAATTCCTGCTTCTTCACCAGATAAGGCTTCACCTGATTCTGGAACATGGGAATAGTTTCCTTGGGAGGACCGGGCAGCATCACAATCATTTTGCCGTTCTTTTCCATGATGATGCCGGGGGCTGTGCCATTGTCGTTATACAAAACCGTACAGTTGTTTTCGGGCACCATGGCCTGTTTCACGTTGTTCTGGGTCATGGTTCTGCCGGTACGGTCAAAATACTTTCTGATGCGTCCCAAAGCTCTTTCGTCCAGCACCAGCTTCTCCCCGAAATATTCCGCCGCCGTTTCCTTTGTCAGGTCGTCCTCCGTAGGGCCAAGTCCCCCTGTGGTGATGATGAGGTCTGCTCTGGAAAAGGCATGGAAAATTGTATCTTTCAGCCGTTTGGGGTTGTCCCCCACCACCGTTTGATAATAAACCTCAATACCTAGGTTCGCCAGTTCCCGGGCCAAAAACTGGGCGTTTGTGTTCAAAATATCGCCTAACAGCAGTTCTGTACCAACTGCCATGATCTCTGCTTTCATTGTGCTTCCTCCTTTGGAAAATTTCTTACATGCTATTCCTATTGTATCTTTTTATTGAAGCATTTCCAACCTTTTTTCCATAAAAAATGATCTTAGATCCTTTCGAACCTAAGACCCATCGGCACAAAGGGCATCACAGCCTTTCTCCAAGCTTAACCGTGGAGCACCTGTTTATTTTTGATCATATAATCTGCACCGGAGAAAATGGTGAAGAACACCGCCAGTGCCACCAGAATATTTTCCACCACAGGCATGCAGCGAAAGGGCAGCTGCAGCAGCACCACAGGAATCATAATCATCTGTGTCGCGGTTTTCACCTTGCCCCACCAGCTTGCCGCCATCACGATATTTGCCTCCATCGCCAGGGTACGGAAGCCTGTGATAGCAAATTCTCTCGCCAGAATGATGATGACTACCCATGCCGCCAAGTCTTCCAAGGCAACCATAGAAACCAGCGCAGACATAACCAAAAGCTTATCCGCCAGAGGATCCATAAATTTCCCAAAATTGGAAACCAGATTATACTTTCTTGCAATCTTGCCATCCAACATATCCGTCAGGGATGCCACAATAAAAATAATAACCGCTACATATCTATTTACAGGTTCCGGTGCCAGAAACAGCACCACCAAAAAAATCGGAATCATGAATACTCTGAGCAGTGTCAGCTTATTCGGCAGATTCATTTCCATAAACCACATCTCCCATCAAATCATAATCGCCTGCTTCGCGAATCCTTACTGTTACAAAATCGCCAGAATACAGTTCTTCCTCAGAAGAAACAAACACCAGCCCATCGATATCAGGGGCATCTCTTCTGGTTCTGCCGCAGAAAATGGCTTCTTCTGGCAGCTTGCCTTCGATCAGCACTTCCAATTCCTTCCCCACCTCTGCTTCGCACAAAGAAGCCGCAATGGATTTCTGCAAATCCATGATGATATCTCTGCGTTCTTCCTTCAGCTCATCATCAATCTGGTTTTCCATCCTTGCCGCTGCTGTGCCTTCCTCCCGAGAATAGGAGAACACACCCAAACGGTCGAACCGCATTTCCTGCACAAACTGCATCAAATCTGCAAATTCTTCTTCGCTTTCGCCGGGGAACCCAACGATCAACGTGGTGCGGATGGCAATATCCGGCATAGCCGCCCGCAGCTTCACCACCTTTTCCCGAATTAGGGCCTGACTGCTCTTTCTGCCCATGCGTTTCAGCACCGCGTCATTACCATGCTGGATAGGCATATCAATATAATGGCAAACCTTTTCGCAAGTCGCCATAGCTTCAATGGTTTCCTCTGTCAGTGTTTCGGGATAGCAGTACAACAAGCGAATCCATTCAATACCCTCGATGGCATTCAACTGTTTCAGCAGTTCATGGAGCATAGGCTTGTCATACAAATCTCTGCCGTAAATGGAGGTATCCTGGGCCACAATGACGATTTCCTTTACACCCTGCTGCGCCAGCAATGTTGCTTCTTCTACCAGACTTTCCAGCCTTCTGCTGCGGTGTTTCCCCCTCATTTTGGGAATCACGCAATAGGTACAATGATTATCGCAGCCCTCGGAAATTTTCAGGTAAGCAAAATAAGGTGCTGTGGAAAGTACACGCAGCTTGCCGTTTTCATCCTGCATGGCCAAATCAATGCTTTCCAGATGCTTCACCTGCTCTTTGCCGCCCAGAATTTCATCTGCCACTTGAGCGATAGATTCATAGGCGGTTGTGCCCACGATAGCATCAACCTCCGGCAACTCATCGAAAAATTCCTTCTCAAAGCGCTGCCCCAGACACCCCGCTACAATCAGCCCTTTGCAGTTGCCCACTTCGGGGGCTTTATACTGGGCCATTTCAAGAATAGTCTCAATGCTTTCTTCCAATGCATCCTTAATGAAGCAGCAGCTGTTCACCACAATGATATCCGCTTCCGCTTCGTCCGCCACAGCAGTATAGCCATTTTTCTGCAGGATACCCAGCATGACCTCGCTGTCCACTCTATTCTTATCGCACCCCAAAGAGGTGAATGCGACTTTCTTTTCCATCATATTCCTCCTTAAAGCCATCCCACAAAAGGAATGCTGTATTTTTCATATCGTATTATTTTACTATAAAAACAGACAAATTGCTATATTTCCGCGAAATTCTTTTTCGGTTCTTTCTGGATTTTCGGCATAAAAATTCCCCCGACTTCCGTCAGGGGTAGCTATCATTCTTCTGTTTCATACGTTTGTAGCAACAATTCCAACCGCTCAGTCATCTGTGTTTTGGGTTCTTCCGTAATCATGTAAGATTTTTCTCTGAAATCGATCTGCCCATTTTTCCAGCAGAAAATAAATTCATAGCGACCTTGGGTTTCACTATCATACTGCAGATCTATCGTATAAGGGTATTCTTCATCAGAATGCAGTTTTTCCCATGGCAGAGCTCTTCTGACTTCCTGCTCCCCCAAGAAATCGAACAGTTTTTCCACTTGTTCTATATCTCTGATTTTCGTACCCCGCACATAGCCTGTTTCATTTTTCACTTCGGTTACCTGAATGCTACAGTAGACCAGATTCTCCAGAGAGACTTCGCCTTTTTGCGATAAAGGGCTGCTGTTCATGAAAACCGCCCCACAGATCAACAGAATCCCAACCAGACAAATGAACCACTTTTTCCTTTTTCCTTTTTTCTTTTTATCCATAGGACTCCACCTTTCTTAGGATTCCACCTCATACTCCTGCAGGATTTCTTCCAAATAATCCGTACATCTAGTTTTATGCTTGCCGATCACTTGATAAAATGGTCTTTTATAATAAATTCTTCCGGTATTGATGAAAGTGATATCTTCTGATGCATGCCCGATTTCATCATAAAATCGCAGAGAATACATCCGTTCTCCTTCTCCACTTTTCCATGAAATCGTATCCCCCCAGAAACCATCCAGACGGACTTCTCTATCTTCCATAAACGCCAACCATTCTTCTATGCTTCTTTATCCTCAATTCTCACATCACGCCTTCTCCAATCCTCATCGTCTGTATAGGTATAAAGCGTACCATAGCACACATCTTCCGACGAAATATCAACAATATCGCTCAATTTCTGCGGACGAAGCAGCCACAGTACTACCAGAACGATGGCAACCCCTATGATACATCCGCGTTTCCACTTTTTCACCATACATCTCCCCCTTGATATAAAAATACCCTCGATCTCTCTCGAAATCAAGGGTACAAATCTTAAGATTTTCTTACATCAATCCATTCTGGATTTTTGCGGCTGTGATACAATTTTTCATCAGCATAGCAATGGTCATCGGCCCTACGCCCCCCGGCACAGGTGTGATGGCGCCTGCCACTTCTTTCACGTTCTCAAAATCCACGTCGCCGCAAAGTTTGCCTGCTGCGTTGCGATTCATCCCGACGTCAATGATGATCGCACCTTCTTTTACCATATCCGCCGTTACTGTATCCACCTTGCCCGTTGCGCTGACGATGATATCTGCCCCCCGACAGATGCCCGCCAGATCTTTTGTTTTGGAATGGCAAATGGTCACAGTCCCGTTCTCCTGCATCAACAGCATTGCCACAGGCTTGCCTACGATATTGCTTCTGCCAATCACAACACAATTTTTCCCTTCGATGGAATGACCACTGCGTTTGATCAGTTCGATGATACCCGCAGGGGTACAGGGCAGGAATCCCTTGCCGCCTGTGTGGAGATAGCCCACGTTTACGGGATGGAAACAGTCCACGTCCTTCTCGGGATTGATAGCAAGGATGACTTTTCTGTCATCGATATGTTTGGGCACGGGCATCTGCACCAGGATACCATGGATACTCCGATCTGCATTCAGCTCATCGATCAGCTGCAGCAGTTCTTCCTCTGTTGTCTCTCCAGACAACACATGAGAAACGGACTTGATGCCTACAGCTTCGCATGCCTTTTTCTTATTATTCACATATACCTGAGAAGCGGAATCATCTCCAACCAATACAACAGCCAAACAAGGTTCAATCCCCTTTGTCTTCAGTTCTGCTGCTTCTTCTGCCGCTTCTGCTTTGATCTCAGCAGAGATCAGTTTGCCATCAATCAATTGTGCTTTCATCTCATTTTACTCCTTTGTTTATCAGAACAGCCCCACGATGTTGCCGTCCTCGTCAATATCAATATTCAGTGCCGCAGGTTTCTTGGGCAGACCGGGCATTGTCATAACATCGCCCAGCAACACTACGATAAAGCCTGCGCCCGCGGAAATGCGGATTTCTTTTACAGTTACTTCAAAGTCTTCGGGACGACCCAGCACCTTGGGATCATCGGACAGGGAGTACTGTGTTTTTGCGATACATACAGGGAAATGGTTAAAACCCAGTTTGTCGATCTGCGCCAGTGTTTTCTTTGCTGCCGCAGAGAAGTTTACTGTGCCCGCACCATAAATTTCTTTACATACTTTGTTTACTTTTTCAACGATTGTCAGATTATCTTCATACAGGTAGTGGAAATTGCTTTCCTTTGTTTCCAGTGTTTCCAGAACCTTTTCAGCCAGAGCCTTGCCACCTTCGCCGCCTTCTGCCCAAACTTTTGCTACTGCAAAGGTTGCGCCCATTGCTTCACAGCGTTCTTTTACATAAGCAACCTCTGCGTCTGTATCCGCTACGAAGTGGTTCAGTGTTACCACAACGGGAACATCGTATTTCTGGATATTTTCAATGTGTTTTTCCAGGTTTACAAAACCTTTTGCCAATGCATCCAGGTTTTCATTGCTCAGGTCAGCCTTAGGAACGCCGCCGTTGTATTTCAGAGCACGAACGGTCGCAACCAGAACAACTGCATCAGGCTTCAGGCCTGCTTTACGACATTTGATATCGAAGAATTTTTCGGCGCCCAGGTCTGCACCAAAGCCTGCTTCTGTTACAACATAGTCAGCAATTTTCATCGCTGTTTTTGTTGCTTTTACAGAGTTGCAGCCGTGAGCGATATTTGCGAAGGGACCGCCGTGGATGATCGCCAGTGTGTTTTCCAGTGTCTGCACCACATTGGGCTGCAGTGCATCTTTCAAGAGAACTGTCATTGCGCCGGCAGCGCCAATCATTTTTGCGGTTACGGGTTCGTCATCATAAGTATAGCCAATGATGATCTGACCCAGCATCTCTTTCAGCTGTTTCAGGTCGTTTGCCAGACAGAAAATAGCCATGATTTCGGAAGCTACTGTGATCTGGAAGGCATCTTCTCTGGGTACACCGTTTACTTTGCCACCCAGACCGGAAATTACGTTTCTCAGCTGTCTGTCGTTCAGGTCAACACAGCGTTTCCATACGATCTTTCTGGGGTCGATGTTCAGCTCGTTGCCCTGCTGGATGTGGTTATCTACCATAGAAGCCAGCAGATTGTTTGCTGTTGTGATAGCATGCAGGTCGCCTGTGAAGTGCAGATTGATATCTTCCATGGGAACCACCTGTGCATAACCGCCGCCGGCAGCGCCGCCTTTTACGCCCATGCAGGGGCCCAAAGAAGGTTCACGCAAACATGTGATAGCGTTTTTACCCATTTTCTGCAGTGCCTGTGTCAGACCGATGGTAACTGTTGTTTTGCCTTCGCCTGCGGGTGTGGGGTTTACAGCTGTTACCAGGATCAGTTTTGCATCGGGCTTGTCTTTGATTTCGTTGTAGTATTTGTCGCTGATTTTACCTTTGTATTTACCGTAGCAATCCACGTATTCTTCGGGGATGCCTGCTTTTTCAGCAACTCTCAGGATATGTTCCATTTTGCATTCCTGTGCGATCTGTAAGTCTGTCTTAAACATTCAAAAAACTCCTCTCCGTTGATGAATCTTCACCATTTACATAACTGGTTACCTTGGGCCTGCATCGTGTCCTTTTCTTTGCAAAAGAAAAAGCCCACAATCCAAGCATCATCGCCCAGACGGTCGGCATTCGAATCGTCATACTCCCATGTGGTTCCTTCCACTTCCGTCAGTCATATGACCCTATGTTGATGGTACTATACTTGTCCCATTTTGTCAACGTTCATTTCGCACAAAAAAAGCCTGAATGTTTTACATTCAGACTTTTCCTTGATTAAATTTCTTTCGGAACAGCTCCCGTCATTTCCTCCCACTCGGATTTGGTAATGAGAACTTTTCTGGGTTTGCTGCCCTCTTCCGGGCCAACGATGCCATGCCGTTCCAAATCATCCATCAGCCTTGCTGCCCGGTTATAGCCAATGCGGAACTGCCGCTGCAGCATGGAAACAGAAGCCTTTTCCTTTTCCAAAATCAAGTCTACCGCCTGACCGAAAAATTCATCGGAATCCTCCACAGCACTGCCGCCGGCTTTCCCTGCGGAGGTAATCTGTTCGATGGTCTCCTGGGTATAATAAGGCTTGCTGCTCTTCTTCAGGAAATCTACGATAGCCTCTACCTCCTGATCGGTGACGAAAGCCCCCTGCAGGCGAGAAGGCTTGCTCTGTCCGGAAGGATAGAACAGCATATCCCCCTTGCCCAACAGTTTCTCCGCCCCCACCATATCCAGAATGGTTCTGGAGTCGATGCCGGAGGATACAGCGAAGGCCAGTCTGGAAGGGATATTGGCCTTGATGACACCGGTGATGACATCTACAGAAGGGCGCTGGGTAGCGATGATGAGGTGCATCCCTGCCGCACGGGCCATCTGTGCCAGCCGGCAAATGGCATCCTCCACTTCCCCGGGTGCTGCCATCATCAGGTCAGCCAATTCATCAATAATAATAACGATCTGGGGCATTTTGCCCTTTTCTTCTCCCTTTTCTTCCATCATTTTATTAAAGCCCTTGATATCTCGCACGCCATGGGCTGCAAAATCATTATATCTCTGGAGCATTTCCCGTACTGCCCAGTTCAGAGCAGAGGATGCCTTTTTGGGGTCTGTCACAACAGGGATCAGCAGATGTGGAATCCCATTGTAAACACTAAGTTCAACTACCTTCGGGTCTACCAGCAGCAGCTTGACCTCCTTGGGGTCTGCTTTATACAAAATACTGGTGATCAGGGTATTGATACATACGCTTTTCCCACTGCCTGTGGCACCAGCAATCAGCAGATGGGGCATTTTTGCAATATCCGTCACTACAGGGTTGCCTGCAATATCCTGCCCCAATGCAAAGGCCAGCTTGGAAGGATGTTCTTTGAATGCATCGCTTTCCAGCAAAGTCCTCATATAAACGGACTGTGTCTCCTTATTGGGCACTTCAATCCCTACCGCCGCTTTGCCGGGGATAGGTGCTTCGATACGAATACCGCTGGCAGCTAGATTCAGAGCAATATCATCCGCCAGATTGACGATCTTGCTGACCTTTACCCCCTGACTGGGGGAAAGCTCATATCTTGTAACCGTAGGACCTTTGCTGATCTGGATGACCTTCGCATCCACACCAAAACTTTTTAATGTAGTCTCCAGTTTTCTTGCATTTTCGATCATTTCGGAGCGGTTGCCACCGCTGCCTGTCTGGGGGTCTCTTCCCAGCAGTTTAATAGGTGGATAGATATAAGGCTTTTCTTCTTCCACAGGCTCTGCAGGGATCTCCACCGATCCATTCTCCTCTTTTGCCTCTGCCGCTTCTGTATCCGCTTTCCTTTCTTCCACAGTCTTTTCCGCAGGGGCAAGTACTTCTTCCGTCACTTCTTCCGCAACGATAGGAATTTCCTCTACGGCAGGTTCAACCTCCTTGCCCATATCTTCTTCGGGCAGGATATCAATGATCGGACTGTCGTCTGTTTTCGGCTTTTCTGCGAAGATCTCTTCGATCAGCGCATCCCCGTCTTCCAGACCAACGCCCTGCACCACGGGTTCCTCCCGCTTCTCCGGCAGAATCACCGGCTCTTTCGCCTTTGTCCCGGGAATGATATCTCCCACCTTGACTTTTACCGTTTCCCGCAGGGTGGAAGCCGCCATCTGGGAAGCTGCCGCCTTCACCGCATCTTTTTTCAGCTCTGCTTCCTCTTTATTTTCCTTTACAAAATCGAAAATAGGTTCCCGTTTTTTGGGTTCCAGTATCATAGGCTTTTTGCGGAAGACAGTTTCCTGCACATAAGGCGTTTCCTTATTGTCGTCCTCCTGCAGTTCGATGTTGAAATCCTCACGGGACATTTTTCTGCGGCGTTCCTCTTTCTTTGCCAGCCGTTCCGCTTCGATCAGCTCCTGCTGACGGATCCGCTCCGCTTTATTTTTGATTTTTTCGTTCTTTACTTTTCTCCTGGCCTTCCGATGGGCATTGGCATCCCCAATGGCATGGAAGAAGGATTTGCCAGTTGCCATCACGATGGAAATGATCCCCAGTGCCAACAGGATGATCGCACTGCCTAACACATCCAGCGCACGATACAATGCACCGCCCAGCAGACCGCCAAATAAGCCCCCGTTGCTGAAAGCCCCTTCCCCATACAGCGTGCCGCAGCGTTTCAGGAAACCCACACCTTCTGCCGCTTTCACGGGGTTGATGATCTGCGCCGCAGAAGCCACCGTCAATAAAAACAATGCCGCACCACAGGCACGCACCAAGGGATATCTCTTTTCCTCATCGGCCAGCATCCAGATGCAGTAAACAATAACAAATACAGGAAGCAAAATGCCGCCGAAGCCAAGAATGCCCTTGAAAAAGCTGCTGATGAGCCCACCGATGATGCCCATTTTATCTGTCAAAAGGCTGACAAATACCACGATAGACACCACAATGATCAGCAGCAGGATGATCTCATCCAATATGCTGTCCCCAAAACGAGCCGGCTGTACCGTCACCTTTGTCGTCTCTTTTTTCGCAGCAGGTTCTGCCTTTTTTGTTCCACCTTTCCCACTGCTTTGTACACCAGTTTTTGCATTGGCAGTTGTCTTTTTCACCGTCGGTGCTTTTCCAGTGGTTTTGGCAGTTTTTTTTCTATTTTTTTGTTCCGCCAAATTCCTCACCCCATCTATTTTTATATCATAAGATAAAATTTTCTAGACTTTTATCATACCATAAAATGCTTTTTCAAGCAAATATACCTTGGTTTCCGTAAAAACCAAGGTATATGTAAGCTTCATGCTTTCGACCGTAAGGACAAAGCCACCACTGTGCCCAAAATCAGCACAAAACCAGCCAGATCCATAATATGAAAAGCTGCGCCCAGAAACACCAATGAAACGATAACAGCCGTAATGGGTTCTACCATACCAAGCAGACTGCCCATGAAGGGTCCCACCAGGCTGACACCCTTCAGATACAAAGAAAACGCCACAGCCGTGCCGATAACAACGACCGCTGACGTCGCCAAAATCGTCCCCATGTCATAGGTCACAACATATCTCCATGGTCGCACGATGATAACCATCGCCACCCCTGCTATGAACATGGCATAGCCGACTACGGCATATACTCCATATTTCCGCAGCAAATCGCCGGAAAGCAGATTATAGGCTGCCGCACTAGCCGCAGCACCTAGACCAAACAGCAGTGCCAATGTTGTAATGCTCATACTGTGGATATCCCCGTGGGTGCTCAGCAGAAATACCCCAAAAAGCGCACAGATGATAGCCCCTGTTTCCAGTTTGTGGGGCAGCCGTTTTTCCTTCATGCAAACAATACCCAAAATGATTACAGGCGCTAAGGACTGCAGCACTGTTGCTGTACCCGCATTGGAATGTTGGATCGCAGCAAAATAGGTATACTGGCAGGTCAGCATACCGCCGATAGCAAAGACTAGCAATCTTTTTTTATCCACAGGTTCTTTCCAAACATCCCCCATTCTCTTTTTGGTTAAAAGGAGCCCCAGCAAAACCAGCAGCACGCCCGCAAAAACCAGACGTACCGTTACCAGCCATTCCGCTGTAATGCCCTTTTCCTGAAATAAATACTGCCCAAAGCAGCCGGAAAGCCCCCAGCACATCCCGCCCGAAAGGGTATAGCAGATACCAATAATCCGTTTATCTTTTGTTTTTTCCATTTCCTTTCACCTCAAAAAATAGCATAATATATTCCCCTTATTTTTTCAACAAAAAAGGGCTTGGACTGCTGCCCAAACCCAAATTCTTTTTTTCTTCCGATGCCCCAATGCAACGCTGCATCCCACTTTTCCCGCAAATATTTTATGCTGATTATGCCAGCCCTTTGATATAGCAATATAAAACAACCGCAAGAATGATGGTAACAGCAATACAAATCACGCAGATTGGTTTTCTATGATGTTTTCCAGTTCTTACCGCATCAAATAAAAACAACATAGCGATACAGAATGCTGCAAGTAGGCAAACAAACATGATTTCAATGATGGGAGAAACATAATAATACATCATTTACACCTTTACCCCTTAAATATTTTTCTTTTTACTGAATTGTAATTCCACCATTACCCAAATCATTGATAGAATGATATTCGTTATGATACGTACAATGACCAGCTAAACCAATAGCAGAAAATCTCGCTTTTGTTTGATCTGTTGGAATATTGGCAATACCCAATGTTGTTACACCAGAAGCCATTGGCATATAAAGATTAGTCAAGCCTGTACCAATTTCCATATATACAGGAAGTCCTAAATTTGTGTCTCTTGTTACTTTAACTTGTTTAAATTTAATTTCATCAATGACAACATTTCCTCCAATAAAATTCAAAACTGTAGTTACAGACGTAGAGCCAGGTTTTGCACGTATTAAAGATATCTTAAAAGCTCCAGCTTCTACAAACGCTCTGGTTTGTGCAACATCAGCCATAGTTTCTGCAACACTTTTTTGATATTCTTCCATACTATCATAAATATCTACTTCCAACTCTATGATATTATCTTCTGTAATTATATCGTTTCCAGTAACATAATCCTCCTCTGCAAATGCAACAGAATTAAAAATCAGAGTCAACATTAACAAAAATCCGAGGAATCTAATAAATTTTTTCATAATATCCACCTTCCTTTTCTCATTGCATTTCACTCATCTTACTATATTTACATAATTCTGTGAGGTGATTAAATATTTAATCAATTTAATTGTATATGTAACGAAAGTGGTTTGTCAACAAATTTTTGTAATGATTTAAAAAAAACAAAACCACCCTCATTTATGAGGATGGCTTTGGGTTGTTGAAATATCAGATCGTATAGCCTTTTGCTTTCAGAGCTGCAACCATTTCTTCGTAGTGTGCTTTGTTTCTTGTTTCAACAGCTACGTTTACTACTACGTTGCTTACTGCTACGCCTTTTGCTCTTCTGTCGTGGTTTACATCCAGAATGTTTGCGCCTGTTTCTGCGATGATCTGCAGCAGCTGGATCAGCTGACCGGGTTTATCAGCCATCATTACAGAGAATTCAGCAATTCTGCCGTTTTCCTGCAGGCCTTTGTCAATGATTCTGTCCAGAACGTTAACGTCTACGTTACCGCCGGATACTACGCAAACTACTTTCTTACCAGCGATATCTACTTTGTTTGTCATAGCAGCTGCTACGGAAACAGCACCTGCGCCTTCTGCTACCATTTTGTGTTTTTCCAGCAGCATCAGGATAGCGGAAGCGATTTCAGCTTCTGTTACTGTTACAACACCGTCAACGTATTTCAGACAGTTTTCGAATGTCAGGTCGCCGGGTTCTTTTACAGCGATACCGTCAGCCATTGTTGCAACGCTAGCCAGCTTTTCAATTTTCTTATGTTCGATGGACTGTTTCATGGAAGGAGCACCTGCTGCCTGTACGCCGTATACTTTGCAGTTGGGGTTGATGCTCTTGATTGCGCAAGCAACACCGGAGATCAGACCGCCGCCACCGATGGGAACGAATACAACTTCTGCGTCGGGCAGTTTGTCCAGAATTTCCAGACCAACTGTACCCTGACCAGCCATTACATATTCATCGTTGAAGGGGTGCAGGAATGTGTAGCCGTGTTCTTTCTGCAGTTCTACTGCTTTTGCAGCTGCGTCATCGTATACGCCGGGAACCAGAACAACTTCTGCACCATAGCTCTTTGTAGCTTCTACTTTTGCCAGAGGTGCGCCAGCGGGCATGCAGATTGTTGCTTTGATGCCTTTTTTCTGTGCTGCCAGAGCAACGCCCTGTGCGTGGTTACCAGCGGAGCAAGCGATTACGCCTTTTGAAGCTTCTGCTTCTGTCAGGCTAGCTGTTTTTACATAAGCGCCTCTCAGTTTGAAGGAGCCTGTAACCTGCATATTTTCACATTTGATAAATACGTTTGCGTTGGGGTTGATGAAAGCGGATTCGAACAGAGGTGTTGTTCTTGCTACGTCTTCCAGTACTTTCTTTGCATCCTGAATCATTTCCAGTGTCAGCATTTTTTCTTCCTCCTGTCTTTTATATATCTTTTTCTTTTTATATCGTTTCTAATACAAGGACACTTGTTTCTTTTTGTCCCTCTCTCAAATACAGGTAAATTATATCCCTCTCCCTCTTTATAGTCAACGCTTTTTTGCGATTTTTTTAACATTTTTTGCGTTTTTGTTAGATATTCCAGTGATTCCATCTGAGGTGTACAATTTTCCATACACTATAAAATTTTGCCTCTGTTCGTTGTGCGTTTTTCCCCAAAAGAAGCCTCTTCCGAGCAAAAAAGAAAGCATCAGAATACCGTTTTTACAGTATTTCCGACGCTGTTTCTTTCTCAATTACGATCCAGACACCCTGAAGGATGGCCTAAAAAAGCCTATCCATTTCAAAATATCTTTTTAAGCGGAAACTCCCGTTTTGCTGCTTTTGCGTTTCCGCATCCGCTGCAGGGGCTGTCTGTTTTCGTTATAAACATATTCAGGTTTATCTTTTCCACCCACAACAGCTTCTGTAATGATGCAGCGTTCCACTGTCGTTTCTGTAGGAATTTCATACATAATAGGGTTGATGAATTCCTCTACGATAGAACGCAGACCACGGGCACCTGTTTCCCGTTCCATGGCTTTTCTTGCGATTGCTCTCAGGGCTTCTTCCTTGAATTCCAGAATAACATCATCCAAAGCGAAAAGATATTCATACTGCTTTGTCAAGGCATTCTTGGGCTCTGTCAAAATATGCACAAAGGCATCCTCGTCCAGATTATCCAGTGTCACTACTACAGGTAGACGGCCGATAAATTCAGGGATCAGGCCATATTTCAGCAGATCCTGAGGCATCAGGCTCTGCAGCAGTTCATCGTTTGTTTTATCCAGCTTGCTCTGCACTTCCGCACCAAAACCGATGACCTTGTGACCCATACGGTTCTGGATGATTCTTTCGATGCCGCCAAAGGCACCTCCGCAGATAAACAGGATATTTGTCGTATCGATCTGAATAAATTCCTGATGGGGGTGTTTTCTGCCGCCCTGAGGTGGTACGCTTGCTACGGTACCTTCCAGAATCTTTAGTAGCGCCTGCTGTACGCCTTCGCCGCTGACATCTCTTGTAATAGATACATTTTCACTTTTCTTTGTGATCTTATCGATCTCGTCGATATAGATGATGCCCCGTTCTGCCCGTTCGATATCATAATCTGCCGCCTGGATCAGCTTCAGCAGGATGTTTTCCACGTCTTCACCAACGTAGCCTGCTTCTGTCAGAGATGTGGCATCGGCAATGGCAAAGGGTACATTCAGCACTTTCGCCAAAGTCTGGGCCAGCAGAGTCTTACCAGTACCCGTAGGGCCTACCAGCAAGATATTGCTTTTCTGCAGTTCCACATCCTCTGCTTTCGCATCTATATAGATACGTTTGTAATGGTTGTAAACGGCAACGGCCAAAGCCTGCTTTGCCCGATCCTGGCCAATGACATATTCGTCCAGTGTTTCTTTGATCTCCTTGGGCTTGGGAACATTCAGTTCTTCGTCCTTGTTTGCCAATACATCATATTCTTCATCGATGATGTCCGCGCAAAGGTCGATGCATTCATCGCAGATATATACATTGGGTCCTGCGATCAGTTTTTTTACCTGATCCTGTGTTTTGCCACAGAAGGAACACCGCAGTTTGTTCATATCTTCCGTTTTACCTGCCATTTATCCTCTCTCCTTTGTCTGAGGTTTTGTGATGACATCGTCGATCAGACCATAAGCCTTTGCTTCCTCAGCACTCATAAAGTTATCCCGTTCCGTATCTCTTTCGATCTCTTCATAGGAACGGCCTGTATTTTCTGCCAGAATTTCATTCAGCTTTTTCTTTGTGCGTAAAATATTTTCTGCATGAATACGGATATCCGTTGCCTGCCCTCTTGCACCGCCGCTGGGCTGATGGATCATCACTTCCGCATTGGGCAGAGCATATCTCTTGCCTTTTGCGCCGCCTGCTAGCAGGAAGGCACCCATGCTTGCCGCCATACCGATACAAATGGTAGATACATCGGGTTTGATATACTGCATCGTATCGTAAATCGCCATACCGGCTGTTACAGAGCCGCCCGGGCTGTTGATGTACAGGTTGATATCCTTATCGGGGTCTTCCGCCGCCAAGAACAGCAGCTGCGCTACCACAAGGCTTGCGGTCACATCGTTAACCTCTTCCCCCAGGAAAATGATTCTGTCTTTCAGCAGTCTGGAATAAATATCATAAGAACGTTCACCACGGTTGGACTGTTCTACGACCATAGGTACTAAACTCATTATGATTCCTCCAATCTAATTTTGATTGCGAAAAAATCTCCGCTGTTCAATTAAAATCTAAGGCACAGTGAAACTGTGCCTTATTGATTTCATATTATTTCGTTTGAATAGATTAAGCTTCTTTGAGGATAGCTGTATCTTCAATCACTTTCATAGCTGCTCTTACCAGCATATCCTGTCTCAGCGCTTCTTTATCTTCATCCTGGATCATTTCCAGCATTGTTTTGCCGTCTACACCATAGCTTTCGCCGTATTTGCAAACTTCTGCATCCAGATCTTCATCGGAGATCACCAGGTTTTCAGCTTTAGCGATTGCTTCCAGCATCAGTCTCGCGTCAACACTCTTCATGGATGTATCTTTGAAAGTTTCTCTCATTGTTTCTTCGTTTGTGCCCATGTACTGGTAGTAGATTTCCATGGATAGACCCTGACGAACGATGTTTTCTTCGAATTCTCTCATCATGCTGTCGATCTTGTTATCGTACATAACCTGAGGAACTTCCATTGTGCAGTTTGCTACTGCTGCATCCAGCAGTTTATCGCCCTGCAGCTGTCTTGCTTTTTCTGTTTTTTCTGTTGCCAGTTTAGCCAGAATATCTGCTTTGTATTCATCCAGTGTGGAGAATTCGGATACATCTTCTGCAAATGCATCGTTCAGTTCGGGCAGTTCTTTTGCTGTAATAGCATTCAGTTTGATTGCGAATACAGCAGGTTTGCCAGCCAGTTCGGGTGCATGGTAAGCTTCGGGGAATGTTACGTTGATGTCGAATTCTTCGCCAATGTTGTGGCCTACGATCTGCTCTTCAAATCCTTCGATGAAAGAATGAGAACCCAGTTCCAGGTCATGTCCTTCTGCTTTGCCGCCGTCGAAAGGTACGCCGTCAACGGAACCCAAGTAGTCGATGTTTGCAACGTCGCCCATCTGTGCTGCTCTGTCTGTTACTTCAACTTTTCTTGCATTCTGTCTCTGAACCTTTTCCAGTTCCATCATAACATCTGTGTCTGTTACTTCAGCGGAAACCTTTTCCACTTCCAGACCTTTGTACTGACCCAGTGTTACTTCGGGCTTTACTGTTACATCAACGATGAATTTTGCGCCTTTGCCGGATTCGATGTATTCGATGTCCAGTGTAGGTGCGGATACAACTTCTAGACCCAGTTCTTTTACTGCTGTCATGTATTCTTCGGGGAAGATATGGTTGATGGCATCTTCGTAGAAGAATGCTTCGCCGTACTGTGCTTCGATCAGTTTTCTGGGCACTTTGCCTTTTCTGAAGCCGGGCAGGGACAGATTGTTTTTATGTTTGTTGTAAGCAAATGCCATACCCTGTTCCAGTACTTCTGCAGTTACTTCAAAGGAAAATTTTACTGCTGTTTTTTCTTTGTTCAATAATGTTGCGTTCATTGTAAGAAGCTCCTCCTTAAAAATATTCGTTTTATGACAACCTTGTCTTATTTTCTATGCTGCTGCCATGTTGAGATACAGTACACGAAAACTGCACAATCATAGTTGATTATAACACACTGATTTTTGAAAATCTACAGGTAAATGCAAATTTTCCGCAGGTTTTCAGCAAAAAACATGCCTAAAAAACCTCATATTCCGCAGAAAGGAGTTCTGCCTCCGTACTTTTCTCCATAAAATCCAGAATATGCTGTATCATGCTGTCGGCATGACGCCTTTCATTGGTGACACAGGCGAAGCCGATGACGATGGTTTTATGCTCATCCTGCCTGTCCACCTCCGCCACGGAAACGTTAAATTTATGTCTCGTCTTTTCCACCAGACTTTTTACTACCATCCGCTTTTCCTTCAGGCTGGAGACCCAAGCTGCCCAAAAGGTGACCTCACAAGTCCCTACGATCATGGCATCCACTCCTCTGATTTCTTTTATTTTGCGGATAATCCCATCCGCATCCTGCTTCCCTGGCTCCATTGGGACCATTCCAAGCCATTTTTTATATCTTGAATTGTCAAGTCAAGTGCAACGATACAGAAAAATAAACTTCATAAGGGG
>CALCGT010000060.1 GCA_937901125.1 uncultured Clostridia bacterium | reverse complement strand
CTGTTGCCAGCGCTGCGAAACCGCCGATATCACCAGATGCTTCTTTATCGGGTGTAATGGACAGCTTAACGCCGGTAAATACCTTTCTCTGAATGAACTTTGTTCTCAGGGTCAGGATTACATGTGTACCGATCAGCAGTACCAGCATGATAGGCCCCCATACTACGCCATTGATTGCACTTACAAAATTGTTAAAAGCTTCCATAAAATTCCCTCCCTTAGAGAAAAGATGAAATAATTCCTTGTATCAGTATCTTATCAGGCCGCGGTTCCTGTTTTGCAAAAATACTCACACAACCATTCCATTGGAACTCACATCTATATTATCCAAAAAATGGTAATAAATCAATAGCTTTTTGAAAATTTCAAACAATAATTCCAAAAAATTACAATCTACATATCTGAGTTGCAATATAAAAACACTATAACTACGGCTTTTTTTGTACATTACGCCTGTTTATCCGTGGACAAAAAATTTTTTTGTCCACAGTTTTAAATCGTAGCTATCAAATCAACTTTTATACATTCAATGTACAGAAATGCATCCATTTGCATAAAAATAAAGAGAGGAGTCAAAGGACTCCCCTCTATCTTTCAGAAATTTCTTTCTGTATTTTTTATATCAGCTATTTGTCCGCAACAGGTGCTTCATCATTCATCCAAAGATCCAAGCCGCCTTCTGTCCAAATGTATTTCTTTGTTTCAGATGCAATCACACCGCTCAGCCCCAGCAAAGCAACCAGGTTGGGGAATGCCATACATGCATTCAGTGTGTCGGCTACGTTCCAAACAACTTCCAGAGCAGCAGCACAACCCACAAATACGACCAGTGTCCAAGCAACACGGAAAGGTTTGATTGCTTTCACACCCACCAGATATACCCATGCGCGTTCACCGTAATAAGACCATCCCAGAATCGTAGACCATGCAAATGTAATCAGGCCAATGGTCAGGACGATGGGACCTATTACAGGAATCGTACCAAATGCACCAGATGTCAGATTTGCACCGACCAGACCGTCCATACCAACGGGGTCTTTAATGATACAGGACACCAGTACCAGACCTGTCATCAAACAAACAACGATAGTATCCCAAAATACACCAGACATGGAAATCAGCGCCTGACGAGAAGGATTTCTTGTTGCTGCAGCCGCATCAACGATAGGCGCAGAACCCAAACCGGATTCATTCGTGAACAGACCACGGGCAACACCAAAACGGATACACTGCATCACTGTGATCCCAACAAAGCCGCCGCCTACTGCCGCAGGGTTGAACGCAGATTTGATAATAACTGCAAAGGTTGTAGGAATATACTGAGCATTGATTACCAGAATGATGAAACAACCCAGAATATAAAAACCAGCCATCAAAGGAACCAGCTTTTCACAAACCTTGGAAATAGAGTTTACACCACCCAAAATGACCAGACCGGTCAGGATACACAAAACCACACCGGTTGCTATTTTGGGAATACCAAAGGTGTTCAGTACCGATTCCGCGATGGAGTTGCCCTGTGTCATATTACCGATACCAAAACATGCAATGGCTGTGAATACCGCAAACAGGACGCCCAGCCATTTCTGCCCCAAGCCTCTTTCCAGTGCATACATGGGGCCGCCGATAAAGGAACCATCCTTTGCTCTTACACGATACTTCACCGCCAGAACTGCTTCACCGTATTTTGTAGCCATACCGAACAGCCCTGTCATCCAAACCCAGAATACCGCACCGGGGCCGCCCAGGCCAACCGCTGTGGCAACACCTACGATGTTCCCGGTACCGATGGTAGCCGCCAGAGCTGTTGCCAGCGCACCGAAACCGGATACGTCACCAGCTGCCTCTTTATCAGGGGTGATAGAAAGTTTGATACCTGTGAATATTTTTCTCTGGATGATGCCGGTTCTCAGCGTCAGGAATATGTGTGTCCCAACCAACAGACACAGCATCACAGGCCCCCATACAAACCCATTGATGGTACTTACAAAATTGTTAAAAGCTTCCATTGTTCTCCCTCCTTTTTCCAAAAATATGCACCCGAAATGATTGCAGCGCAGAAGCACCAGTTGGCAGCTCTGCCGGTGCTTTTCTATGGTTTCACTAGGAATTTATTCTTTTTTAGGGAGAAATATGTAGGTACTTCTAGTTAAGATTTCGTATAATAACAAAACTATTTGTAAGACTTCTCCTGATTCACAATTCTCTTTGCAAATCTTTCTCATAAATAAATAAGTGCCGAACCCTACAAACAGATCCAGCACTTATTTTTGATTATAAAACAGTTTTTTTCATTATAACTTTCAGACCGTTTCCATTTCCTCTTCTTTTTCTTCGATGCTCTCTTCTTCCATTTCTTCCATCTCTTCCTTTGGTTCTTTCATCAGGCGCAGGGCTGCATACAAAACCACAAATGCCATGACGATCTGAGGGAGATCGCGGCTGATATACCAGAAAACATTCGGCAGATCGAAGAAAGTACCCAGCAAATTGATGCCTTCTCTCCAAAGGATGGAAATGCCGATCAGCAGAAGCACGATGCTGAAAATACGGCGGTGTTTTGCTGTAAACTGCCAATCTCTTTCCCAATCCACATAATCCTCGAAGAAGAATTTATCTTCTACTTCTGCAAATTCTTCCTCTGTCATGTGGCGCAGGTTATGAGTATGGAAAAAGCTATAGCACCAAACGATGGGACAAATGAAAAGCATCAATTCCTCCCATCCGAGCCATGCAGTTAGTGCCGCCGCACCGAAAAATAGCCCCATCAGCCCAATGCCCTGCTTATACAGTCCCATATACATTTCCCCTGCACCGGGGCAGCAGGAAAACACTAATGTAAATAAGCGATTTTTTTGATTTGTCATAAAAATTCCTCCTTGTATGAAGTATGAAATGATTTCTTATATTTATCATAGCAAAAGAGTTTTAGGCTTTTTTTCAGCGTTCCTTAAGATTTTCTAAATATTACAAAAGACCACCATAAGGTGATCTTTTTAATCGTTACTCTTCGGTTTCTTCCTCAAAGGCAGCAGCCTTTTCGCCGCCGGGCAGGAATTTTTCGATTTCTGCCCACAGCTCTTCCACACCGGTTTTCTTTTCACCAGAGAAGGGGATCAGCACATCCCCGGACTGCAGCTTCAATGTCTTTTTGATGATGGAAAGCTGCTTCTGGATCTGGCTGCGGTTGATTTTATCGGATTTGGTAGCCGCAATAATGATGTCATAGCCATAATGCTTCAGCCAGTCATACATCATAATATCGTTTTTGCCGGGTTCGTGGCGGATATCGATGAGCAGGATGATGGCTCTCAGTTCTTCTCTTCTTTCCAGATAGGTTTCGATCATTTCGCCCCATTTAGCAATTTCAGATTTGGGTGCTTTCGCATAGCCATAGCCGGGCAAGTCCACCACATACATCATGTCGTTCACATCATAAAAATTGATGGTTCTTGTTTTGCCGGGCTGGGAACTGGTGCGGGCCAGAGCGCGTCTGCCCAAAATAGCATTGATAAGGGTGGATTTTCCTACGTTGGATTTGCCTGCAAAAGCAATCTCAGGCTTGCCATCCATCGGGTAATGGGAAAAATTTGTGCCAATATATTTCAGAGAACTTGTTTTTACTTGCATACGCTTTCTCCCTTCGCCAGTGCTGCTTTCAGCACATCTTCCATGGTTTCTGCCAGAACGAATTCCATACCTTCTTTCACTTCATCAGGAATTTCGTTCAAGTCTTTTTCATTTTCCTTGGGCAGGACAACTGTTTGGATGCCCACTTTTTTCGCCGCCAGCACCTTTTCCTGCAGACCGCCGATGGGCAGCACTCTGCCCCGGATGGTGATTTCCCCTGTCATGGCAACATCATTGCGTACCTTTGCCCCTGTCAGTGCAGAAAGCATAGCTGTGGCCATGGTCACGCCGGCAGAAGGGCCATCCTTGGGGGTTGCCCCTTCTGGGATATGGATATGTATATCATTCTTTTTATAGAAATCAGGTTCCAGTTTAAATCGTTCGCTCTGAGAACGGATATAGCTGATGGCCGCTTCGGCAGATTCCTGCATCACCTTGCCCAGATTGCCTGTCACCTTAAATTTGCCGTCACCTAACATGCAATTCACTTCTACCGAAAGGGTCATGCCGCCCACTCTGGTCCATGCCAGACCACGGACGATGCCCACCTGAGGTTCTTTATAGATGGTTTCGGGCATAAATTTCTTGGTACCCAAAACCTCTTCCAGATTTTTCTTTGTTACTGTCAGGGATTTTCTTTCTCCCACCAAAATGGATTTTACCGCCTTACGGCAAACTTCTCCAATGGTACGTTCCAGTTGACGCACACCTGCTTCTCTAGTATACCCATCAATGATGTCTTCGATCACATCTGTCTTGATCTTCAGTTGTTTTGCTGTCAGTCCATGGCGTTTTCTCTGCTTGTTTACCAGATGCTCTTCCGCGATATGGAGCTTTTCCTGAGCGGTATAGCTGCCCAGTTCAATAATCTCCATACGATCTCTCAGGGGACCGGGGATGGTATCCAGACTGTTTGCTGTACACATGAACAGCACCTTAGACAAGTCGTAGGGCAGCTCAACAAAATGGTCACGAAAGGTATTATTCTGCTCGCCATCCAATACTTCCAGCAAAGCCGCCGCTGGGTCTCCATTATGGGAAACACCCAGCTTATCCACTTCGTCCAGCAGCATCAGGGGATTGATGGTGCCAACCTGTTTCATGGCGTTGATGATACGACCAGGCATAGCACCGATATATGTTTTTCTGTGACCGCGGATCTCCGCTTCATCCTTCACGCCGCCCAAAGACATCCGCACATATTTGCGGTTCAGCGCCTTTGCCACGGAACGGGCAATGGAGGTTTTCCCCACACCGGGAGGGCCCACCAAGCACAGGATCGTTGCGCTTTCTTCAGAAGCATTTTTGCGAACAGCCAGGTATTCCAAAATACGTTCCTTCACCTTTTTCAAGCCGTAGTGATCTTCGTCCAGAATCTTCGCCGCTTCGGGCAGATCGAAGGCTTCTTCGGTAGTTTCTGTCCAAGGCAGGGAAAGCAATGTTTCGATATAGTTTCTGGAAACATTGGATTCAGGGGAAGTCACAGGAATTTTCAACATGCGGTCGATTTCTTTTTCAATGGTTTCGCGCACATAAGCAGGAGGGTTCTTTTCCTCCAGCTGCTGACGATATTTCGCCGCATCGGCTCCCACGCCATCCTTATCGCCCAATTCCTCCTGAATGACCTTCAATTCTTCCCGCAGGTAATATTCTCTCTGGTTCTGATCGATATTCTGTTTTGTTTTTTTCTCGATTTCTTTTTTGATATCCAGCACCTGACGTTCCTTCTGCATCAGAGCGATGATCGCTTCCAGTCTTTCGAAAGGATTCAGGATATCCAGCAATTCCTGCTTTTTATTGAAGGCCAGCTCCATGCCTGCTGCTATGATATCTGCCAGCTGACCGGGCTTTGCTGCAGAAACCACATTTCCTATCAGATCCATGGCTGCGGTATTGGGTGCCAGCTTGATATATTCATCATACTGTTCCACAGCGATTCGCATAATTGCCTGAACGTGTTCGCTGGGTTCTTCATCAAAATCCTGGGGGATGGTAGTGATCTCACCATAGTCGCAGTTTCTGACATGTATATTGGTCAGTCTGCCGCGGCATTTGCCTTCCACGATGACATGAGTCAGGTTTCCGGGCAGTTTCAACACCTGCTTCACTTCCGCCAGAACGCCGATATCATACAAATCGTTTCTGCCTGGGTCTGGAGTGGCAGGATCTTTCTGAGTCACCAAAAAGATCTCCTTCCCGTTTTCCTCCGCCGCCTGCAGCGCGTCCAAGGATTTCTGTCTGCCTGCGGGGAAGCTGATGGCCATACCGGGGAATATGGTCATTCCACGCAAAGCGATCATCGGCACGATGATCGGTTGTTTCTTCTCCATAGTTTTCACCTCATATATGCGATGTTTTTCTCAAAAACTCTTATTTCTGTATCCATTTGGCGAAAAATATCTGAAAAAGTCAATCCTCCACCTTAACTAAATAGTATACAATAAATATGAGGTTCGGTCAAATATTGTCAAATAGGAATTTCTTTGATACACTAAGCAAAAGGGGGAAATTCTTGTGACAAGTATCAAAGCAAAGCAGGTTTTAGAGAGCATCATAAAGATTCTTTTCTTCGCGTTTGTACTCTATCTTCTCTGGGGAATCTATATCGTCAACCTGGGATATGATGTGGAAATGCAGCATACCATCCACGCAGGGCTTTACGAAAGCGAAGAAAAGTTGGAGGATGTGACGATAGAGGTGGAAGGCACCTTCCGCAACTATTTTTTCCAGAGAGATGCCTATGAGGGCAGATTTGTCGTTTCCTGCCTGCCGGAAACGACAGACGAATATGTCATCGCCCATATCCGTTGGCATGAAGATAAATTTGGCTCACATCCATCTATTCTCTATCTTGATGAAGATCCAGACAGGAATGGGGTGCACTTCGTCGAAACAAACGCAAACCACAGCATGGCTGTTTTCGATAAAAGCATGACAGAAATCATCTGGGAAACGAACGATGGCAAATATATCGCCACTGAAACAGCCTATGGGAAATGGCTGGCGGAACGAAGCTCATAAAATCAGGGTATCTCAAATCAAGAGATACCCTTTTCTTTTAAATATTCCACCCCCTCCGAAAGGGCGGCCCCTTCCGACAGGAAAATTTTATTCAGCAATTCCTGCACATCCCCTACAGGGATAACTTCGATTTCCAGCTTTCCATAGGCATCCTTCCAATTTTCCCCCGGGATAAAGGCACGGGTGGCCCCTGCTTCCTTTGCCGCTTCCAGCTTTTCCTCCACGCCCCCTACGGGTAATACCTGCCCATGGAGGCTGACCTCCCCCGTCAGGGCAATATCATTGGGCACAGGGGCTTCTGTAAAGGCAGAATAAACCGCCAGAAACATGGCTGTCCCCGCCGAAGGCCCATCCACAGGGATGCCGCCGGGGAAATTCAGATGGACACTGTAATCCTCTTTGGAAAAACCGAACTGCTCCATCAGCGTCAGCACATTTTCCGCCGCGGAACGGGCATTGCTTTTCCGTTTGGCAGAGCCCTGTCGGTTTTTAAATTCTTCCTCTTCCATGATGCCTGTCACCGTCAGGCTGCCCTTTCCCTTCTGTACAATGGCTTCCACAGAAAGGAGCATCCCGCCGCCCCTTGATTCTACGCCTAAACCATTGACTACGCCCACCATAGGTTTTTCGGGGATTTTCCGTTGGTAAACAGGCTGATATTTTCCCGCTTCCGCCACCCAATCCAAATCCGCCGCTGTAATCGTGCGATTCCCTTCCATCCAAGCCAAAGAGGTCAGGGACTGCACCAGATTGACCGTATCTCTGCCCCCTCTGGCATAGGCTGCGATCTTCCCACAAAGGCCTTCTTCATAGTCCAAGCCCGCCTGATGCAGGCTGTTTTCGGCGATTTTTTCCACAGAAGTTCTGTCCAGTCGGTCAAAGAAGATTTCCGTGCAGCGAGAACGGAGAGCTTCGGGAATTTCATTGGGGCTTCTGGTGGTTGCCCCGATCAGGCGAAAATCTGCAGGAATCCCCTTCTGGAAAATCTGGTGGATATAGGGGGGAATATTCCGATTGCTGCGGCTATAATAGCTGCTCTGGAAACGAGCCACCCTGTCCTCCAGCACCTTCAGTAGCTTATTCATCTGAATAGGATGCAGCTCCCCGATCTCGTCGATGAAAAGCACGCCCCCGTGGGCTTCGCAAACTGCCCCGGGGCGGGGTCTGGGGATGCCTGCCTGCCCAAAGGAGCCTGCCCCTTGATAGATGGGATCATGGACAGAGCCCATCAGAGGATCGGCAATATTTCGTTCATCAAACTGCAATGTGGTGGCATCGATCTCCACAAATTTTGCTTTTTCTCCAAAAGGAGACTCCTTTTTTTGCTTGGCTTCCTCCAAAATCAGCCGTGCTGCCGCTGTTTTCCCCACCCCCGGCGGGCCATAGATCAAAATATGCTGGGGATTGGGGCCGCAGAGGGCCGCTCTGAGGGCTTTGATGGCCTTCTCCTGCCCAATGATCTCCTCCAACTTTTTGGGACGTGTCTGCTCTGCCAAGGGTTCTGTCAGACCAGTCTCCCACATTTCCATCAGCTTATCCATCTGGATGATGTTATCTTCGCATTTCAAACCCTCGCCGGCACCTTTCCTGCGGCTGCTTTTGTAAAAATACCATGCGCCCAAGCAAAAAAACAACAGCTGAGCCCACACCAATAGATTTCCTTTCAAACTCCCATCTCCTTTTTCCATTCTTGGAAATAGTATCTCTCGAAAGGGCAGAATTATCCTACAAAATAGAGAGAGCAAATTTGATCCCAAAATTTACTCTCTCTTGAAGAACTGCGTTTTCCAGTTTAGATCTCGTTCAGATCGGCGGGGAAATCCTCCGAAAGCATATTTCCCGGGATGGTATATTCAAAATGATGATACTTATAGGGCACAGAAGGAGTCACTGTGAAAAACCGAAACAATCCATAGGAAAAAAGTCCCATCAAAACCATTCCTACCACAGCAAAAATCAGCCACGCTTTTGCCAGATTGCGACGGTTGGGATTGCTGTTTTGATTGAGTATCCAGATAATCGGCACGATAAGATTCACAATGGGGATACATAATATCAGCCCGATCAGCAGATAGGCACCCATACTTAGAGGCTCCGCCAGATCTTGTTCCTTTTCTTCTTCCCTTTCCTGCCGGGAAAGCTCTTTTTCCAAAGGCATGCCGCAATGGATACAGTATAAATCCTCCTGTCCCACTGGGCCGCCGCATTTTTTACAGGTTCTCGACATGACATCTCTCCTCTCCATTCTTTTCTCTCCTGAAGATATCATAGCATATCCCTTGGCTTTTGTCTTTCCTTTTCTATTGTAAACTTTTTATATTTACCGGTTTACAATTAGCCACTCTCCGTATACAATGCTCCTATCACCAAAGAAAAAGGAAAGAAGGATATTTCATGCAAACAAACACAAAAAACATCGTCTATATCGCCCTGATGGCTGCGATCCTCTGTATCCTAGCCCCCATCAGTATCCCCATCCCTGTCAGCACCATTTCTCTGACCTTGGCAACCCTCGCAATCTATATTATTGCCTATGTGTTGGAGCCAAAACAGGCATTGGCAGCCGTAGGGCTGTATCTCTTATTGGGTGCCATCGGTCTGCCCGTCTTTTCCGACTATATGGCAGGCATCAGCCGTTTTGTGGCTCCCGGCGGCGGCTATCTGGTGGGCTTTCTTTTTCTGGCAGGCATCAGCTCCGCTTTCATCCATCGCTTTTCCCATCCCCTGCCCCAAATCGGAGGGATGTTCTTGGCTACCTGCATCACCTATTGCATCGGCACCTTCTGGCTGGCAAAAGTAACAAACGCGACTTTTCTGGCGACCCTCCCCGCCGGTGCTTTGGTATTTCTGCCTTTGGACACGGTAAAAATACTCTTTGCCTGCTGGCTGGGCAGAAAGCTGCAGCAATATATAAAAAGAGCATAAGCAAAGCATTAAAAAGGCTGCCTGATTTCTGTCAACAGATTCCAGTCAGCCTTATTTTGATACGATTATACTGTTTTCTCCGCAATATTACAAAATCAACGCAGTCGCAATGCTGAAATATACCACCAAGGCAATGGCATCCACAACAGTAGAGATCAGAGGGCCCGCCATCATAGCAGGGTCAAGTCTGACTGCCTTTGCCAAAATAGGCAGAATACAGCCCAATGTCTTTGCCAGAATGACCGCAACACCCATGCTGAGGGAAACGGTCAGGTCGATATTGAAAGGCGTTGCTTTATCGAAAAAGGTCATACGCACCATATTGACCAGTGCCAAAACCAGACCGCAGATGAACCCCACCCGCAGTTCCTTGAATACAACCTTAAAGGTATCCCGCATCTGGATATCCCCCAGCGCCAGACCACGAATAATCATAGCAGAAGCCTGGGAACCGGCGTTACCGCCTGTACCAGTGATAATGGTCATAAAGCTGGAAAGGATAACTACAGAATCCAGCAGATCCTGATACATGCCAATGACGAAAGCACTCAAGGTACCGGAGATCATCAGCACGCAAAGCCACGGTATTCTGTTTTTTGCCAATGCCACAACGCTCATTTTCAAATATTCATCATCGGAAGGCAAGACCGCATTCATCAGTTCCATATCTTCCGTGGTTTCCTGTTCGATAACGTCCACGATATCATCGACGGTGATAATCCCTACCAGACGGCCTTCCTTATCTGTTACAGGCAGCGCCATCCAGTTATATTTCTTGAAGATATTTGCAACTTCTTCCTGGTCATCCAGTGTGTGTACGGAAACAACGTCATCCTGCATCAGGTCGCCAATGGTGCTTTCATCATCGGCACAGATCAGCGTACGCAAAGGCACAACACCGATCAGCTTCCGCTGGGCATCAATGACATAACAAGTATAGATGGTTTCTTTATCCATCCCTACCTTTTTGATTTCAGAAAGGGCAAAAGAAACGGTCATATTGGCACGCAGGCGCACAAATTCAATGGTCATCAGGCTGCCTGCAGAGTTTTCAGGATAGTTCAAAAAACGATTGATGAGCTGTCTGGTCTCTGCGTCGGTATTTCGCAGCACCTTTTTGACCAGATTGGCAGGGGCTTCCTCCAGAAAGTCCACTGTATCATCCAGAAACATTTCATCTACGATATTACGCACTTCTCGGTCTGTGATAGACTGCACAATATGCTCCTGTGTATCATTATCCATATAAGAAAACACTTCCGCCGCCACATCCTTGGATAGCAGACGGAAAATGAACAGCTGTTTTTCTGCCGTCAGTTCCTCAAAATATTCGGCAATATTGGCAGGCTGTTCTTCGTTCAATTCCTGTTTCAGCTGAAGATATTGTCCGCTTTCCATCAAAGCCGTATAGTTATCAAACAAGATCATCATTTCTTCATCCATGTTTTCCACCTCAATTCCAAATAAAAAAAGCACTGTATGCTTTTCGGAAATTCTTCCTACATACCGTGCATTTATTCAAAAAAGGGCATAAAAACCAGAGTCAGGCTTAATTGCACACAAAAGAAAGCTGACTGAAACGCACGGCAATATTTTTTTCAGATCGTCGATGCCCCTCGGGTTCTAAAGGGATACCATCCTTCGTATGACTGCCGTCCATTCCATTTCACCTCCGCCTTCACTGAATTATTTTTCACTCAACATATTCAGTATATTCCTACAATTTTTTTGCGTCAACACCCTTTTCTGAAATTTTTGAAAAGTTTTCAGATTCTATTGGACGAAATGTTTTTTTTTGCTATAATCAAGAAGAAAAAACAGCAAAAATATGCTACAGATAAAAAATCGGCAGCTCCCCTTTGCTGTCATTCTATGGAAAAAGCAATTTATCATAAGGAGGAATTCCCATGGCTTTGAAAGATACGATAAAAGAATTTAAAGAATTTGCTGTAAAAGGTAATGTGGTAGATATGGCAGTCGGCGTTATCGTCGGCGGTGCATTTGGAAAGATCGTCACATCCTTTGTAAATGATCTGATTATGCCTATCATTGGTAAGATCACAGGGGGCACAGATTTCACCCAGATGTTCCTGCCTCTGGACGGCAATACATACGCAACACTGGAAGAAGCACAGGCAGCCACAGCAACCATCGCTTACGGTTCCTTCTTCACACAGGTGCTCGATTTCCTGATCGTTGCCATTGTCATCTTTGCAGCACTGAAGATGCTGGTAAAGCTGAAAAAAACCGAAGCCCCCGTGGAAGAAGCACCTACCACAAAGGCTTGCCCCTTCTGCAAATCTGAAATTGCCATCGAGGCAACCAGATGCCCTCACTGCACCTCTCAGTTGGACTAAGACCTTGCCCCCGACACACTGCGAAACTGTGTTTTGTGGAAAGGAAACATAATTTGAGTATGAAAAAGGAGAGATTTTCGTCTCTCCTTTTTGTCTCTCTTTATTTTTCTTGGGCCGTGAAAACAGCATCTATCTCTTTCAAAATCGTTTCTACCTCCGCGCTGCCGCTATATTTCACTTCCATTAGTTGATTCTTCTGCCGTGCCAAAATATGCAGCCGCTCTCCCAATTCAGATGTCACCACACAAACGTGCAAATCATCCCACACTCCTTTCGGCACATCCAAAATCTCCACCGTTCCTCCCCGCCAACAAGTCTCATCTCCTGTATAGATACCGGAGCCATTCATATTATCCTCTTCTTCTTTTTTATATTTTCTTTCTGCAAGCAATTCCAGATAATATCTATAATAGGTGGTTTCCATTTTCGCTGTTTCCCCCAGTTCTGCCTCCTGCAAATACTGGGTAGTAAAAACCTTACTCTCCAAGGATGGCAAATACCGATAAGCAACACCATAGTTATACAATTTGCCCCAACGCTTTTTGCTTCTATACTCCGTGTTACCCACATGATCGATGTTTCTCATCTGTATACCTTCTCTTTCAGGATCAAGTCCCTCGCCCGCCTGCTCCCAATTCCCCTTTTCCATCTGTTCTATCCTTACCGCAGGAATTTCTGCATAGGAAACCTCCTGTGGCAAATTGAAGGTCTTTTCATTAAAGTCCGAAGCATAGTATACCCATACCCCCAAGCCAATCACAAGCAATGCGATCAAAAGAAATGTTGCTCTGCGTCCCTTTCGCCAGTTTGTATAGTCATCGGAAATATTCCCGTCTAACACTTCTTCTTTTTCCTTCTGCAGTTTTTTCGTATGGCGGCGGCTAATCACGAAAGCAATCAAAATCCAAGGCAGGAATCGAACCAGCATCCGAACGACTAAATACAATGTTCTATCAGAAAAGCCGGATATGGAGAAAGCTGCAATCAAACCAATGCCGATCACAATCAACTGCACATAGTGATTCGTCCGCTCATTTTTCTTTTCCAATTCTATCTTTTCATCAAGTTCTGCAGCGATCTCTGCCGCATTGACAGAAGCATCTTCCGCAAAGGGGTCTCTTTCTCTTGCAAAAATATACTCCATTTCATAATGGCAGACTTCCTGCCAGCCTTCTTTGGCATAATCCTCTCTTTCCTCCTCCGTCAGGATGTTGTTCCGTTCCTCCATCCGATACTGCAGATATTGAGGTTCTCCTTCCCGGAAAATATACATCAAGTGGTTCATATCCCACAAAAGTAATCCCTGTTCTGCCATTTCCTGCAGATATGCTGTCCCCTGTAACTTTGTTGTACCACTTTTCCATCGTCTGACCTTCTTTTCTTTCATCTCTTCTCGCCCTTTTCCAGTTTCTTCATTATCTCCATGATAGCATAGGGGCTATCCTGCGGCAATTTCCGACAGCAAATCGTAAGAATTTCGTAAGCAATTATAATCACCCCAAACCAAAAGGCTTGAGGCTATGCTTTCTTAAAATTTCTTCAGGAAGTTCCCGAACTTCGTATACTGACCCATCCAAGTCAGGTCTACGGTACCCGTCGGGCCATTTCTCTGTTTTGCAATAATCAGTTCTGCTTGGTTCTTCTTTTCCGTATCGGGGAAATAGTATTCATCACGATACAGGAAAGCCACAACGTCGGCATCCTGCTCGATGGCACCGGATTCACGCAGGTCGGAAAGCATGGGGCGATGGTCGGCACGCTGTTCGCAGGCACGGCTCAGCTGGCTCAGGGCGATGACAGGGGCTTCCATTTCACGGGCGATGGCTTTCAGGGAGCGGGAAATCTCAGAAATCTCCTGCTGACGGGAATCGGTTCTGCCATTGCCGCTCATTAACTGCAGATAATCGATAACGATGAGCCCCAGACCCTTTTCTACCTTCAGGCGACGACACTTGGAGCGCACCTCCATAGGGGTCACACCGGGGGTATCATCGATATAGATAGGCGCCTGAGACAAAGGCCCCATGGCACGGATCAGCTCCGTCCAGTCGTTATCCTCCAATTCCCCGGTACGCAGCTTCTGGGCATCCAGCATGGCTTCGGAACAAAGCATACGGTTTACCAGCTGTTCCCGGCTCATTTCCAGAGAGAATACTGCCGTCGGCACATTGGCACGGATCGCTGCATTCTGGATGATATTCAGGGCAAAGGCTGTTTTCCCCATGGAAGGACGAGCCGCCAACAAGATCAGGTCAGATTTTTGCAGACCTGCCGTTTTGGCATCAAAATCCACAAAGCCTGTCGGCACGCCGGTCAACTTGCCTTTGGAACGGTAGATATCCTCAATCTTTTCGATGGAGCTTACCGCAATATCCCTGATATGATGGAACTGCTCGGAATGGCGTTTCTGCATAATATCAAAAATGCTCTTTTCCGCCGTATCCATGATACTGTTGACATCCTCTTTCCCTTCATAGCTCATCTGGGAAATGTTCCCCGCCGTACGAATCAAACGGCGCAGAACGGATTTTTCTTCCACAATTGCAGCATAATGACGCACATTGACAGAGCTACCCACTGCCACAGAAATATTGGCAAGGAAGGGCAGACCGCCGATCTGTTCGAACTGACTCTTTTCTTCCAGTTTATTTTTTACAGTAATAATATCGATAGGCGCACCAGAGCGATAGAGCTCCTCCGCCGCTTCAAAGACCATACGGTGGTCAGGGCGATAAAAATCTTCCCCCGTCAGCACTTCCAGCGCCACGGAGGCTGCCTCCCTGTCCAAAAACATGGAGCCAAGAACCGCCTGTTCCGCCGTTTCATCATGGGGCGGCACGCCACGGGTATATTCATTTTGTTTTTCCTGTTGTTCCATGTTTTCCTCCTGGGGTCAAAAAAGCAGTCTTATGCTTCTACGATCTTGATCTTCACTTCTGCTGTTACCTTAGGGTGCAGCTTTACCACAGCAGTCCGTTCGCCCACCATTTTGATAGGGTCGCCAATGGATACTTTCTTTTTATCGATATCCAGCTTTGTCTGTTCCACGATGGCTTCTGCCACTTCTTTATTTGTTACAGAACCGAACAGCTTGCCGTTGCCGCCTGTTTTCACTTTAACAGTTACCACTTTATCTTCCAGCGCTTTTGCAGTTTCCTGGGCTTTTTCCAGTTCTTCCTGTTTACGCTTTGCATCTGCTTTCTGTTTCAGTTCGTAGTCGTTCAAGTTGGATTTTGTTGCTTCCACCGCCAGTTTTTTAGGCAGCAGGAAATTCTTTGCATACCCCTCACTGGCATTAATTAAATCGCCTTTTTTGCCGACGCTTTTCACGTCCTGTAATAAAATCAATTTCATATTGTTTCCTCCTTCAAATATTCCTCAATGGCATTGCGGATCTGTTCCTTGGCTTCCTCGGTGTTGCAGTCCTTCAACTGCGCACCGGAAACGGTAAAATGACCGCCGCCGCCCAATTTTTCCATAATTCTTTGTACATTGATATCCCCAAAGCTGCGGGCACTGACATAGATCGTATCCCCTACCTTACTGCAGACGAAAGAAGCCTTGATGCCTACCACATTCATCAGGTCATCGGCCGCCTGGGCTGCTGTCAGCATGGAATTTTCCACATCGGAGGGACATACGGAAATTGCCATACATTCATGGAACAATTCCGCATCGCGGATCGCTGTTGCCTTTGCTTTATACGAACCCATATCATTCTGGAATAGCATTCTGACTCTGATGCTGTCTGCCCCATTGCGGCGCAGGAAGCCTGCTGTTTCAAAGGTAATGGCACCTGTTTTCACTGCAAAATTCTTGGTATCCACCGTAATGCCTGCCAGAAGGGCATCGGCTTCAATGGATTTCAACTTGATCTTCTTCCCGATATGCTGGATCATTTCCGTGATCAGCTCTGCAGTAGAAGATGCGTAAGGTTCGTGGTAAATGAGTACTGCCTGGTCGATAAAGTCTGTACTTTTTCTATGATGGTCGAATATCACGATCTTCTTCGCCGCCGCCAATACCTGAGGGCTTTCTACGATACTGCTGCGGTGGGTATCCACCACGATGACAAGGCTCTTGTCATCCATCATTTTGAGGGCATCCCCATCCTTAATGAGGGCTGTTTCGTAATGACCGTTTTCTGCCATATTTGCATACAGATGCTTGATACCGATACTGATCTCATTCATCATAATATAGCACTTTTTATCCATAGCCCTTGCGATGGCGCAGATCCCCATACAGGAACCCAAGCTATCCAGGTCAGCATTCCGATGGCCCATAACAAAAATACTGGACGCTTCGCCCATCAATTCCCAAAGGGCATCCGCCTTTACCCGGGCACGGATACGGGAATTTCTGCCCATTTCGCCGGCCTTCGCACCATAGAAGAGATATTTTTCCCCTTCTTTGATCAAAATCTGATCGCCGCCACGGCCCAATGCCAAGTCCAAAGCTGCCTTTGCGCTCTGCATAGCATCTTCCAGAGAACCGCCGCCAACACCGATCCCCATACTCATAGTCACAGGGATATGCTCCCCGACGCTGATCTCCCGGATGGTATTCATAATATCGAATTTCTTTTCCTTCAGAGCTTCCAGATCACCCTTGGAAAGCAGAAAGATATACCTGTCTTTTTCCAGTTTCTTCATCACACCGTTGGCATCTGTTGCAAACTGGGTCAGTTTTCTGTCCACCACTGCGGAAAGCAGAGGCTGTCTGTCTTCCGCCAGAGAATCTACAACCTCTTCGTAATTATCCAAAAAGAGCAGACCGATGACAGTTTCACTGCTATCCAGCTGCTGTTCCAATGCGTACTGCCTGGAAACATCCACCATGGTCAGATTCAGTACTGCACCCACGGCACCATTTTCCTCCACCACTTCGCACTGGTTCAGCATGGCATCGTAGCATTTGCCTTCCACTTCCACCCTGCTGTGTTTCCCCACACCTGTTTTTTTCAACTGTTCAACCACAGGTACGACCTTCTTGATATCAGGGAATTCTTTGGCGAAGGTTTCATTGACCATCAAGATATGCCCACGGATATCCAGCACCGCATAGGGGATAGGCATATGCTGAGGAATGGGGAAATTCCGCTGCAGCACCGCTGTATCCAGAAAAGTGGCTCTGCCTTCCTCATTTTCATCATTTCCAGAACCACTGTCCCCTAAAAGAGACCATGCGAAAAAGCCTGCCACTGCGCCAGCGATGGCGCCAATGCCCAACCTGGTGTCGATGATGAAGCAAACACAGATACACAGCACCACCGCTGCCGCGCCTACCATATTGTTCTCCCCTTTTTTCTTCTTATCGTTGCGCTTCTCGCTCCTATCGTCCATAAAAAGACCTCCATAACAGAAAAGCTCTTGTTTCTTATAGTTGGTTTATCCTTTTAAACCTTCTTTGCTAGTTATACAGTATAGCATAAAAAAGAAAACGACTCAATAAAAAAATACCTTTCCCCCGGGCCTGTCCCTCCTAGCCACCCTATGAAGCAATTGATTACAAAACTTATGTGAAAAAAAATTTTTATCGGAAATCCTATAGCATTCCTTATAATTTCATAGTATCATGGAATGGATATGATGTCATTTCTTTGGGGCATCCTACATTTGATTTGAGGTGTGGAAATGAAAAAATTTGATAATTTTAGACGCAACAGAAACGATCAGGATAAGCTATTGGCTAAGATCAGCATCTATGTCTTTCTGGTAGTGGCAACACTGATCTTATTTGAAAAAGTCATCGGCAATCTGTCCGGCATCGGCAGCAATATCGCTATGGCATCCAGCTATCTGAAAGCCTTGGCAGCTCCTTTCCTGATGGGTTTTGCCATTGCCTATGTCATGAATCCTTTTATGAATTTTTTTGACAAGATGTTGAAAAAATGCGGCAAATATTTCGTACAGCATGAAAAAACCACCAGAACCCTTGCCATCCTGATCAACTACACTATCATCATTGGCGGCACTATCTGGATCGTCATCTACCTGGTTCCTGAAGTAAAGGAATCCATCATCGCTTTCGCAACGAATATCACCGTTTATTCTGAAACGATGAATATCCGCATCCAGAATATTTTCGACCAAATCACTTTTATCGACAGTAAAGATGTTAATAATGTCATCAACCGTATTCTGGCACCGCTGCAGCACGCATCAGAAAACGCACCGCAGGTGCTCGAAGCCATTGCTGGCAATATTTATATTTTTGGACGGGTGACCTTCCAGTTCATCATGGCCATCTTTATCTCGTTTTATATGCTTTATGATAAAGAACGCTTCAGCAGGAAATTCCGAAAAGGTGTATATGCATTCTCTACCGATGAAAAAGCGACGCGTTTTTTCATCAATGTCAACCGCATACATCATATTTTTCAGGATTTCATCGTCGGCAAAGCCATCGACTCTCTGATCATCGGGATTCTGGCTTTCATTGGGTTCACTTTTATGCAGGCGCCTTTTCCTTTGATCCTGAGCCTGATCATTGGTGTAACCAATATGATCCCCTACTTTGGTCCTTTCATCGGTGCAATCCCTGCCATCTGTATTACCCTGCTGATCAATCCTGTTCTGGCCATCTGGGTAAGTATCTTTATTTTGATCCTGCAGCAGTTCGACGGCAATTTCCTTGGTCCCAAGATCCTGAGCAACTCTCTTGATCTGAGCCCACCGTGGATCATTCTTGCCGTTTTGGTCGGCGGCGGTGTCATGGGTCCTCTGGGTATGTTCATCGGCGTACCCATCTTTGCAACGATCAAAACCTTTGGCGGTGAATATATCAACCGCAGATATGAAAAAAAATATCCCATCAACGACCCCTTGCATCCTTCCGAACAGAAAGACACAGATGAGATTTCCTGACAAAAAAATCTCAAGTCTGAAAATGGCTTGAGATTTTCTGTTTTTATATTACAAACGGAGGTCCTTTATGACTGAAACAAGAAGAACCAATCTTTTCGCCCTATTGTTTTTTATCTATTTCATCGTGGTATCCTTTGCCCTGGCCTTTCTCCCGGCAATGGCAAGCCTTTCCGATGGAACGTATATGCTGCTGGCACAGCTGCTTTGCTTCCTGCCGCCTCTGGCACTTTACTTTCTTCTTACGAAAAAAAATATAAAGCAGACCCTTCGTCTGAATCCTCTGGGTTGGAAAAATGTCCTCATCATCATTTCATTCGGTATTTCCATACAGCCTTTGATGAGCCTGCTTTCTTACACAGCAGCCCTGTTTTTCCCCAATCCCGTGGAACAATCCATCAGTGGCATCCACAGCTCCGGGTTTCTGCTTTCCCTGCTTTCGGTGGCCATCCTGCCTGCCCTTTTTGAAGAAATTTTCTCCAGGGGCATCCTGCTTTCCGGCTACACCTTCTTAGGAAAATGGAAGGCTGCCTTTGCCAGCGCTTTACTGTTTGGTCTGCTGCATTTAAATCCTCAGCAGTTGCCCTATGCCTTCGTGGTAGGGTTTCTCTTCTGCTTTCTGGTGGAACGGACGGATTCCCTTTACGCATCCATCCTGCCCCATATGGTCATCAACGGCACCACCGTTTTCAGCATCTTCTCTGAAACAGCCGCAGAAACGGCTGTATCTGTAGAAATGAGCGAAACCATGCTCCTGGTTTCCCTGCTGCTGATGGTGCTGCTTTCCATCCCCTGGCTGGTTGTGCTGTTGTATCTCTTCCAACGGATCAATCCTCCCAAAGGGGAGTTTACGCTAATGGATGAAACCGGAAAGCCCTATCAGGAACGGTTTTTGACCCCTTCCACCATTACGATCTTCGCTATTTATATCGTATTTGGCCTTTTGCCGTATCTGATTTCATAGTATGATAAAAAGAGCATATCCTCATCGGATATGCTCTTTCTTTATGCTCTGATTTGCAGCCCTTTTGGAAGGATAAAACGGAAAGCCCTTGAAATTTAGAATCTCAAAGGCTCCTTCAGCCGAGGCGGCTCTGCCCCTTGGCCCATATCATTGTTCCATCTGCTTGCCTAAAAAGCCTGCCGCTGTCTGTGCCAGCTTCCCTTCCACTTCGCCCATTTTCTGATCCTTGGAAAGGAAAATGATTGCCCCCATGGCGTCCCCTTCGGCAATGATGGGAACGATCAGCTGATGGTTATAGCTTTCCGCGGAATCATCCTCCAAAACGGGGACGAAATTGGAATCATTCCGTTCCGCGATCAAAGACATACGCTTATTGATGCAGTTTTCCATTTCTGGGCTGATGTGCTTTTCGAAAAATTCCTTCTTACCACCGCCGGAAACAGCGATGATCTGGTCTTTATCCACAATGCAGGTGATATGACCTGCTGTCTGGGCCAAAGATTCCGCGTATTCCTTTGCAAATGCCCCCAATTCCCCAATGGGAGAATATTTTTTCAGGATGATCTCCCCTTCTCTGTCGGTGAAGATCTCCAGAGGGTCACCTTCTCTGATGCGGAGCGTTCTTCTGATTTCTTTTGGGATGACCACACGCCCAAGGTCGTCTATTCTTCTGACAATGCCTGTTGCCTTCATTGTATATTCCTCCTGCCAAATTTATTGTAAAAGTAGTATTTGCAGGAAGATTTGAAATATACGTCGCCCTTTCCCATGTGAAAATCTGGCAGTTCGAAAAAACGAAAGAAAGCATAAAAAAGTCCCGAACATTCTGTCCAAGACTTCGATTTTTCCACGATTATCTTTCCACACCCCAGAAGAACAATGCCACTGTGCCGGGGCCTGTATGGCTGCCAATGGTGGTGCCAATATCATTGATCAGCACTTTCCCATCCAGATTCGGAAATCGGCTTTCAATCAGCTTTGCCACAGCCTCTGCATCTTCCCTGCAGGCGGAATGGGAAATATAGCATTTGCCCTGATACGCCGTTCCATCTTGCGCCAGTTCTTCCATCTTCCTGACGATGGCTTCGATGACCTTCTTCTTCGTTCTTACCTTCTGCCGAGGAATCAGCTTACCTTCCCTGTCCACATGGAGCAGCGGGCAGATATTCAGCATCGTCCCCACAAAGCCTGCTGTTTTTGTTACTCTGCCGCCTTTGATAAAGAAAGTCAGGTCTGTGGAGAAAAACCAGTGCTGCAGATTCCGTTTATTCGCCTCTGCCCATTCATGCACTTCGTCGATGGACTTGCCTTCATCTCGCAGGTCTGCCAGACGATCCATCAAAAGGCCATAGCCAGAAGAAGCAGACAGAGAATCTACAATATAAATTTTTCTATCGGGATATTTTTCCTGCAGAATCTCCTTTGCCAGATTTGCAGAATTGAATACGCCGGAAATGCCGGAGGAAAGCGTTACATGAAGGATATCCTTGCCCTGCTGCAAAAATCCTTCAAAGTATGCTTCAAATTCTGCCCCATTGATCTGAGATGTTTTGGTATCTGCGCCATTTGCCATTGCCTGATAAAATGCATCCAAAGACATGGTTTCCCCCAGATCATCCCGATACGGTTTCCCATCCAGTTCGTAATGAAAACAGATATATTCAATCTTTCTATTGATAAAGTGTTCCTTAGATAGATCCGCTGTGGAGCAGCAGCTCAGAACAAAGTTTTCCATACTATGCCTCCTAAAATCTTACGCAAAATGCACATGATATAGTTTTCATTACCACATTATAGATTGATACAAGCAATTTGTAAATAGAATTTTATATAAATTTTCCGCAAAAAAATACGCACTGACCTCCCCTTAGAAAACGGCATAAAAAAGGGATAACCCTGTATTTCAAGGATCTATCCCTTCATTCTTTGCGAAATCATTCTGCCTTATAATCTCTTGTCATCAGTTCCAGTACTGCATCTTCTACATTTTTATCTGCAAAAAGTACTTCGCTGATACTCTCTGTGATCGGCATGGAAACGTCATATTTTTCCGCCAGCTGACAAGCCGCCTGTACGGTATTCACGCCTTCCACGACCATTTTCACTTCATCCAGAGTTTCCTGCAGGCTTTTGCCTTGCCCTAATAGAATACCGGCTCTGCGGTTTCTAGAATGCATGCTGGTACAGGTTACGATTAGGTCGCCGATGCCGGAAAGGCCTGCGAAAGTATCTGCCTTGCCGCCCATAGCCATACCCAGTCGTTTCATTTCCGCCATACCTCTTGTCATCAAAGCCGCTTTCGTATTATCTCCAAAGCCCAAACCATCGGACATACCTGCTGCCAGCGCCATAACGTTTTTCAGAGCTGCACCGATCTCTACACCGATCATATCCGTATTGGTATACAGACGGAAGCGAGGGTTGGCAAATTCCTGCTGTACCAGCTTTGCAGCTGCTTCATTTTCACAGGCGATCAGGCAGGCTGTCGGTACTTTTCTTGCCACCTCTTCCGCATGGCTGGGGCCAGAAAGCACACAGACCTCACACTGGGGTGCTTCTCTCTGGATCACCTCGGAAAGACGCAGCAGCGTACCTGGCTCCAAGCCCTTTGCAACGTTTACCAAAATCTGCCAAGTTTTCAGATAAGGGGCAAAATCCCTTACCGTATCGCCTACGGCACGGGAAGGCACTGCCAAAATGATGATTTCCGCTCCCTCCACCGCCGCTTTACGGTCTGTAGTAGCCTGAATGCTTTCAGGAATCGCCACACCGGGCAGATATTTTTCGTTTTTTCTTTCCCGCAACAGTTCATCCACCGCATCCTGTCTTCTGGACCAAATCACGACTTTGTGTCCATTTTCCGCCAGCATCACCGCAAGGGCTGTGCCCCAGCTGCCGGAACCAATGACCGTTACTTTCTTCATATCTATGACCCCCAGTCTTACTTCTTCTTGGAACCGAATTTATTTTCTGTGCCGTTCAAAAGCTTCTTGATATTCGTTCTGTGCCGCCAGAAGGCCAGTGCACTGACGCAGGCTGTCACCAAAACGATTTCCTGTTCATAGCCCAGCAAATAGCAGCTGATGGGCAGGGTCAGTGCAAACAGCAGAGATCCCACGGAAACATAGCCTGTGGCAAAGGCCATGCCAAAACCGATGATGGCATTGGGAAAAGCCAGACGGATATCTGTGGTAAATGCCAATGCCGCCGTCATGCCGATCATTACCGCGATCCCTTTCCCGCCTTTGAAATGCAGGTAGAAGGGATAGTTATGACCCACAACAGCACCTACACTGCCGAACAGACCGGCGATAGTAGCATGATCCTTAAAAATGGCACGGCAGATCAGGAAAGAGATAACGGATTTTAAGATATCACCAATGAATACCAGTGCACCCGCCTTTTTCCCCAAAACACGCAGGGCATTGGTGGTGCCCAGATTGCCGCTGCCATGCTGGCGCAGGTCTACCCTCCAGAGCTTTCCAACCACATAGGCTGTTTCAATACAGCCGATGCAGTAGCCGATACATAAACAAATCAATCGAAACATATCAATCCTTTTCCCCTTTTTCTCTTACAATGAAATGAATCGGTGTACCTACAAAGCCAAAGGCTTCCCGCAGCTGGTTTTCAATATATCTGCGGTAAGAAAAGTGGAACAGTTCTCTTTCGTTTACGAAAATAACAAAAGTAGGGGGTTTTACGGACACCTGTGTCATATAGTATAGTCTCAGCTGGCGACCCTTATCCGCAGGGGGCTGCTGCATGGCTGTCGCTTCGATCAGCACTTCATTCAGGACACCTGTGCTGATGCGCAGAGCATGATTCTGGTGTACGGTCTGGATCATTTCCAGCATACGGTTGATACGCTGCCCTGTCATAGCGGAAATAAACACACGGGGTGCATAATCCATATATTTCAGTTCCATGCCGATATCCTTCAGATACTGGTTCATGGTCTTGTCGTTCTTTTCAATGGAGTCCCATTTATTGACAGCAATGATGGCTGCTTTGCCTCTTTCATGAGCAATACCGGCAATCTTTGTATCCTGATCGGTGATGCCTTCGTTGGCATCGATCACCAGAATGGCAACATCACAGCGTTCCACCGCCGCAACAGCACGGATGATACTGAAACGCTCGATTTCCTCTTTAATTTTGCTTTTGCGGCGCATACCAGCCGTATCAATGAATACATATTTCTGTCCATCGATTTCGATGGGGGTATCTACTGCATCTCTTGTGGTACCGGCGATATTGCTGACGATCAGTCTGTCCTCACCCAAAATCTTATTGATGAGGGAGGATTTGCCTACATTGGGCTTGCCGATGATGGCAACCTTGATGGCATCGTCCTCTTCCTCAGAAGCGTCTTTCTCGGGGAAATAGGAAATAACCTGATCCAGCATATCCCCCAGACCCAGAGCCTGTCCTGCGGAAACAGGCAAGGGATCGCCAATGCCCAGTTCATAAAATTCATAAATCGCCATGGTATCCCGCTTTACGCTGTCCACTTTATTGACACACAGCACCACGGGTTTCTTTGTACGGCGCAACATATTTGCCACCTTTACGTCATCGTCAGTTACCCCTGTTTTTACGTCTGTGACGAACAGGATAACATCTGCCGTTTCAATGGCGATCTGTGCCTGCTGGACGATCTGCTTCTGAATCACTTCTTCAGAGCCGATCTCCATACCGCCGGTATCAATCAATGTAAATTTGCGGTCCAGCCATTCCACATCGGCATAGATACGGTCACGGGTTACCCCGGGGGTATCCTGCACGATGGAAATTCTTTCCCCTGCCAGTCTGTTGAACAGAGTGGATTTCCCAACATTGGGGCGGCCTACCACAGCTACGATAGGTTTGCTCATAGTTTTATACCTCCAACCTGCTTTGCAGTTATTTTTACTGATTTTCAAATGGGCAGAAAAACCCAATTTTCCATTCTGTTTAGTATACCACAAAAAGAAAGGAAGTGCCAAGAATTTTTGCACTTCCCTTGATTTACACTATACTAATTCCATGACGCCTGCCATCACGCCTCTTTTTTCTCCCATGCCTCTATGAGAATAGAAACGCACCTGATCGCATTTGGTGCAAAGGCCGGAAATTTCGATATCCTTCACACCCATATCCGCCAGCAGTCTGCGGTTGGTTTCCCAAAGATCCATTTTGAATTTTCCTTCTTCGGAAGGATCATAAAAAATGATATCATCCGCCCATTCAATGTTTTCTTTGAATAAGTCTACCACAGGGGCATCCACCTGAAAACAGCATTTCCCAATGGAAGGGCCAATGGCAGCCGTCACATCAGCAGGGTCTGTACCGAAAGCCTCTATCATAGCCTGCAGGGTCTTTTCCGCCATGCGCTTGCCTGTGCCCATCCAGCCGCAGTGGGCCATACCGATGGCTTTGTTCTTCTTATCCAGCAGGAACACAGGTACACAGTCCGCCCCAAAGATCACCAAAGGGATGTTTTTTTCGTTGGTGATGAGACCATCTACGTCTGTATATCCTCTGTCTGTCCAAATGCCTTTGCCTTTATCCGCCGCTGTCACCCTACGCACATTGGTGGTATGGGTCTGCTGAGATGTCACATAATTATCCACGGAAAAACCCACAGCCTCGGCGAGGATACGATAATTCTCCCACACAGGTTCCTTGGCTTCCCCACGGGAAAGGCCCATGTTCATGGTCGCCCAATGCTCTGTGCTGACGCCGCCGTGGCGGGTAGTGAAGCAATGGCGCACCATGCCGGTCTCCGTCAGATTATCAAATGTAATATATTCCAATTTATCTTTTTTCTCGATCTTCATTCTCTTCTCCTTACTTCATCTGAAAGGCATCCTCCGTGTAGCGGAAGTAGGTCTTGCCTTCGTTGGTCAGCACCTCTGCCACATCGAAGCGGAAATCATAGCCCAGCTGTTCCAGACAATTTTGTGCTATATAGGCCTTTGCCGCCCGAATGATATGCTGCTGTTTCCAGTGGTTCACCGCCTCGGCAGGGCTGCCCATTGCTTCGTTTTTTCTGTATTTTACTTCCGTAAAAACGATATAGCTATCCTTTTTGGCGATGATATCTATTTCACCCTTCAAAGCATGGAAGTTTCTCTCCAAAATTTCATAACCCATTTTCTCCATCTGCTTCGCCGCCAAAACTTCTCCCCGATTCCCCTTATCGGTGGCGGTATCGCCATCCTGTGGCAGGAAATTTTTGATAAAGGTCTTGCGATGGATGGGAGTGATACCCAGCTTTTTGATGCCCTCGATATGCTCCGCAGAGCCATAGCCCTTGTTTGCTCCGAAACCATAGCCGGGATAAACTTCGTCGAAAGCTTCCATCAGGCGGTCACGATAGACCTTGGCAACGATACTTGCCGCCCCGATGGACATACTTTTGGCGTCCCCTTTAATAATCCCCCGCTGAGGTGTAGAGATTCTAGGAATCGTCACCGCATCGGCAAGGATATAGTCCGCTTTGGGGCTGAGCTGAGACAGGGCCTCCCGCATAGCTTCATAAGTGGACTGCAAAATATTGATCTCGTCGATGCGCTCATTGGAAACGATGCCGATGCCATAGGAAACCGCTTTTTCCAAAATGATATCATAGAGTTCTTCTCTCTTTTTTGCAGAAAGCTTTTTGGAATCGTTGACCCCTTCAATCTTACATTCCTTAGGCAAAATCACCGCCGCCGCTACCACTGGTCCCGCAAGAGGGCCTCTACCCACTTCATCGATACCGGCAACCAGTTCATATCCCGCTTCCCAGCAACCTCTTTCATAGGTCAGAATTTCTTCCAATCGCGCCAGTTCCTGCCGATGCCTGCCATATTTTTTCCGAAAAGAGGTCAACAGATTCTGGACACCCTTTCGGCCGTCTGCTTCAAATTGGCTGAGTTGCTCCGGCAGTGCTTCCATGGGGCAGCTGTTTAAAATTTCTTTGATTTCATTGATCGACTGCATTTTCTCCCTCTTTTCTAACATTCGTCCCCCGTATCATACTATATTTTTCTCTTTCTTGCAATGAAAGTGTATGGCAGACAATTTTCTGCTTGCAATCAAAACCACACAATTTTACGAAAGGAGGGATGTTTATGCCCATCAATTCATTCGAGAATTATCCCATGTCCTGGAAACCAACACTGCAGCATACGAAAAAGCCCCTGTATCTTGCCCTTGCAGAACAGCTAGAATCCGATATCCACTGCGGTCTCCTGCGGCCCGGCACAAAACTGCCACCCCAGCGAGAACTAGCAGATTTTCTGGATATCAATATCAGCACCGTCACCCGTGCCTTTAAGATCTGCTCCAATAAAGGACTCTTGAGCAGTACCGTGGGCAGCGGCACCTTTGTTTCCTATGACGTGAACACCAGCACCCTCATCATCCCCCAGCGTCCTGATTCTTCCATCATCGAACTGGGCTCCATGATGCCCGAAACCCTGCCACAGAAAGAAGCCACAGAGCTGCTGCAGAAAATGTTGATGGAAGAAAACTGCAAGCATCTTTTCCAGTATAGCTATCAAGAGGAACACCGTTACAAGGAATCGGCCTTCCTGTCATAGCCCCCGATCAGCTGCTTTTTGCCGCCGGTGGGAAAAACTCCATTTCCGCTATCTTCTGCGGGCTGTTCCGTCCCGGCGACCGTATCGGCATCGACCCGCTGATCTATCCCGGCGTGAAAGGGTCTGCCAAATTATTCGGCATCCAGCTTGTCCCCCTCCGACAGGAAAACGGAGAAATCTCCGAGGAAGGGCTGATGGCAGCTTATAAAAACGAAGGCATCAAGGGGCTGTATGTCATGCCCGATCTGCATAACCCTACCAACCACACCATGAGCGAGGATTGCCGACGGATGATCGCTCGCAAAGCAAAGGACTTAGACCTGCTCATTCTGGAGGACGGCATTAACAGCCTGCTTCTGGAACAGCCACCCCGCCCCATTGCCGCTCTGGCACCGGAGCAAACCATCTATATACTGAGTCTTTCCAAAACCATCCTGCCCGCCCTGCGCCTGGCCTATCTCCATGTGCCGTCCCGCTGTGCGGAGCCCTTGCACAACGCCCTCTACCATCTGAACCTTTCCCAGTCCTCCCTTCTGCTGGAGCTTTCCAGCAGACTCATCGTATCTGGCAAACTGGATTGCCTTTTCGAAACCAGAAGAAAAAGCATCCTTGCACGGAATCATCTGGTAGATGAAATTTTTCCAAAAGACACTGCCATCGGTGGAGCAGAATGTCTCAGCCGCTGGCTCCTTTTGCCCCCAGAACTCACTGGGGCAAAATTTGAACGACTGGCAAAGGAAAAGGGCGTTTCCGTTTACGGCAGTGAACGCTTCGCTGTCGGGAAAGAAGCCCCTGTTGCCGCCGTAAGGCTTGCCATCTGTGCACCCCAGACCATAGAAGAACTGGAACGGGGGCTTTGCATCCTGAAAGAAATTTTAGATAGCCTATAAAAATGTATGTCATACAATTTTCAAATTGTACGCAGCTTTTCAGTGTGCTATGCCAAATCCAGGAAAATAACGATTATTTAAAGGAGGTTTCTAAATATGAAATGTTATCACGTTGAAGCTTTTGCCAAAAAGCCCTTTGAAGGCAACCCCGCGGCAGTTTGCGTACTGAACAAATACCCTTCCGAGGAACTGATGCTGAAGATTGCCATCGAAAACAACCTGTCCGAAACTGCTTTCGCTGTCAAGGAAGGCGAAAATTATCATCTCGGCGGCGAAATCGACCTGTGTGGTCATGCCACATTGGGCACCGCATACGTACTGTTCACATTTTTCAAAAAAGAAGCAAAATCCATCACATTCAACACCATGAGCGGCCCTCTGACTGTAGTGAAAAAAGGCAACTTGCTGGAAATAGACTTTCCCGCCTATGAACCGAAACAGGTTCCCGTCACAGCTGCCATGGAAGAATCCTTCGGCGTACATATCAGAGAAGCATGGCTAGGTCGTGACCTGCTTTGTGTCACAGAAGATGTGACAGCTATTCCCACTTTGGTCCCCGAACAGGCAAAGTTGATGGCATTGGATGGTCTGCTGCAGCATATCACCGCAAAAGGCACAGAATATGATTCCGTTTCCCGTACCTTTGCACCTAAGCTGGCAGTCACAGAAGCCCCTGTTTGCAACAGCGGTCACTGCCATATCGTTCCCCTTTGGGCACAGAAGCTGAACAAATCAAAAATCGTTGCCCGTCAGGCTTCCAAACGGGGCGGTACACTGTATTGCGAAATGCAGGGCGATCGGCTGACTATGGCCGGCTCTGCCGTGTTATATTCTATCGCAGAACTGTATGTAGAAGAATAAACCAATACACTAAAAAACAGCCCCGACTGATACAGTCGGGGCTGTTTCCCTGCCAGACACAAGTATCCATAAAAAATCAGGGGACAGCAATCGCTTGCCGCCCCCCAAAGGATATATAGTATGTCATTCATTTGAAATTATTCTACCACTTCAACAACAGGAACACATTCCCAGTAAGAAACATTGAAGTGCGCAAATACAAATAGTGTTTCCCCTTCGAATGCAAATACTTCATCAGCATCTACAGCCGTTGCCTTCCCCTTCTGGTTGCCAGGGCTGTTCACAAAAGCACCGTTTCCATTGTACCAAAGGTTCATGCCGCCAATCCGAAGTTCTTTTGTGTCATCATCATAATACTCATCATTCAATTCATAAGAAATTACGAAACCTTTTTCTGTCTTTGTTACAGTATAAGTACCAACAAAGTTTGTTCCATTTTTGTAATTTCCGGCCTGAATATCAAATTCTTCAGAATCGCCAACTTCCCAATTAGAAACTTCTACTTCATTGTACATGAACCAGCTCTTCTTGCCGCCTTCAACTTTATGATGGGGATCATAACCTGTTGCACTGTCACTGCCGGTCTGAACCCATTCGTATTCAGGTTCAACAACAGGAGGAACATAGGTGTTTGTTACTGTAACGCCATACGTATCCTGCGCCATAGCGACGTTGCCGCGATAGAACCAAGACCAAACATCCTTTGCATCAAAAGTGACACTGCCATTCTCATGGATGGTTACCTCCTGCTTGCCAGACTGCAAAATAAAAGGGTTTTCGAATCCATATACAAAGACCACATCACCCAAATTGGCCAAATCGGTTATATTCTGAGACTGAACGCAGTTCTTAAGGGCAATCTTCGCCCCTTCAGTCAGCTCCTGTGCAGTCCAAATTGTATAATTACCGCCTTTTTTGAATACTCCGAGGTTATATCCATCGAAAGGTTTGTCGGTCGTATTACAAGGAGCATCTCTTTCCAACTGCTCCAATTCAGCAAAACCCTGCATCTGAAGAATCTTAGGATTGATTTCGGTAGTGTAATTAGGAACCGCATCCTCAGAAACAGCATAGGTTTTCAGAGTACCATTTGCACCAAACGCATCTACCACAACAGATCCTTTCCAATTGTCTTCCTCAGAAAGAACAACTTCCTTTTCTCCAACGTTTACAATAATGCTTTCAGGACGTTTATCTTTACAGCCTTCATCATCCCATACCTTTGTAATCTTAACGTTCACTTCACCAAGCTTCGGAGCTGTTACATTTCTATCCGCCGCAAAAACAGGAACGGATAAAGAGCTCACCATTGCCAGTGAAAGAACCATTGCCAAAATTTTTTTCATAGCAATTCCCCCTTGTAATAAACATAGATATGATTTTTTTGAAAAGATGTGCTTTCCTTGACTCTCCACACACTCTCTTCTTTTATAAGTATATTCCAGAACCCCAAAATTTTTAAGTAATTTTGCTTCAAATCCATTTGAATTTTCACATCCGAAAATATATTTTTCCAATGATAATCTCGCTCTAATTCAGTATCATTATTAAGTAAAACACATAAAAACAGCCCTATCTGAAACCTGATTCAGATAGGGCTGCTCTATTTTTTGATTCCATCTAACAGATACTGATAAAACCAACCAAATTCTTATACTTCCATGATGATTGGTAAGATCATAGGACTTCTCTTTGTTTTCTGCCAGATATAGTTTTTCAGTGTATCCTTGATCACACCTTTGATATAATTCCAGCTTGTGATATTCTTTTCTTCGCATTTCAAAAGTGCATCCAGAACCACCGCACGGGCTTCGTCCATCAGATTTTCTGCCTCACGGACATATACGAAACCTCTGGAAATGATATCGGGGCCGGAAACAATGGTACCCATTTCTCTGTCCATGGAAACCACAACGACCATCAGACCATCCTGAGACAAATGCTTTCTGTCTCTCAAAACGATATTGCCGACATCACCAACACCCAGACCATCAACCATGATCTGACCCACAGGCACATTCCCTGTAACTTTGGCTTCGTTTTTATTGACTTCCAGCACTTCGCCCAGTTTCATCACGAAAATATCATTTTTATCCATACCCATGGAGATCGCCAGATCTCTGTGGCAGGAAAGATGCATGAATTCCCCATGGACGGGCATGAAGAATTTGGGCTTTGTCAGCGCCAGCATCAGCTTCAGTTCTTCCTGACGGGCGTGCCCGGAAACGTGAATATCTTCGATATCGCCGTAAACCACCTTTGCGCCTTTTTTCAACAATTCATTTACTACACGGAATACGTTTTTTTCGTTGCCGGGGATGGCAGAAGCACTGATGATGATTTTATCATCAGGCTTTACACTGATCTGCTTATGCTCGCCGGAAGCGATTCTAGACAGGGCAGACATGGTTTCGCCCTGGCTGCCTGTGGTGATGATGACCAACTGATCGTCTCTGTAGTTCTTCGTTTCGTTGATATCGATCAGGGTTCTAGGGGGTACCCAAAGGTAATCCAGTTCGGAAGCCGTTTTCACAGCATTGACCATGCTGCGGCCGATGATGGCAACCTTTCTGCCATACATATAGGCAGCGTTGATGACCTGCTGGATACGGTGGATATTGGAGGAGAAGGTAGCCACCATAATACGGTTCTTGGGTGTCTCCTCAAAAATCTTTTCAAACACCTTGCCCACGTTCTTTTCGGACATGGTGAAGCCTTTTCGTTCCGCATTGGTACTGTCGCTCATCAGCAGCAGTACGCCTTCCCTGCCCAGCTCTGCAAAACGCTGCAGGTCGATGATCTCGCCATCGATAGGGGTATAGTCCACCTTAAAGTCACCAGTGTGAACCACCACACCAACAGGGGTGTGGATGGCCAGTGCCACCGCATCGGCGATAGAATGGTTTGTATGGATAAATTCCACTACCATCTGTCCCAGCTTCACCTTTTCCCCGGGCACTACCGTATGTCTTGTGGTGGAATCCAGCATTTTATGCTCTCTTAGCTTGTTTTCCAACAGCCCCAGTGTCAGCAATGTGCCGAATACGGGCACATTCAGCTGTTTCAGGATATAAGGCAGTGCGCCGATATGGTCCTCGTGACCGTGGGTCAGCACGATACCTCTGATTTTGTCCATGTTTTTTGTCAAATATGTCACATCGGGGATGACTAGGTCGATCCCCAGCATATCATCCTCGGGGAAGGCCAGACCGCAGTCGATGATAATGATATCATCGCCATATTCCAGCACTGTCATGTTTTTACCGATCTCTTCCAGGCCGCCCAAAGCGATAACTTTCAGGTTCATCTTGGGCTTTGCCTTGGCTTTGCTTCTGGCACGGAGCTTTGCAGCCGTTTTTGCTGCGGGCTTCGCAGCTGTTTTTTCAGCTGTTTTTGCTGCGGTTTTCGCTGCTGTTTTGGCCGCCGTTTTCACCGCCGCCTTCACAGTATCCGCCTTTGCTGTAGCCTTCGTCTTCGTGTTTTTCGCTTTGGAGCTTTTTCCATTGGTCTCCTTTGCGATCTTATTCTCTGCCAAAAAACACACCTCCTTTTCTCGTTTTCTCTTTCTTTATCGTTTTTATAGTATGGCGTAAAAAAGTTCTCTTTAAACTGCAAAAAATTCTTCTTTTTCCAAAAAGAAAGCACCGAAAAAAGAGCAGTCGATTCTCTCTCGCCGAAAAAAACATTCCGCCCCGTTTTTTCTGAAACGATATGAGTGCTGCTGCTTTGGTTCCCTATGCTCTTTTCCTTTTTTCCGCTCATGATATGAAAAGGGAATCAGGCATACGCTTTGCTCTGCGTACGCCTTCCTCTTCCATTCGGATTTTGTTTCAAGATCAGTCGATCTCTACTGTATAATCTTCGCCCTTCTGTGCGAACAGGTCTGCCACACGGTCGAATTCTGCATCGTCTTCTACCAATTCGTAGGTCACATCGTCTGTATTGATGGAAACTTCTTTCAGGATGATCGCATCTGTTTCATCGTCATCCATCAGTTCTGTCTCCACTACCAAGAGGTAGCGTGCGCCGCCGCAGGCTACATTATCAATAATGGAAAATTCGATTTCTTCGCCGTTTTCATCTGTCATGGTAACGGTCTCGAATTCCATTTCGTTTACTTCATCATAAATATCAGCCATTGTGATTAGCTCCTTTCTTGAGGGTTTCACCCTCAAACTCCCAGCAGGGGAATGATCCCCCTGCACCCCTATTTGCAAAAACTATCGTTTTTTCATGGGATACGATAGTTTTATCCGTTCAAAGGAATATCATTCCTGTTTTTACTCACTCTTGCTGTCCAGATATCCCTGCAGGATATGGACTGCCGCCATCTTATCGATGACGCTTTTTCTCTTATCGTGATTCAGCCCCACTTCCCGCAGAGAACGTTCTGCTGCAATGGTACTGAATCTTTCATCCCAGAGGATAACTTCCATCTTCGGGAAGCGCTTTTTGATCCGTTCACAGAAATCATTGGTCTTGACGCATCTTTCCCCTTCCGAACCATCCAGATTCTTCGGATAGCCCAAAACGATGACCTCTGCCTGATACTGTTCCACCAGCTCTGCCAGTCTACGCATACTTTTTTTGAATTCCGCGGGGTTATCTCTGCGGATGATCTCCACCCCCTGGGCTGTCCAGCCAAAGGGATCGCTGACTGCAACGCCAATGGTCTTATCTCCAAAATCTAAGCCTAAAATTCGCAATGATGTTCCTCTTTCTTACTCGTTACGGTCTAAATAGTCTTTTACCAGTTCTTCCAGCAGTTCGTCCCTTTCCAGTTTACGGATGAGGACACGTGCGTTCTGGTGGCTTGTGATATAAGTAGGGTCGCCGGAAAGGATATAGCCTACGATCTGGTTGACAGGGTTGTAGCCTTTTTCTCTCAGCGCGCTGCTAACAGCCATCAGGATTCTTTTCGCTTCGTTTTCAGGTTCTTTTTCCAGTCTGCCGAAATATTGTGTTTCATGAATATTGCCCATACTTCTCACTCTCCGTTCTGCGGCTTTGCCGCACCCCAAATAAAACAGCTTATATCTTCACAGGGCAAGCCCTGCTTCTTCCAAAAAATACTTATATCTATGATACCTGAAACCCCAACCGATTGCAACTATATTATCCTTACATAATTATTACAATTTAACCCGATTATGCATCCACTTTGCCGAGAAGCTCTTCGACTTCTGCCTGAGCGATATGGGTCTTGCAGATCTTATTTGTCAGATCTTTTTCGCTTCTGCCACGAACCTTAATATAGTTGGTGGTATGGCCTTCATAAACGCCATCCTCTACCATTCTTTCGTACAGTACTTCCACGTCCTGCCCTACATATTCTTTCAGGAAGTCCGCCGCCATTTTGTCGCTCAGCTCAATGAGCTTATGGCTGCGTTCCGATTTGACTGTATTGGGCAGCTGATCCTTTTTTGCCGCCGCAGGGGTGCCTCTCTTAGGGGAATAAGGGAATACGTGGATCTTCGCAAAGCCAATCTCCTTTGCGAAATCATAGCTTGCCTGAAAATCCTCTTCCGTCTCCCCGGGGAAACCAACGATGATATCTGTGGTCAATGCCACATGGGGCAGATACTTCCGCAGGGTTGCCACCGCCTGACGGTATTTTCCCGTATCATATTTTCGATTCATTTCCTTCAATGTCTTATCGCAGCCGCTCTGGAGGGAAAGATGGAAATGATCACAGACCTTGGGCAATTCTGCCATAGCCTGAGCAAATTCCTCCGTCACCACATTGGGCTCGATAGAGCTGAAACGGATGCGTTCGATGCCTTCCACTTCATGGACCTGCCGCAAAATCTCCAACAGGGAAGTATCTCTTCTGTCCTTGCCGTAGCTTGCCACATGGATGCCCGTCAGCACCACTTCTCGGAAGCCATTGTCCGCCAGACGTTTTACCTCTGCCAAAACCTCTTGGGGTTCTCTGCTGCGGATAGGCCCTCTAGCATAGGGGATGATGCAATAGGAACAATACTGACTGCAGCCATCCTGAATCTTCAGGTATGCTCTGGTTCTATTTGCCAGCTTCTGGATAGACAGGGGTTCAAACACTCGTTCCTTCATAATATCGGAAACATGGTTTTCCACCCCATGGCTTTTATCATATTGTTCTACCATCTCTACAATCTGGGCTCTATCCTTGGTGCCAATGACAAGGTTCACGCCTTCTACTTTCATCAGTTCCTGGGGAGCAGTCTGGGCGTAGCAGCCCACCACAGCCACAATGGCGTTTTCATTCTGCCGTTTCACCTTACGGATGAGCTGACGGGATTTTTTATCCCCAAAATTTGTTACCGTACAAGTATTGATGACATATACGTCCGCTTCTTCATCGATGCCGACGATCTCATATCCTTTTTCCGCGAACAGCTCCGCAATGGCTTCGCTTTCATATTGATTTACTTTGCAGCCCAGTGCAAAACTCGCTGCTTTCTTCATAATCCTTCCCTCCTTCGGGGCTCAGATTCCCGTGATCCGACGAATCGCCTTTACCACGCCGCCCTCGTTATTGCTGCCCGCCTGAAAACGGGCTTTTTTCTTCACGCCCTCCACAGCATCCTGCATGGCAAAGCTGTAGTAAGCTTTTTCAAACATTTCGATATCGTTATACTGATCCCCAAAGACCATAGTTTCCTCCGGGGTGATGTTCCACATCTGCTGCAGGGCTTCCACCGCCGTGCCTTTATTGACCCCACAAATGCCCGTATCCAGGCAATCCGGCCCGGAAGTCACCAAGCTCAGGCCTTCCGCCAGAACAGGCCGCAGCAAACGAAAATATTTCTCCGCAGGTTTCCCATCCAGCACGATGACGGAAACCTTGATGATATCATCCTCAACTTCATACAGATCGTCTGCCAATGCCATGGTATAATTGAATTTGGGGGAAGCCAGAAATTCCAGCAATTCCTGACTGGTGGTATAACTGCGATGCTTTGCACACAGCAGAGGGCTCAGCCCCGGAAACTGCCCCACTGCGTCCAAGCAGGCTTTTACCTCTTTTTTTGTCATGCAGCGGGCATACAACTCTTTGCCATTATCCTTGATGAAAGCACCGTTTTCCGAAACGATAACAACATCCTTCACATGCTCCTTAAAATCGCTGCACAGGCTAGGATACTGCCTGCCACTGGCAACCACAAAGCGTGTGCCCATTTCCTTCAGCTTTGGCAGGATTTGATAGATCTCTTCATCGATTTTCTTTTCATCATTCACCAGTGTACCGTCCATATCGGACACGATCAGTTTAATCATCTATATCACCTTATGATTTCTTAATTGATTCGGAAAAATAAAGGCAACAGCTTCATTGCCACAGTTACATCTTTCCCGGAAAGCCAGACCAGATGCTCTCTTAATGCTTCCCACTTTTCTTTTTTTGTTATCACCTGGGCACAGATATTCTCCACGGCATCCAAGTGACCCATGATATCCTCCCGTTCACTGCAGGAAAGACATTCCATCATGCCGATATCCAGACGGACCGTCGTAAAATCTGCTTCAAAATCCAGTTCCTGATGTTCTTTGGAAATATAGTATTCCAGCAGACCTTCGTTGCTGTAGTGGTTTTCCCGAAAGCCCTTCATCCGCTCCAGCAGGGTCTGCACGTTTTCCCGATAGATCTTCGCCATATCAGCCGTATCCTCATAGGGCTGGCTGACCCAAAGCTCCTTGGTGAAGCCTTCGATCTTTTCTGCATAATGTTCCAAAAGCAGTCGGAACAGCCCCTCCATGGCTTCGCTGTCATAAGAGGACGCTTCCCATACGGTTTCCACGTGGGCAATATCTTCATCAATCATGGTACGAATATCTTTTTCTTCTGTCATATCATCCACCGTCCCTTCCGCATTCGGATTATCTTTTAGTATAACATAAAAATCACAGTTGTGGCAAGAATCCATACTTTTTCTCTTTCCTTTCCGGGAAATTTGAAAAAAGCACCTGCCTGTGCTATCATCAGTACAAGATTTTTCCCCGAAAGGAGTTCCTGTTTATGAAACCCTATCAGCATAAAGTACAGTATTACGAAACAGATAAAATGGGCATCCCCCACCATTCCAACTATATCCGCTGGATGGAAGAAGCCCGCACCGATTTTCTGACAGAATACGATTGGCCCTATGATAAGATGGAGGAAGCCGGTATCTTCTCCCCTGTCACAGCGGTGGAATGTAAATATAAGGTCAGCACCACCTTTGCCGATGTCATTGATATCACCATCTCTGTGGTGGAATTCAAAGGCGTGAAGCTGAACTATGAAATGAGAAAGCAGGACGGACAACTAGCCTGCGAGGCTTATTCCGAGCATTGTTTCCTGACTGCAGAAGGCAGATTCATCCGCATGCAAAAGGAATACCCTGAGCTGTATCAGCTTTTGAACGATTTGGCAGAAAAGGCATAAAGAAAGCCACACCTTTTAAGTGTGGCTCTTTTGCTGAACGGTTCGGGAAACAAAGAGTTTCCCGACTGGAATCCGCAGGATGTTCAGTACTTTGCTTCGCAAAGCCGGCTCTGCCGCCCGCATCTATCTTTGCGGTGCATCAAATTCACTTCCACCGAGGAAAACAGGATGTTGCCTGCTTGCAGGCACATATCTGTTTATTCTTCTATTTCGTAACTTGAAATCCTGATTTCAAGTTAGCGGCTCCGCCGCTTATTCTTCTTCGTCGTCAATGATTACGACCATGCCGCCCATTCTTCTGTTCAGTTCTTTTCTTGTGATCTTGATGATATTGGGTATTACGCCATCAGGCTGTTCCTCGATATAGTATGCTTCTTCCTTATCGCAGTCGTTTTCATCCAGCCAGCCACTGAAATAAGACAGGATAGAGCGCATAATCTCTACACTGTGGCCCCAATAGTCCAGATCCAGGAACACCAGTCTTGCCTTATCGCCTGTTTTGGAATATTTTCGGCTCTTATATACCATTGTGAACAGTCGTCTTTCTTCCCCTTTGTATGTGAAGTAAACAGCCATTTCGTTGCTTTCGCCGAAACGGTTTTCATAACGATTCACCTTTGCTTCGGGGTCAAAATATTTCAGAACAAACTGATAAATCTGTTCCAGCTCAATTTCTTTTGTGATATACCCATGAGTCTTTGCTGTCATTTGAAAAGCCTCCTTTTTCCTACTACTTTTATGCCAATAAATATTTTGCGTGCAAATCATCTCTTATTCTGATTGCATTATACAGTAAGAAAATTGCCTTTACAAGAGCAATCCCTCACATGGAACAGAGAATTTCATCGCCTATTTTTAGGCAGTTTTTCACATCTTCTCCAGCATTTTTTCTACCAGGTCGCTGCTGCGTTTTGCCGCCAGCTGAACGAACTGTTCATAGGACATATTTGCCTCCTCATCGGCACTGTCACTGATGGCACGGATGATAACAAAGGGGATCCGATTCAGCCAGCAGGCATGGGCAATGGCCGCCCCTTCCATTTCCGCACAGTCGCCCTGCACATATTTTTTGATACGTTCTTTCCCTTCTTTTGTGCCGATGAACTGGTCGCCACTGGCAACTCGGCCCAGCATGATCTGATATGCATCTGCTGTTTCTACCGCTGCCTCCTGGGCCAGTCTTATCATTATTTCATCCGCCTTAAAATAGCTTTCCGCCAGACGGGGAATGATACCGATCGGGTCGCCTAAAGCAGAAACATCCATATCATGCTGCACTGCATCGGTGGAGATCAGGATATCCCCGATATGCAGTTCCGGGCTTACCGCCCCGGCTACACCTGTATTGATCACATAATCCACACCAAAATGGTCAATCAGCACCTGTGTGCAGACCGCCGCATTGACCTTGCCGATGCCGCTGATGACCAACACAATGCTATTGCCGCAATATTTTCCCACATGGAACTGTAACCCAATGACTCTTTTTGTTGTCACGATTTCGATCTTCTCTTTCAAAAACGCGATCTCTTCTGCCATCGCGCCGATGATGCCGATTGTTTTCATACTCGTTTCATCTCCTGTTCTATCATTTCTGGCGGTGTTTTCCCAATATCCGCCCCAATCAGCCGTTTGTTTTCGGCTCATACACACTGATTATAACACAATCCCTCCTTGTCCCGCAAGTCACCCTCTTTTCCGTAACGATTTCAAGTCACCCTCTTTTCCGTAACGATTTCTTAAGTTTTTCGCGGTTTCGTTGCAAAAAAACAGCAACTTTTGTATACTGTTAAGGAAAATCAAATTAGAGGTGTTAGCTATGAATCTGAAACCTGTCATCGGCATTGCGCCGAACTATTCTTACGAAAAAAAGGAATACTCCCTCCACGAGGATTATGTACTGGCCATCGAAAAAGCCGGAGGCTGTCCTATCGTGCTGCTGCCTCATCAGGAGCTGCCCGATTTTCTGGATGGTCTGCTGCTGACCGGCGGAGGCGATATCGACCCTCTGCTCTTTGGGGAAGAACCCCTGCACCAAAGCGGTGAGATCAACCCCCTCAGGGATGCCTACGAAATGCGGATCTGCCATGAAGCACTGGAAAAAAACCTGCCCATGCTGGGCATCTGCCGGGGCATGCAGGTCATGAATATCGTCAAAGGTGGTGGTATCTATCAGGATATCGGCGTGCAGGCAGGCACGACCTTGAAGCATATCCAGCAGGCCCCTCGTTCCTATGGCACCCACAGTATCTTCGTGGAGGAGAATACGCTTCTGACAGACCTTTGGGAAAACAAACGCACTGTAGTCAATTCCCTGCATCATCAGTCCTGCTCCACCTTGGGGAAAGGCTTCATCGCTTCCGCCCACAGTGCCGATGGACTCATCGAAGCCATTGAACAGAAAGACTGCCTGTTTGCCGTTGGCGTACAGTGGCATCCTGAGGCAATGAAAACAGAAGAAATGGGGCTGCTGTTTACCGCTTTCCTGAAAGCTGCAGCAACCTATAAACAGAACAGGAGGTAATAAAAAATGGAGGCATTTACATCTTTTACAAACGAAATCAACGGCAGCTTGTTCAGCCCAGTAGCCTGGAGCGGTCTCATGGCGGCAGGCATCAAGCTTCTGCAGATCATCGGCACACTGCTGCTTTGCTGGATTCTCATCAAGATTTCCAGTGCCGTGGCGAAAAAATTCTTCCAGACACAAGCGCAAAGAGACCGTCTTTCTATGTCTGAACGGAAGGCAAAGACTTTGAATTCCATTACCAGCAGCGTATTGAAATATGTGATCTATTTTATCGGTCTCTTTTCCATACTGAAGCAGCTGGGCGTCCCCGACAGTTCTCTGGTAGTCGTTGCTTCTGCCGGCTCTGTTGCTATCGGCTTGGGTGCCCAGAGCGTTGTCACCGATATGATGGAAGGTTTCTTCATCCTCTTTGAAGACCATTATGCTGTTGGCGATATCGTCACCATCCAGGGCATCACAGGCACTGTGGAAAGCGTGACCCTGCGTTCCACAAAGCTCCGCGACCCTATGGGCTGTGTCCATATCATCCCCAATGGCTCTGTCGGCACCGTGACAAACCTTTGCCGAGAATTCATCAATGCCGTTGTAACCGTGGGTATCGCTTATGGCGAAAGCATCGACCATGCCATTGCAGTGCTGAAGGATGAAATGGGTAAAACAACAGATATGGAAGAACTGTTGGAAACACCCACCGTGGCAGGCGTCATTGGATTGGATGATTCTGCGGTAACCATCAAGATCGTTGCAAAATGTAAAGTCAAAACAAACCTTGGCGTAGAAGCAGAGCTGCGCCGTCGTATCAAGAATCGTTTCGACGCAGAGGGTATCGAAATCCCTTTCCCTCAGCAGGTCGTACATCTGGTAAAGGAGGCATGATCTATGGATTTTTCTGTTGGAGATATCGTGCAGATGAAAAAAAGTCACCCCTGTGGCTCTGCCCAGTGGGAAATTTTGAGAACGGGCATTGATTTTCGCATCAAATGCTGTGGCTGCGGACACATGGTCATGCTGCCCAGAGTAAAATTCGAGAAAAACGTAAAAAAAATCATTCCAAAAGAGGAATAAGACCTCAGGGCTTTGCCCTGAAACCCGCCAACTTTTTAAAAAAAGTTGGATCAAAAGCTTTTATACAAAAACGGCACCTAAAAAGGTGCCGTTTTTCTTTGCAAATATATGATTTTATCTCCGCCTCAAACGCAGTTTGAGGCCATTGAGGGTCGAGAAAAATCATTTCCCTCGCAGGGTTTTGGACAGCGTCCCAAAAATCAATCCTTCTTTCGCATAGCGTTTAGAATTGCAAGAACTGCTACTCCCACATCGGCAAATACCGCCATCCACATAGTGGCGATACCGGGGACGGACAAAATCAGTACCATGATCTTGAAACCCAGCGCAAAGGCAATATTCTGGTTAACGATCTTCCGTGTATTCTTGGCGATGCGGATACCCACAGCCAGCTTGCCGATATCATCATCCATCAGCACCACATCTGCCGCTTCAATGGCTGCATCGGAGCCGATACCGCCCATGGCAACGCCCAAATCTGCTCCTGCCAAAACAGGTGCATCATTGATGCCATCGCCGACGAAAGCCGTCTTGCCTTCGCCATTGCCCTTCAATTTTTCCATCCATTCCACTTTATTTTCAGGGAGCAATTCGCTGTAGACCCCATCCAGTTCCAGTTTCTTTGCCACAGCCTCTGCCGTTTCCTTTCGATCACCTGTCAGCATGACCATCTCTTTCACACCCTGTTTCCGCAAAGCCCCCAGAGCTTCTGCGATATTTTCCTTCAGGGTATCTGCCACAAGGATATGCCCTAAGAACTTGCCGCCCTTCGCCACATAAATCACTGTGCCGATGCCTTCGGCTTTTGTATAAGAGATATTTTCTCTTTCCATCAGACGGCTATTGCCAAGCAGGACAATTTCCCCCTCCAGCTCATAGGAAATGCCATAGCCCCCCAATTCCTGATACTGTTCCGCTTGCGGTAGTTCCCCTTTATAGCTTTCCACGATAGCCTTTGCAATGGGGTGATTGCTCATGGCTTCGCCGATGGCTGCCAGACGCAGCACGTCCCCTTCTACTTCTGTCACAGAAAATTTGCCCTCGGTCAGCGTGCCGGTCTTATCGAAAACCACTTTTTCCAGATGACAAAGAGTATCTATATCCCCGCCACCTTTGACGAGGATCCCTCGCTTAGACGCCGCACCGATGCCTGCAAAATAGCTCAGCGGTACAGACAATACCAATGCACAGGGGCAGGATACCACCAGAAATACCAATGCCCGTCCAAACCACAGAGAAAATGCACCAACGCCCAGAACAGGAGGCAGAACCGCTACCAATACCGCCAACAAAACCACCACAGGGGTATAGATTCTGGCAAAACGGGTGATGAAACGTTCCGTTTTGGATTTTTTCCCAGCGGCATTTTCTACCATTTCCAAAATCTTCATGACTGTCGATTCGCCGAAGGGCTTTTCCACACGGATCCGCAAGGTGCCATCCATATTGATGCAGCCGCTAAGAACACGCTCGCCCACTTCCGCATTTCTAGGAAGAGATTCCCCCGTCAAAGCCGCCGTATCCAGCATGGCGTGCCCCTCCTCGATGATACCGTCCAGAGGGATACGCTCCCCGGCCTTTACCAGGATGCAGTCGCCAATCTGCACCGTTTCAGGGGCGACTTCCTTCGTCTCCCCCTCTGCCACCAAGCGGGCAAAGTCGGGGCGGATATCCAAAAGTGCTGTAATGGATTTTCTGGAACGAGCCACGGCATAATCCTGAAAGGCTTCCCCCACCTGATAGAACAGCATAACAAAAACAGCTTCCGCCATTTCGCCAATAGCAAGGGCACCGATGGTAGAAAGGGACATCAGGAAGTTTTCATCAAAGACCTGCCCACGGACGATGTTCTTTCCTGCCCGCAGCAGCACATCATAGCCAAAAATCAGATAGGCCGCCAAAAACAGCGACGTACCTACAACGCCTTCCCGCAAAAATACAGCACTCAAAAACAGTACCAGCCCCAGACCGAACCGCAGGAAAAATTGCTTGCCAAAGGCTGCTTCGTCCCCATACTCATGGTCGTGTCCACAACCGCAGGCATCATGACATTCTTCCTGTGCATGGCAGCAGCTATCCCCACATCCTGTTTTTACAGGGGAGTGAGCAGTCTCCTTGAAAAACGCCACCTCCACATCCGGCTCAAATGTATGAACTGTTTTTTTGATGGTCTCCTGCATTTTCTCCAAAGAAACATCTTTTTTCAGCTCCAGGGTCATTTCCTGCCGCATCAAATTGATGGAAACTTTCTCTGTTTCCGCCAGCTTGGAAAGGACATCTTCTATCTTGCCCGCACAGTTGGCACAGGTCAGCCCCTTTAAATATACCTTCATTTCAGACATTCGGTTCACCTCTTCTTATTTGTTCGTATGAACAACCATTCATATATTGATTCAAATTTTAGGCTGTAAATGGTATATACAGCCTAATCCATTCTTATTCATGATATCCACGTTTGTGGCGAATATGGGTCATGCCCTGTTCCAGAACCATCCGGACATGTTCATCATCCAGAGAATAGAACACCGTCTTGCCTTCCTTGCGATATTTCACAAGGTCGTTCTGCCGCAGAACACGCAACTGATGGGAAACAGCAGACTGGCTCATTTCCAGGGCCTCCGCCAATTCGCCTACATTCCGCTCCCCTTCCAGCAAAATATGCAGGATGCAGATACGGGTGCCATCGCCAAAAATCTTGAAAAATTCCGCCAATTCCTGAATGAACTCCTTCTGCAGTTCCTTTTCCATATCAAATTCTTCCTGCATCCGGGTTTCCTCCATGAGTTTTGCTCCCTTTCTCATATGAATATCTGTTCATATATTAACATATCATACTTACCCTGTCAATCTCCTTTATTTGGAAAATTGATCAATTCGATGAACCCTTTCAGGGCATAGGGCATGGCAACATTTTTCAGGCGCACCATACCAATACTGCGCTTGGGCACAGGAGGAACCACAGGAATTTCATACAGGCGTTTATTTTCCAAATCCTTCTGCGTAAATTCCTTGATGACATAGGTCAGCCCCAGATTGATTTCCGCAAAGCTGACCAGCAGATCGCTACTGCCTAGTTCTAGAATAGGATTCAGCACCACGCCGTTTTCCTCCGCATAACGGTCGATATAGCGGCGGGAATTGCTGAGATCTTCCAGCAGCAACAGGGGATATTTCGGCAGATCCTTCACCTGCATCCCCATTTCCGCCAACATGCGATATCTTTCCCCACCCACCAATACATCGTGGATCTCGATGCAGGGGGTTACCTCTAGGTCTTCATCCTCCGCAATGGGCAGATTGATGAAGCAGACATCTACACTGCCGTTTCGCAGGAGACGCAGAGATTCGTAGGTGGTTTTATTGGTGACCTTGATATTGATATCGGGATAGAGCTTATGGTACTGTTCCAAATAATGCAGCAGAAAATTGGCAATGACCGTATCACTGGCGCCGATCTTCAGCTCGCCCATTTCCATGTGAACCATCTGATAATATTTTTCCTCCGCCGCCTGAATCAGCCCCAGGGCTTGTTCCAGATAGGTGTAGAGGAGCTTGCCCTCCGCAGTGGGATATACGCCCTTGGCTGTACGCACCAGAAGGGGACTGCCCATACGATCTTCCAGCTGACGGATAGACATGCTGACCGCAGGCTGCGAAATATACAATTCCCTTGCCGCAGCGGACATATTACCCGTGCGGACAACGGCACAAAATATACGATAGAGATCTAAAGAAACATCGACTTTCATGCAGGTTTCTCCTTTTCTTTTGTTTCCTTCTATTATACAAAAATCAAAGAACTCTCGCAAGAATGATAAGTAAAAATGATAGCCGAAATTTCGTCAAAATTCTTTTAATTTTTCTCCATCCGCTTTTCCAATCGGCGATCCTTCCACTTTTCCAGTTCCACTATGGGCAAAGGCACCAATGCCAATGCTGCCACGATCAACCACTCTATTTTGTCCAGAGGGCATACCTTGAATACCGCAGCCAAGGGTTCCACCATAATGACCCCTGCCTGCAGGACACAGCCGATGAAAAAGGCTCCCAGAAGCACAGGATTGCTGCCGATGGAGATATGGAGCAGGGAATGTTCCGTCCGCATATTGAACGCATGCACCAGCTGAGAAAGGGAAAGCACCGCAAAAGCCATGGTTCTTCCTATGGTGTAGGTTTTCTCCCCATCGAAATAAATATGCCCGATGCCAAAGGCCAAAAGCGCCAGCATACCGATCATCATGCCCTCCAAAGCAATCCGGCTGCCCATGCCACCGCTGAACAAAGAGGATTCCCGCCGAGGCGGTCGTTCCATGATATCCTCATCGGCAGGGTCTACCCCTAGGGCGATGGCTGGCAGGGAATCCGTCACCAGATTAACCCAAAGAAGCTGGATCGGCAAGAGGGGCGTTGCCCAGCCAAAGCACATGGCTACAAAAATAGTGATGATCTCCCCAATATTGCTGGAAAGTAGGAAATGGACCGCCTTGCGGATATTATCATAAATGCTGCGGCCTTCCCGCACCGCTTCCACAATGGTCGCAAAATTATCATCCATCAAGACCATATCCGCTGCGCCCTTTGCTACTTCCGTGCCATTTTTCCCCATGGCACAGCCGATATCTGCCGCTTTCAGAGCAGGGGCATCATTGACACCATCCCCCGTCATGGCCACCACCCGTCCATCCTTCTGGAAGGCTTTCACGATGCGCACCTTATGCTCCGGAGAAACACGGGCAAATACAGTACAATGCTCCGCAGCCTGTTCCAACTCTCCATCATCCATCTGCATCAATTCCTGTCCGGTAATGACATGATCGCCCGTTTCAAAAATTCCCAATTTCGCTGCAATGGCCTGAGCTGTCAAAGCATGGTCACCAGTGATCATCACAGGGCGGATCCCTGCCTCCTTGCAGATGCGGACGGCTTCCGCCGCTTCCGGTCGGGGCGGGTCGATCATCCCTGCCATGCCTGCGAAAACCATATCCTGTTCCAGCTTCTCCGGTGTGAAAAACAGCGGTTCTTCTTCCCATTCCCGAAAGGCTACCGCCACCACCCGCAGGGCATTTGCTGCCATTTCGCCATTTTTCATATGGGCTTCGCTTTTTCTCCTGCCATCGAAAGGTGCCTGCCCTGCCCCATCCAGACAGCGGGTGCATTTTTCAAACAGAATATCCGGTGCGCCCTTCGTTACGGAAATCCATTTGTCCCCGCTGGGGTGTACCGTTGTCATCAGCTTTCGTTCCGAAGAAAAGGGAATCCCCCCGATTCTGGGCATCTCCTGCCACAGGGCTTTCAGGGAAACGCCCCCCTCCTCCGCCGCTTCCGCCAGGGCTTTTTCCGTGGGCTCACCAATGATTTTTGTCCCCTTTCGCTTGCAATCGTTGCAGAGGGTGAAAAGGGTCAGGAGGAACCGCCGCTTTTCCTCATTTTTTTCCAGATCCCTCCCGATGGCCGCAAGCTGGGTCACCTTCATACGGTTTTGGGTCAGTGTACCCGTTTTATCAGAACAGATGATCTCTGCTCCGCCCAAGGTCTCCACCGCAGGCAAACGACGAATGATGGTATTTTTCTGAGACATTCGTTGCATCCCAATGGCAAGGACAATTGTCACGATGGCAGGCAGCCCTTCGGGGATGGCTGCCACCGCTAAACTGACGGAAGTCATAAACATATGAAAGGGCTCCTGTTTCCGTAAAAGCCCCATGATGAAAATGATGCCACAGATGACCAAGGCACCGATGCCCAGCATCTTTCCCGTTTCCCCCAACTTTTTCTGCAAAGGCGTTTCGCCGTCCTCCTGCTCTGCCAAAAGGGAAGCGATATGTCCGATCTCCGTATGCATGCCCGTTGCCGTAACCACCACCGTACCCTTTCCCGCCAGAACGTAGCTGCCGGAAAGAACCATATTCTTTCTGTCTCCCAACTGGGTCTTTTTCGGCAAAACGCCTCCTTCCTTTTCAATAGCAAGGGATTCCCCAGTGATAGCACTTTCCTCTGTCTTGAGACCATGGTTTTCCAAAATCCGTCCATCGGCACAGATATAATCTCCGGCAGAAAGGAGCAGGATATCTCCCTGCACCACATACTCCGCAGGAATCTCCTTTTCTTCCCCATTCCGCCACACCTTCGCTTTGGGGGCAGAAAGTTCCTTCAAGGCTTCCAAAGCCTTTTCCGCCTTGCTTTCCTGCAACACCCCCAGCAGGGCATTCAACACCACAATGGCAATGATAATGGCAGAATCCACAAAATCCCCTTCCCCATTCCAATAGGACACCGCAAAGGAGACTGCCGCCGCCCCGATCAGCAGTAATATCATAAAATCATTGAACTGGGCAAGAAACAGCCAGAAAAAGCCCTTCCTGCCTTCCCCTTGTTCCAGTTTGTTTTTTCCATCTGCTGCCAGACGTTTAGCTGCTTCCCCCGCAGAAAGGCCTTTTTCCTCATCCGTCCGCAGGGTCTTTATCACCGTAGAAAGCTGCATGCTCCACCAATCCATATCCTCACGCTCCATCTTTTGTTTTTCTGCTTGTCTTTTTTTACTGTATGCGGACAAGCGCAAAAAAAGACCATCTGCATAGGATAGATAGCAGGAGGTGTTCCCCATGTTTTGTTCTCTGCTTCTGGCTCTTTCCCTCAGTGCGGATGCCTTGGGGATTGGTCTTTCCTATGGTTTCAGGCGCATCACGTTTTCGCCCTCCTCCCTACTGCTCCTGACTGGAGAGACCTTCTTGATGATGGAGGTTTTTTTGGAAATGGGACGGCTGTTGGCGGCCTGTCTCCCCGCCAGGCTAGCAGAGGGAATATCCACAGGCTTTCTGCTGTTATTCGGCATCTGGCTTTGTCTGCAAGGAACGGGGCAAAAAAATAAGAAGGAGGATTCGCCCCTGCAGTCTCCTTCCCTTTGCGACATGGATGCCTCTTCCTCCATCGAGCCGAAAGAGGCCCTCCTGCTGGGCTTTCTCCTTTCTATGGATTCCTTTGCCATCGGGGTGAGTGCCGCCGCAGGGGGAATGGATGTGGTTCTGCTGCCGGTTTTTGCCGCTCTGTTTCAAACTATTTTTCTTGCCTTGGGAGCAATGGGCGGTGCAAGGCTCATTTTACGATCGGAACCGAAGGAAAGCCTGTGGTCGCTCCTTTCCGGCAGCATCCTTATCTGCCTTGCCATCCTACAGTTTCTTTAGCATATAAAAGCCTGCATAGCAAAAAAGCGTATCCTCAAAAAGGGATACGCTTTTATTTGACTGATTATCTGTGGAAGAGTTTTTTGGTTTCATATTTGGGTTCACAAGTCAGGTTCACACCCAACTTTTTGAATACATTTTCATCTACAGAAGACAGGATAACTGTGGAATGTACCTCGCAGCATTTCAGTTTTTCCAACTGTTTCAACGCCAATGCCGCCTGAGGATCATTGACAGCGCAGATGCTCAGAGCGATCAGCACTTCATCCGTATGCAGGCGGGGATTCTGGTTGCCCAGATGACCGATCTTTAATTTCTGGATAGGTTCGATGATCTCGGGAGCGATTAGCTTCACACTTTTGGGGATGCCTGCCAGTGTTTTCAGGGCATTCAGCAGCATCGCAGAGGAAGCACCCAAGAGGGCACTTGTTTTGCCTGTTACGATGGTTCCGTCGGACAGTTCAATGGCTGCCGCAGGGTCACCTGTTTCTTCGGCTCTTGCATTTGCCGCTGTGGCAACGACCCGATCTTCGATGCTGGTACCTGCCTGTTTTATCAGCAGTTCCAGTTTATAGATGACATCATCTGCCAGGCCGCCCTTTCTATGGTCACAGAGGGCTTTGTAATACCGTCTGACGATCTCTGCTCTTGCTGCATCGCAAACGGCTTCATCGTCGAAGATGCAGTTGCCCACCATATTGACACCCATATCCGTAGGGGATTTATAGGGCGATTTGCCGTAAATCTGTTCAAACATGGCATTCAGCACAGGGAACACTTCCACATCGCGGTTATAGTTGATGGTGGTTTCGCCATAGGCTTCCAGATGGAAGGGGTCGATCATATTAACATCGTTCAGATCTGCTGTTGCAGCTTCATAGGCCAGATTGACAGGATGGCGCAGAGGGATATTCCAGATAGGGAAGGTTTCAAATTTCGCATAGCCTGCCTTCACACCCCGTTTATTTTCATGGTAGAGCTGAGAAAGGCAAGTAGCCATTTTGCCGCTACCAGGGCCAGGTGCAGTGATAACGACCAGAGAACGCTGGGTTTCGATATAGTCATTCTTGCCGAAGCCCTCTTCGCCGACGATATGGGGAATATTAGCAGGATAACCTTCGATGGGATAATGCTTATACACTTTGATGCCAAGGCTTTCCAGCTTCTTTTCATAGGCAATAGCGCTGGCCTGCCCGTTGAACTGGGTCAGCACAACGCTGCCTACATAGAGACCATAGCCGCGGAAAGCATCGATGAGACGCAGCACATCCGCATCGTAAGTGATGCCCAAGTCGCCGCGCACCTTATTTTTTTCGATATCCCCAGCACTGATGACGATAACGATCTCCGCATCATCCTTCAGCTGCACCAGCATATTGATCTTACTGTCGGGCTTAAAGCCGGGCAATACGCGGGATGCATGGTAATCATCAAACAATTTGCCGCCAAATTCCAGATACAGCTTACCGCCAAACTGGCTGATGCGTTCTTTGATCCGCTTCGACTGCATCTGCAGATATTTTTCATTATCAAATCCTAAACGTAACATATTATACCTCTCCCCGGTGTATCTTGAACAAAAATTATACAACATAAAATTATACTCGTTTTTTATCCTTTTTACAAACAAAACTTGACAAAAAACCGCGGTTCTCCATCAAAATATGAAATACCTTCTATAAGGGATACAGAAAGTATTTCTCATTCTCCCTATTTTGATTCTTTTTGGTAAAAAGAGAAAGAGGTACCTGCTATTACAGATACCCCATTGCTCTTTTTCTGGATGCTTTTTTGTTATTTTTGGTATGTATTTTTTCTTTTGTATTTTTATAGCACACCCGCTTTTACAGGCATGGAAAAATCTTATTTCTTTGCAGCCAATTCTTCTTTACGCAGCTTGCAGATCTTGTAAATACCAACTGTGAACAGAGGCAGTACATAGATTGCCAAGAATACGTAGGACAGTGCATTATAAGCAGTTGCGATCAGGTCGATGATACCAACCTTGGAGAGAACCATGGAACCAACCAGAATGATGATTGTTACAATCGCCTGCTGTTTGTTTGTCATGGCAGGTCTATTTGTTTCTTTCAAACCATTGTTTACGCGTTCGATTGCTGCATGGATAATACCTGTGGAAGTTTCGATCAGTGTCCACCCCATAACAACACCGAAGATCGCAATAACAACAGGACCTGCAGTACCCTGCATCATTGCCAGCCAAGGAACGGTTGCGCCCAGAACATCAGGGTTAGGATAGAAGCACATTACTGCAAAATATGTCAGGAACCAAGGAACAGTTGCCAGAATACCGCCGATGATACCGGAAATAACGGATTCTTTTCTGCATGTCTGTCTTTCGATTGTAAAGAAGGAAGCAGGCAGTACAACCAGGTTATACCCACAGTACAGGATACCGCTCCAAAGAGCTGCACCTGCTGTTACAGTGCCTTCCATATAGCTTGTGTCGTGGTTTGCAAATACGGCAGGGATATTATCACCAAATGTGCCAATAACCAGTACAGCAAAAATAATGTAGCCAACATACAGTGCGATAGTACCCAATGTTTCAAAACGTTCGATCAATCTGGAACCATAGAAGTTCAGGACTGCTACAACAACTGTAATAGCAACAACGCCGACCCAGTAATTGAGCCCTAAGGTCTGCTCTACGATATTACCGGTGGCAGATGCCATAACGGCGATGATGATAACCATGAAGAACAGATAGACAACGTCGAATACAATCCACAGAGGACCACCGATGGTCTGCATGAAGGATTTAAAGTCATACGCCTTTGTTAGACGAATCAGTTCATAGGACAATGCCGCGATGACAGCGAAGCCCAGCAATGTGCCCAGACCGGACAGCCAGCCCAATGCACCAAATTTGCCGCCGTATTCTACGATCTCACGACCAGTGGCATAGCCGCCGCCGATCATTACGGACTGAAGGATGATACCAGGCAGGATGAACTTACCAAAACCACCTTCAAAAAAATTTTTTTTCTTTTCCATAAAGATTCCCCTCTTTCGTAAAGTTTGCTCATCGTTGGATGCGATGAAGCAATTCTTCTGTTTTTTTCCTGCAGCCCTTCCGCTGCAGCTTTTACATAGTATAAAATGATTCCATATAAGCTCTTTTGCAATTGTATTTATTTCCGTACAAAATAGCTTTTGTAAAAATTTACTCGTTTTTAGATATAAAGTCAATATCAGACATCCTAATTTTGGGACACAAAAAAAAGGGCTCCCCTGTAAAAATCCATCATTTTGCTAGAGAAGCCCCTTTATGTTGTACGACAACAAATCCATATTTGTATAGAAATACTTTTGAAATCTTTTTTTCTTTTGAAAAATAGAGAATGTTCTTCATTTTCTATACAGTTTTAACAAAAAACAGAAATTTAATGTTGTATTTTTTTCAGCATATACAAATCCGCCGGAATAAAAATGCACATATACAGAATATACATTCATTTAAGCCGTTGTGTATACTGTTTTTATGCATACACCATGCAATACATAACCTGTTATTTTCCGCAAAAAAGAATACGGCAGAGGTTTTTTCTCCGCCGTAATTTCCTTTTCTCCTTAAAAAACCATTCGCAGTCCTGCTGCAGAAAGGCAAACGATATGCACTTCCATTGCGCGGGCACGATACAAAACTTTTGTACATTCATTGCAAGTGCTGCCTGTAGTAAAAATATCATCCACCAGAAGCAGACGCTTGCCCGAAAAATCCAACGTTGTCTCAAAGGCACCCTTCAGGTTCTGCCGCCTGTCCTCCGGTGTGTGCAACGTGCTTTGGGCAACGGTGTCTCTTTTTCTCTGCAAACCATCCTTCTGAAAAACAAGTCCTGTTATTTCAGATATCTTCTGGCAAAGGATATGCGTCTGGTTGAAGCCGCGGCGTTTTTCCTTTTTGGGATGCAGAGGAACAGACAAGATGATGTCCGTTTTTACCAGCAGTTCTTCATGGAATTGCAGCAGATAGTCTGCCATCAGCTGACCTAAGCCTTCCCCCAGTTTTTTTCCGCCCTCATATTTGAACAGGTGGATCGCCTGACGTACTTTTTCATAGGGAAAAGCGGCACAGGCCGTTTCAAAAGCAAAGGGTTTCAGGCAAAAATCGCAAAATCCTGCCTTATCCGTTTCGCCGCCGCAATGGGGGCAGATATTCTCTGGAATAAATGGAATATTATCCCCGCATTTCTCACAGAGAAAACCCTTTCGCTCCCTCAGAGCAAGGACTTCTCCGCAGACGGCACAGCGGGGCGGAAAGATCCATTCCGCTAATTTTTCTTTCATACAATCTCACCCCCCTGGATGAAATCATGGAGATTTTGGATCCGCTGGGCAAGACCGGTATATCTGCCCACTTCTTTATCGTTGCGGATCATGGCAGAAACGGTCTCCCGCAGGCCAACAATGACCACCAGCTGTTTGGCACGGGTCACTGCCGTATAAAGAAGATTTCTCGTCATCAGCATAGGGGGACCGCTGTAAACAGGCAGGATAACCACAGGATATTCACTGCCCTGAGATTTATGGATGGTGATGGCATAGGCCAGCTCCAGTTCTTCCAGCTGACTGAAATCATAATCCACGATTTTTCCGTCGTCAAAGGCTACCCGCATCTGCTCTGCGTCAGTATCGATGGAAAGGATGATGCCTGCATCACCATTATAAACACCAAGTCCTTCGTCCTCCCGCTTGCCAAGGCTGTTGAACATCCGCCAAACAATGTTGTAGTTATTTTTGATCTGCATGACCTTGTCGCCCTCCCGGAAAACGGTCTGGCGGAACTGCACCTCCCGCTTGTCAAAGGCCGGGGGATTCAAGGTCTGCTGTAATACCTGATTCAGATTCTGCACGCCGAGGGTACCCTTTCGCATGGGCGTTAAGATCTGCATATCCTGCAAGCCATCGCAGCCTGTGAATTTGGGCAGACGTTTCGTCACCAATTCCTGAATCGTCGCCGCCACATCCTCCGCATAGGCACGGCGCATGAAGAAGAAATCCGTTCCTTCTTCATTCAAAACAGGATTTTCCCCCTGATTGATACGATGGGCATTCATGATGATGGCACTTTCCTGAGCCTGTCGGAATACATGCTGCAAACGTACCACCTTCAGCCGTTCGCAGCGGATCATATCTTTTAAAACATTCCCCGCCCCAACGGAAGGCAGCTGATCCACGTCCCCCACAAAAATGATACGGGAACCGCTTTCCACCGCCCGCAAAAGGGCTTGCATCAACGCAATATCCACCATAGAGCTTTCATCAATGATAATTACGTCTGCTTCGATGGGGTCGTCCTCGTTTTTATCGAAGGTCTGTCGGCGGTTATCCTCGCCGATGAAATTGATGCCCAAAAGGCGATGAATGGTCTGGGCTTCCATGCCGGTGGCTTCCGTCATCCGCTTTGCCGCCCGACCAGTGGGTGCCGCCAGAACCACATCCAGTTCTTCCTGCTTCAAAATACGCAGGATGGTATTGATCGTGGTGGTTTTCCCCGTACCGGGGCCGCCGGTGATGATAAGGACGCCGCTGCTCATGGCTTCCAGCACAGCAAGGCGCTGTTCCTCCGCCAGAATTACCCCTGTTTCCTTCTCCACCCGGGCGATTTCTTTTGCAATATATTCCATATCCGCAGGCTCATAATCGGCAGACAGCTCTAGCAGACGCTTCGCCACGGACATTTCCGCATAAAAATAATAATTCAGATAAACGCAGTCTTCCCCGTCCAGCTTTTCCTGCCAAATCTGGCTGTCCACCTGCAATTCCCGAATGGCATTTTCGATGGCAAGAGGATGCAGGTTCAGAAGTTCCACAGACTGATCGATGAGCTTCTGTTTGGGCAGATAGCAATCCCCGTTGGCTGCCGCATTATTCAGCACATATTTCACCGCTGCCTTCACCCGGTTGGGGTCATCGGCAGCAATGCCTGCGCTAGCCGCCATTTTATCTGCCATTTTAAAGCCAATGCCTGCCACATCATCCGCCAGACGATAGGGGTTATTCTTCACAATATCAAAGGTGCGTGCCTTATATTTTTTATAAATACGCATGGCATAGGCAGGGGAAATATCGAAGCCCTGCAGGAACATCATGGCTCTGCGGAGTTCATGCTGTTCGCAGAAGGCTGCGGAAATCTTCTGGGCTTTGTCGTAGCTGATGCCCTTGATCTCCGTTAACATATCAGGCTTTTCTTCGATAACATAAAAGGCCGCTTCGCCGAACCGTTCCACGATGCGCTTGGCGGTCTTTGCCCCGATGCCCTTGATAAGGCCCGAGGAAAGGTATTTTTCCATGCCTGCGGTGGTGGTGGGCATGGATTTTTCGTAATACTGCACCTGCACCTGCCTGCCGTAAAGAGGATGCATCGTCCAGTTTCCCCGAATTTCCAGAGTTTCGCCGCTGTGGATCTGGGGCACGATGCCCACACAGGTCACCTCGTCATCCTCTGTCGTCAAAGAAAAAACCGTATAACCGTTGTCCTTGTTCTGGTAGATGATATCCTCCACTTCCCCGATGATCTTCAAATCCTCCATGCCTTCACCTCCTTTCGCAGCCTTTTCTTGTTCCTTTAGTATAGCATAGGAAATAAAAAAAGGGAACAACCGTTCCCAATTTTTACACAATAAAAAACGCAAAGAAGTCTCTTTGCGTTTTTTATTCTCATTTCTTATTTCCACCGTTCCAGCTGGGGCAGCAGATTCTGCATAAATGCCCTTGCGGCATTTTCATCCTCCCAAGCCATATGGGGAATACATTCCTCAACCATTTCCTCCATGGTGCATACATGGACAAAATCACCATCAGCATAGCACCACTTGCAGTATTTCTCATTGAAGGAACCATCGGTCTCCTTGCTGATAAGGCTGTCATCTGTCAAGGGCATACCGCAGCTTTGGCAGATTAGATTCTGGGGTGCGCCCAAAAGGGTATTGATGGAGATGTTAAATTCCTTGGAGATCAATTTCAGCGTCTCCGTATTGGGTATCGTCTCACCACATTCCCAGCGGGAAACTGCCTGTCTGGTCACCAGACATTTTTCTGCCATCTCCTGCTGAGAAAGGTTTTGTTTTTTTCTGAGTTCCAGTAAAATTTCCTTTGTTTCCATATCATCGCCTCCTGCTTTCAGTATAGGTCATGATATCTGTTTCGGCAAGCAACTGTCCGTTACCCCTTAGGCAGGTGCACTTTCTTTTTATACAAACCATTCCGGTTGGGCTCTTCTTGCGTAGAGTTCTTCCAGTTCTTCCTTATGATAAATATAACCGGGGTCATCGTAATATCTTGCCCCTGTAGGACATTTCTTCACACAGGCGCAGCATTTGATGCAGATGCCCACATATTCTTTGACATTTTCTCTGCTGATAGAGCCCATAGGGCAGACTTCGGCGCAAAGGCCGCAGCCGCAGCAAGCATCGCTTACCTTGGGTTTTACTTTGCGGATATCGATATGTTCGCCATTCCGATCCTGTGGTTTGAAATAAGGACGGATGGGGTCACAGCCCTTCACATAGGCAGGCCCGTTATATTCCCAGCCGCTCTGCAGCTTTTCCGCGACGGCTTCGCCAAATTCCTTCACGATAGCCATATCCTTTTCATCAGGTCTGCCTGCTGCCAAGGTTTTGGAGAAAGAATGTTCACTGACGAAAGCACCGCCTGCCGCAGTTTTGAAACCATCATCTTTCAGAATATTCCGCAGTTCGATCAAAGCATCATCAAAATTGCGGTTGCCAAAGGAAACCATAGGCACCGCCAGGGCACCATTGCCCTTTACCTTTCCTGTCAAATAAGGCAGCAATACATTGGGCACACGCCCCGCAATAACAGGTGTACCACAGACAACGATATCCCCTTCACCAAACACAGCTTCTGTTTCCCTGATACCGGGCAATGTAAAATCATAAACCTCCAAGGGCAAACCCAGCCTTTTCGCCAAGGCTTCTGCCGTGCCTTTTACTACCTTTTCTGTTCCCCCGGTAGGGCTGAAATACATGGCCCAGACTTTCTTCAACTCCATACTTTCTCCTCCTTTTCCCTGATGCAAAAATAAGACTTTTTTTCATCATACCTTATAACTCTCTTTTTTTCAACCTATATGCCACAGAAGGCATAGATAAAAAAAGACGTCCGGCAATGTGAACGTCTTTTTCTGCTTAATGGAATTTTTCCAGTGTTGCCCAAACAGATTCCATCTTTTCCACCTTCTGTGCCTTCACCATTTCATCGATGCGGGCTTCTGTGTATTCTGTCTGGATCTTATCCTGATAGCCTGTTTCCGCCATCTGTTTGACTTCTTCCTCCGTCGGTACTGTTTTTTCCAGCGCCTTCAGGATGAAATATCTGCCTTCCTCCACCTGGATGGGGCCCGCGATCTCGCCCACCTCCAGAGGTTCTGTCAGGCCAAAGTTTGACAGCATATAGCTCTGATACATGGTGGTCTCGCCGTTTTCTTCGCCGCTCTGGGCTGCAGGGTCTACATCATACTCCTTGAAAAGGGCCGCAAAATCTTCCCCCGCTTTGGCGCGGTCTGCTGCTTCTTCGGCTTTTTCCCCATCATCCAGCAGGATTGTTGCCAGCTTCAAAGTGGTGTAATCCTCTTTGATCTGGTCTTTCTGCTCTTCGTAATAGGTTGCCATATCGGTTTCATCTACGGCACATTCCGCCGCGATGGATTCATACACTAGAGAATAGAGATAGGATGCTTCCATCAAAGGGATCAGTTTTTCTGTATCCATGCCCATTTTGGCCAAATCAGCCTCGTCCACCGTGGAAATAAACTGTTCCGCTGCCGCCTTAGCTTCTTCCTTCTGTTCTTCTGTCAGGGCAATGCCATTGGCTGCTGCGTATTCCTCCGCAGCTTTCACGCTTTGCAGGGTGCTGATGGTACGTTCTTCCACCAATTCATCGGCTGTCTGTCCATCAAAATCCATATTCCATACATCTTCCCCCGCTGCCGCAACAAAGCTTTGGGTAGTGGTATAAAGATATACCATATATTCGGACTTCATGATTTCCTGTCCGTCGATCTTCAAAACTGCTTCGTCTGTAAATTCTGCGGTACTGCTGCCGCAGGCTGTCAGGCTGAGGACTGCAACCAGAAGCAGGCAAAGCAGACTTCTTATCTTCTTTTTCATCTATCAAACCTTCTTTCCATCATTTTTTCGCCCCAACAGGGTTGTCTTTGATTATATCATACTTTAGAAACCTCTGACTAGCCCTTTAATGCTGCAAAGAAATTTTTAATGAGCAGCAAAGGCTTATCCCCTTCCTCCCGTCCGGGCTTGATGGTCAGATAGGGAGTTGCACCGGCAGTAAAGAGATACTTACCCTTTTCTCTGGCAATCAGCTCCGTCAGTTTCACAGGGTCGATATTGGGCTGGGGACGGAATTCTAAGAGCAGATTGCCATGCTTCTGGCTGATGGAAGTGATCCCCATATCATGGGCTTCGCTCTTCACCAGAACCACCTCCAGTAAAAGCTGTACGCTCTTGGGCAGGTCGCCATAACGATCTTCCAGTTCCTCCTGCATATCGTAATATTCCTCCATGGTGCGGATACCTGCGATCTTCTTGTAAAGCTCCATCCGCTGTTCCTGATTTTTGATATAAAAATCGGGGATAAAGGCACTGATATTCAGATCGATGGAAGTTTCGAACTGTTCTTCCTTGGCTGTGCCGCCCTTCAGGTTCTGAACTTCCTCCTCCAACAGGCGGCAATACATATCATACCCAACAGCTTCCATGTGTCCATGCTGTTCTGCGCCTAGCAGGTTGCCCGCCCCGCGAATTTCCAGGTCTCGCATGGCGATCTTGAAGCCAGAACCAAATTCCGTAAATTCCCGAATGGTCTGCAATCGTTTTTCTGCCGCTTCTTTCAGCATTTTGTCTCGTTTATACATCAAATAGGCGTAGGCGATGCGATTGCTTCTGCCTACCCGTCCCCGCAGCTGATAGAGCTGAGAAAGCCCCATACGGTCAGCATCCTGAATGATGATAGTATTGGCATTGGAAATATCCATGCCCGTTTCGATGATGGTAGTGCAAACCAGCACATCGATCTCGCCGCTGATGAAATCCCCCATGATACGCTCCAATTCCCGTTCTGACATCTGCCCGTGGGCATAGGTCACGTTGGCATCGGGCACAAGGTTCTGGATGCGAAAGGCTTCCTCACTGATGGTTTCCACCCGGTTATACAGATAATAAACCTGACCGCCCCGGCTGATCTCCCTGTGGATGGCTTCCCGAATAAATTCCGGGTTATTTTCCATGACGTAAGTCTGGATGGGGTGTCTCTCCTGAGGTGGTTCCTCCAGCAGACTCATATCACGGATACCCGCCAGGCTCATGTGCAATGTTCTGGGGATGGGCGTTGCGGAAAGGGTCAGCACGTCCACGTTTTCCCGCAGAGCTTTCAGTTTTTCCTTGTGGGCCACCCCAAAGCGCTGCTCTTCATCCACGATGATCAATCCCAAATCATTGAACTTCACATCTTTCGACAAAATCCGATGGGTACCAATGAGGATATCGGAATAGCCCCGTTCCATATTCTGCAAGCTCTCCTTTTGCTGCTTCGGCGTACGAAAACGGGAAAGCAGCTCGATCTTGATGGGGTATCCTGCCATCCTCTGGGTAAAGGTATTATAATGCTGCTGGGCAAGGATAGTGGTAGGCACCAAAAATGCCACCTGCTTGCCTTCCTGCGCTGCCTTGAAGGCCGCACGGATGGCGACCTCCGTCTTGCCATAGCCAACATCACCGCAGATGAGTCTGTCCATAACCTTGCTGCTTTCCATATCCTTTTTCACATCTTCAATGGCGTTCAGCTGGTCATCTGTCTCTTCATAGGGGAAGCTTTCTTCAAATTCCCGCTGCCAAACGGTATCCGGGCCGTAGATGAAGCCTTGGGCCGCCGCTCGTTTTGCATACAGCGCAACCAAATCCTCCGCCATGATCTGCACAGCTTTTCTGGCTTTCGCCTTGGCCTTTGCCCAGTCCTGCCCGCCCAGCTTGTTCAGCTTCGGGGCAGCAGAGCCGGTACCGATATATTTCTGTACCATATCCATTTGGTTGACAGGCACAAAGAGGTTGCCCCCATCCCGATAGGAAATCTTCATATAATCCTTCTGGACGCCATCCACAGAGATTTTCTCCAGCCCACGGAACACGCCGATACCGTGGTTATCGTGTACCACATAATCCCCAATCCGCAGGTCGGTAAAGCTTTCGATGGCTGCGCCGTTTTTCTTCCGTTTTTTCTTTTTCTTCTTTTCTTTTCCGCTGAACAGTTCGCTGTCGCAAAAAACAGCAAAATCAATAAAATCATAGCGGAAACCTTTGGAAAGAGAGCCTTTCACCACCCAAACAGAGCCTTTGGGCACATCCCGTTCCAAATCTTCGATATAAACCGCTTCCAGACCCATTTCCACCAGTTCCTTTGCCATACGTTGGGCTCTGGTACCGGTACCTGCCAAGATCAGGGTGCGAAAACCGCTTTTTTTCAGGTATGTCAGTTCTTCGCAGAAGAGATCTGCCCGCTGCTGGAAGGAAGGGGTGGAGCGGACAGCAAAATCCGCTATCACCTTGGGGTGGAAATCTACCGCTCTCTGGCTCAGCCCGGCGAAAAGGACGGTGGCAAAGACTTCTGCTTGCCGCAGGATCGCCGTATAATCATAGAGCATATGGCTCTGCCCAGGCAGCAAATAGCCCTGAGCAATACGCCCCTTCACACTTTCCTGATATTCCTCCATGAGGATATCCATGTGTTCCCGAATTCGTTCCGGTTCATCGAAAATCAGAAGGGTATCTTCCTGCAAATAGGAGAGGAGGCTAACGGTTTCGTCATAAAAATAATCCACATAAGCGCCCACCGCAGGCAGGGTCGTTTCCGCCCGCAACTGCTCTGCATCCTCGCCAATATGCTCCCTCAGGCGTTCTGCCGCTTCCTCCTCGCCTTTTTTCTCAAAGTTTTTCAGGGCTTTCACAAATTCCTTGACGATCTTATCGGCAGCCTCCACGGCCTGTTCTTCTTCGTAAACGATCTCTCTCATGGGGAAGATAACCGTTTCCTCCAGCTTATCCACGGAACGCTGGCTCTGGGCATCCATACTGCGGATAGAGTCAATTTCATCATCCCAAAATTCAATGCGGACAGCATCCTCCGCCGTCAAAGACCAGATATCCAGAATCCCCCCCCGCAGGGTAAACTGTCCGGGGCTTTCCACCAGCTCTGCCCGTTCATATCCCATCAGCACCAGTCGTTTCGTCAGATCAGAAATCTCCGCAATCTCCCCCACTTTCAGCTTCAGCAGAAAAGATGCAAACACTTCCTTCCTGGGATACTTATCCAGCAAAGCCTCCATGGATGCTACGATCACAGGCGTTTCCCCCCGCAAAAGACGTTCCAACACCAGAAACCGCTGACGGTTCATTTCCATACTATGGACATCGGCACTGTAAAAGAGGATATCCTTGGCAGGATAATAGACACAGTCCTTTTCAAAGAAGGTCAAATCCTCCAAGATTTCCTTTGCCCGCAGTTCGCTGTAGGTCAAAAAAAGCAGGGGACGGCGGCTCTGCTCCTTCAAACTGTAGGCCAGATGATTTTTTGCAGCATCAATGACCCCTGTGGCAAAAACAGGGGTATTTCCTTTTTCGATTCCTTCCAAAACCTGCCGAAAGCTCCCCAGCTCCAGCAGGGGTCCTGTCAAGGCTTTCATTCCGCATTCACCTCATTGGGTTTCTCTTCGTTTTCCTTTTTTTCTGCTTCGGCCTTGGCCACTTCTTCCTTTTCCTTCTGCTTTTTCACGGTTTTCGCTTTCTGGTTCACGCGATTTGCCGCTTCCTTGATGCCACGGGAAAGCATCAGTTCTACCCCCTGCACCGCCTTATCCATGCCCTGCTCCATCAGAGGAAGGTCGTCCGGGTTGAATTTTGCCAACACATAATCCGCCAAGTCCCACCCGCTGGGCTTTTCACCGATACCAACTTTGATGCGGTTAAACTCGTCCGTGCCCATCTGATCGATGATATTGCGGATACCATTATGACCGCCGTGGCTGCCCTTTTCACGGATACGCACACTGCCGCAGGGCAGGCTGGTATCATCAAAAATGACCACAAAGCGTTCCTGGGGGATCTTATAGAAATTCACGATCTCCCGCACACTTTCACCGCTCAGGTTCATATATGTCTGGGGCTTTACCAGAAGCACCCGCTTGCCTTTGATAGTGCCATCGCCCACAAAGGCTTTGTTTTTAAATTTATTTACTTCAATATCATATTTTTCCGCCAGCTTGTCGATGACATGAAACCCAACATTATGCTTAGTTTCTTCGTATTGTCTGCCGGGGTTGCCCAGACCGACGATGCAGAAAAATTCCTGTCCCTTGCTTTCTTGGTTTTTAAATCGATCAAAAAGACCCATTTTTCTTCCTCCTGTCTATAAACACAACGGAAAGCCCTAATTTTTCTAAATTAGAGCTACTCCAACCAATATCTTATTTTTTAGGAGTATACCACAAATTGAATAGAAAATACAACTCCTACAAAAACCATTCGTAAGCCTAAAGTTTGCGAATGATTTGCTCCGCAAATTTTTTCAACAGAATAGATTTCGTACACCCGCAAAAGCAGTCACGAAGCCTCTTCTGTCAAAAAGTTTTTCTCTGCTATATCGCAAAAAAAGACGGATACTTTCGTATCCGCCTTGAAAAAATCTATGTAATCAGATGATTTTTAGATTATTTTACTTCGTTAACCAGTTCAGCACCTTCCAGGAATGCTTTTGCATTTTCCATTGTGATCAGCGCCATCTGACCCAGAGCTTCTTCTGTCAGGAATGCCTGGTGACCGGAGATAACTACTTTATCGCTAGCCAGCAGTCTGGACAGTGTAGCGTCATGTTTTTCCAGGTTGCTTCTGTCTTCGAAGAAGTATTCATGTTCAACTTCGCAAACGTCCATACCTACGCCACGGAATTTGCCAGCTTCGATTGCGTCAGCCAGAGCTTCGGAATCAACCAGACCACCACGAGCAACGTTGATGAAGATAACGCCATCTTTCATCTTAGCGATAGCATCTTTGTCGATCATGTGTCTTGTAGCGGGCATCAGAGGGCAGTGGATGGAGATAACATCAGCACGAGTATACAGTTCGTCCAGTGTTACATATTCCAGACCCAGGTTGGGGTTGGGGAATGCATCGTAAGCGATAATGTTCATGCCGAAACCCTTCAGGATGTTGATCATGCACTGACCGATTTTACCTGTACCGATGATACCAGCTGTTTTGCCAACCAGAGCGATACCTGTCAGCCCAGCGATATCGAAGTTGAATTTTGTTGTTCTTTCGTAGGACTGGTGAGGTTTTCTGTTAACTGCCATCAGCAGAGCAGCACCCTGTTCAGCTACGGATTCGGGAGAGTAAGCGGGTACTCTCAGAACAGGCAGACCACATTCTTTTGCAACTCCTAGATCAACGCTGTCAAAGCCTGCGCAACGCAGCAACAGAACTTTGATACCCAAGTTTTTCAGTTCACGGATAACTTCTGCGGGAACTTCGTCGTTAACGAAAGAGCATGTAGCGTCGTGACCAGCTGCCAGGTGAGCTGTTGCAGGTGTCAGTCTTTCGTTGAAGAATGTGATTTCATAGCCGTATTTTTCTACCACAGGTTTAAAAGAGTCTACCCAGTAAGATTTTGTGTCAAAGAATGCAATTTTCATCGGTATCTTCCTCCTAAAAATTAAAAAAATTTGATAAGTGGATAGTAAAATTTTATAGCAAACAGAGCAACTCCCAGACTGCGTATAGGAATATTGTCTTTCTCTGTTTGTTTTACTTTTAACAATATAATCTATTTCACCGTTTTTGTCAACCGTGTTCCCATAAAATTGTAAGTTTTGCCGAAGCCTTTTTTCCCGGAATGATAAAAAAACACCAGTTTCCGAAGGACTTCCTTCTCTGCTTTTTGGATATTATTTTTTTTACTCATAATTCCCCAAAAACAGTCTCAAGACTGTATTATTTTTCAGTAAATAAAAAGAAAAACTCCCATCCGAAGGATTGGGAGTTTTTTTTCTGCGGTTTTGTTAGAAAAGTGTTTTTCCAAATCAGTCAAACAACTGGGAGATGGACTCACCATTGTGGATGCAGCTGATGGCATCTGCGAAAATATCAGCAACAGAAACCATTGTAATCTTGTCGATTTTCTTTTCTTCAGGCAGTTCAATGGTATCCAGAACCAGCAATTCGTTGATTGCAGATTTTTCGATTCTTTCCAAAGCAGGACCACTCAGAACGCCATGGGTACAGCATGCGTCAACTTCGATAGCGCCTCTTTCCTTCAGGGCGTTGGCTGCGTTTGTGATAGTGCCTGCAGTATCGATCATATCATCTACTAGGATAACTTTTTTACCTTTTACCTCACCGATGATGTTCATGATTTCGCTTACGTTTGCTTTGGGTCTGCGTTTGTCGATAATGGCAATGGGAATGTTCAGTTTTTCAGCGAATTTTCTAACTCTTGTCACGCTGCCCAAATCCGGAGATACTGCCACAAAATCCTTTTCCAGATTATCACCGAATTTTTTGATATAGAAATCTGTCAGCAGAGGGCTGCCAACCAGGTTATCTACAGGAATATCGAAGAAGCCCTGAATCTGTGCACAGTGCAGATCCATTGTCAGCACACGGCTTGCGCCTGCGCTTGTCAGGATATTTGCAACCAGTTTTGCACTGATGGGATCTCTTGCTCTTGCTTTTCTGTCCTGACGAGCATAGCCATAGTAAGGCATAACTGCTGTGATTCTTGCTGCAGATGCACGTTTCATGGCGTCGATCATGATAAGCAGTTCCATCAGGTTGTCATTTACGGGATAGGATGTGGACTGGATGATAAATACATCCGCACCACGGATGGTTTCATTGATCTTTACGGAAATTTCACCGTCACTGAATTTTTCAACTTCGCAATCGCCCAGTTTCAGGCCAAGTTTGCTTGCGATAGATTCTGCCAGTGCTTTGTTGGAATTGCAGGCAAAAACTTTAATGTTGCTGATGCCGGAATTAAGCATGTGTCTGTCCCCCTATAAAAATTATCATTAGGTAATATAAGCCCATACAATACTATGTTACAACGAAAAACTGCCAATTTCAACAGCAATTCGACAATTTTTTCATTTTATCCGTCGATTCTCTTTTTTGTCCACCCCTCGATGATCTGTTGTCTTGCTCTGGCAACCGCAAGTACATCTTCAGGTACATCCTTTGTGATAGTAGAGCCTGCAGCAATATAAGAGCCTTTTTTCACAGTCACAGGAGCCACCAGATTTACATTGCAGCCAACGAAAACATTGTCCTCGATAGTGGTGCGATGTTTTTTCTTACCATCGTAGTTGACCATGATGCTGCCGCAGCCGAAGTTGATCTTTTCGCCGGCATCGGTATCGCCCACATAGGACAGGTGGGGAATCTTTGTACCGTCGCCGATGGTGGAATTTTTCACTTCAACGAAGTCGCCCACTTTGACCTTATTGCCGATATGGCAGTTGGGACGGATATAAGCGTAAGGGCCTACTGTTGTCTCATTGCCGATTTCGGATTCGATGGCTGTAGAAGTCTGGAGTTTTACGCCGTTGCCCAGTTTGGTATCTGTCAGTCTGGAATTGGGGCCAATCTCACAATCCTCGCCAATCTCTGTATTGCCTTCCAGCACACAGCCGGGCAGGATGATGGTATCCATACCGATCTTTACATCACTGCCAATATAGGTATTTTCAGGATCAACGATAGTAACACCATTTTCCATATGTTTGCGATTGATACGATTCTTCATGATCTTGGCTGCTTCGGCCAGCTGTACACGGCTGTTTACACCGAAAAATTCATCGGCATCCTTGGCAACCACAGCTTCTACCTTGCCGCCGGCTTTTAGGATCAGTTCCAGACAATCTGTTAAGTAATATTCCCCCTGGGCGTTGTTATTATCCAACTTGCCCAAAGAGTCTTTCAGCGCTTTGCCATTAAAGATATAGATACCGGTATTGATCTCATTGATCAGGCGTTCTGTTTCGGAAGCATCCTTGTGTTCCACAATGCGTTGGAAACCGCCCTTATCATCTCTCATAATCCGGCCATAGCCTGTAGGGTCATCCACTTTGGAAGAAACAACAGTTACGCTATGGTCATCGACACGGTGTACTTCCACTAGCTTCTGCAAGGTTTCCCCTGTGATCAGAGGAGTATCGCCGTAAAGGATCAGCATATCGCTGTTTTCATCGATAAAATCGCCAGCCATCATAACGGCATGGCCTGTGCCCTTCTGTTCTGCCTGCAGCGCAAAGGAAACGCCTTCTGCCCGGATGCCTTCCTTTACCTGTTCTGCCTTATGACCCACCACAACGCAAACTTCTTCTGCGCCGCAGTTCTTTGCTGTTCCGATCACATAGTCTGCCATGCTCTTGTTCAGAATCTCATGGAGCACTTTTGGTTTTTTTGATTTCATACGGGAGCCTTCACCTGCTGCCAGAATGATCGCTTTCAGATTTTTCATTTATTATTCCTCCTCCGCCATAAAAGGCGAATATTTTCTAATGTTGTATACATACTTTTAAAGTATCTCATTTTTCCCCATAAAATTCAATATACTCTTTTACTAAAAAATTACCTGTTCCATGAAAAAAAGCCTTAGACCTTCGGTCTAAGACTATGTTCCTCAAATGCTTCTGAGATAGAAATTTCCCTATATCACAAAAAAGAACGGGAAAACTCCCGTTCTTTCTTAAATTCATTATAATACTGTTCCCTTTTTCAGAACTGCAGGTGCTTCGGAAGAAACACCGATGACACGCTGACCCTCGGAAAGAACAACTTCCTTATCTAGGATGGCATTTTCAACCACGCAGTTTTTGCCAATCTGGCAGCCTTCCATCAGGATGGAATTTTTTACAACTGCCCCTGCGCCAACACGAACCTTGCGGAAAATGACGGAATGTTCCACCTTGCCGTCGAAGATCGTCCCGCTGCCCACGATAGAATCTGTTACATCTGCCCCTGCATTATATTTTGCAGGAGGTTCATCCTTGGGTTTTGTTTCAATATAAGGATATTCTGTAACAAAGGAATCTCTGATCTCTTTTTTCAGGAAATCCATATTGGTAGCAAAATACGCCGCTGTGCCTGCGCCGATGGCACTCCAATAGCCGTTGTATTCATACCCATAAATCTTCAGTGTTTTGATGAAGGGGATAATGATATCCTTTACCAGATCATATCTGCCTTCAGGGATCGCCTGATCCAGCAGGTTGATCAGCAGTGTTCTGGAGATCACATAAATACCCAGGGAAGCTGTATCGGATTTGGGCTGTTGGGGCTTTTCTTCAAAGCCTTCCAGTCTGCCATCTGCATTCATTTCTACTACGCCAAATTTGGACAGGTCTTTGCCATCCATTTTCTGATATACCACAGTGATATCTGCACCTTTTTCTTTGTGATATTTCAGGACCTTGCGGTAATCCATTTTATAAACGGAATCACCAGAGGTGATGACAACATATTCCTCATTGCTACGTTTCAGATATGTCATATTCTGATAAATGGAATCCGCAGTGCCGCGGAACCATGTAGAGCCTTCATTGCTTGTGTAAGGTGTGAATACGAACAAGCCTCCCTGTTTTCTGCCAAAATCCCACCATTTGGAGGAAGTCAGATGATCCCGCAGGGAACGGGAATTATACTGTGTCAGCACAGCCACCTTGCCAATACCGCTGTTAGACATATTGCTCAATGTAAAGTCGATGGCACGATAGCAGCTGCCAATGGGCAGTGCCGCTGCTGCTCTATGGTCTGTCAGAACACCCAGTCTGCCGTCATTGTTGCCGCCTGCCAGAATAATACCGATTGCTTTCATGATTTACACCTCCCGAACAACAGATTTGCCGCTTTCCAGTCTGCCTTCAGGATAGTCTTCAGCGACAGTTTTTCCGTAAATCACACAGTTTTTGCCCATTACTACACCATCGGGCACAATACTATTCATGCCCATAACAGTGATGCCTGTATTATAAATATTGGGTTTTGCTTCATTGGGGATATTTTCACCAACGCCCATCTGTACGTTTTTGCCGATCTTACATTTTTCATCAATGACACATTTATCGATTACGGCATTTTCGCCCACGACCGTACCAGCCATGATGATGGAATCCTTTACCACCGCACCTTTTTCCACAATCACACCAGGGCCAAGGATAGAGCGGTAAACTTCGCCGTAGATCTCACAGCCGTCCGTCAATAGGGATTCTTCCACCTTTGCACCTGCTGCTGTATACTGAGGAGGCTGATGATCGCTGTTTGTATAGATCTTCCAGAAATCCTCATACAGGTTGAATTCGGGCAGAGTACGAATCAGATCCATGTTGGATTCCCAATAGGACTGGATAGTGCCAACGTCTTTCCAGTAGCCCTGAAAGCGCCATGCATACATGGGCTGACCTTCATCCAGCATTTTAGGGATGATGTGCTTGCCGAAGTCACTATCGGGATGGATAGAGTTATCTTCGATCAGAGCTTCCCGCAGTCTGTCCCAGGTAAAGATATAGATGCCCATAGAAGCCAGATTGCTCTTGGGATTTTCAGGTTTTTCTTCAAATTCATAGATCTTGTCGCCGGCTTCTGTATTCATGATGCCAAAACGGCTTGCTTCCTCCATAGGAACTTCCATAACGGCGATTGTCGCCGCCGCACCATTTTCTTTATGGAATGCCAGCATTTTGGAATAGTCCATTTTATAGATATGGTCACCGGAGAGGATCAACACATATTCCGGATTATTGCTGTCGATAAAATCGATATTCTGATAGATCGCATTGGCTGTACCTGCAAACCATTCGCCGGAATCGCCTGTTTTAACATGGGGTGCTAGAATGGTCACACCACCGTTTTTCTTATCCAGATCCCAAGGAATACCGATACCGATATGCTGATTCAAACGCAGAGGCTGATACTGTGTCAGCACACCCACGGTGTCCACGCCGGAATTGATGCAGTTGCTCAAAGGAAAATCGATGATACGATAACGACCGCCGTAAGCCACAGCGGGTTTTGCTACTTTTCTTGTAAGCACGCCCAGGCGGCTACCCTGACCACCTGCCAACAACATTGCTATCATTTCTTTTTTACGCATATTACCCACACCCCTATCTTTTCAGGTTGTATATATGTAACAAAGCAGTGTACTTTGTTCTTTATATTATAGCACAAGGATACAAAAATGGAAAGGTTCTCCTCTTATTTTATAACGAAGATTTACCTGTTTTTGACAATTTTCGTCCGTTTTTAGACAGCAAATTGCAAAAATGGATCATAGTAAAATAGGTTTATTTTTTGATTTTTCTGTATAAAATATAGAAATACAGATGTAAAACGTTGCCTTTCCAGATTTAGTATACTATAATGATAAACAAAATATGTCCAAAAAGATTCGAGCAAAAAATGAACCCATTTCATAGAAATTGAGGAGATCAATAAATGACAACATTCAAAAAAGATCAGCATATTTATTTCATCGGCATCGGCGGCATCAGTATGTCCGGTCTTGCTGAGATCTTAGCCGACCGTGGCTGTATCGTCTCTGGCACAGATATCAAGGAAACGCCTGTTACCAAGCATTTGGAAAGCCTTGGTATCCATATCAATTTCGGCCATAAAGCTGAAAATATCACAGACGATGTAGATCTGGTCGTTTACACCGCAGCCATCCATCCCGATAACCCGGAATTCCGGGCAGCAACAGCGAAAAACATTCCCCTGATGGACAGAGCCCATTTGCTGGGAGAAATTATGGCGGAATACAACAATTCCGTTGCGGTAGCCGGCACTCATGGTAAAACAACGACCACATCCATGGTATCCGAGATCCTGCTAGCGGCGAATACCGACCCCACCATTACCGTGGGCGGCATCCTGCCCACCATCGGCAGCAACCTGAAAATCGGGCATTCCCCCTATTTTGTGGCAGAAGCCTGCGAATATTTCGACAGTTTCCTGCAGTTTGAGCCCATGGTCGGCGTCATCCTGAATGTGGAAAGTGACCATCTGGATTATTTCAAAAATCTGGAGAATATCCGCCGTTCCTTCCATGCCTTTGCCCAGCGGGTACCCGAAAACGGTGCAGTGATCATCAATCAGGCAATTGAAAATGTGGACGAATTGACAGCAGGTCTGAACTGTGCTGTTAAAACCTTTGGTCTGGAAAATGGCGCCGCATGGCAGGCGAAAAATATCATCCACGAACCCGATGGCAAAAACACCTTCGACGTATATTACAAAGGGGAGCTGTTTGGCAATTTTCACCTGAATGTGCCTGGCGACCATAATATCATGAATGCGCTGGCATCCATCGCATCTGCCCATTATCTTGGCATTTCCGCGGCAGATTGCCGCAAGGGGCTGCTGCATTTTACAGGCACCGAACGCCGTTTCCAGCGCAAGGGCGAAAAAAACGGCGTCGTTGTCATCGACGATTATGCCCACCACCCGACAGAGATCAAAGCGGCACTGGCAGCTGCGAAAAAAGTGCAGCACAATACTACATGGTGTGTATTCCAGCCCCATACGTATTCCAGAACCAAATTCCTCTTTGATGAATTTGGGGAAGCCTTTGGCGATGCAGATGAGATCATCATTGCGGATATTTATGCTGCCAGAGAAACGGACGATGGTTCCATTTCTGCGGCTATGCTGGCAGAACGGGTGGCCCAAGCCGGCAAATCCGCACGATACGTAGGCAATTTTGAAGCTATCCGCACCTATCTGGAAGAACACTGCAAGAGCGGCGACCTGCTGCTGACCATCGGCGCCGGGGATGTGTTCAAGATTGGCGAAGCGTTTTTGAAACCTTGAGGGCGTTGCCCTGTTGCACTGCTTCGCAGTGCATAACTGACCGACACAACAGTCGGCAGCCATTTACTCCCACCAAGGAAATTCTGTCAAGCATCTTCCCTGCGGGAAGACGGCTGCGCCGCTGCCTTAATCTTGGCGGTGCTCATACCCCTGGAACCCCATTTACAGCAAACTTCGTTTGCTGCGGAAAAAAATAGAATGAACGATAAAAAAATAAGACTGCTTCCGAAATAAAAGAAGCAGTCTTTTTTCAATTCAGCTCAATTTCAATTTTTTCAAGGTGTTCTTTTATCTTTGTAAACTTCTCATTATTATGATTTGTATAAATAGGCTCGCCCCTTCCATCGTTATCCAAAACAGCCAGTGTTTTGTAAAAATGTTCTTTTCCATACATCTCATAAATGATACGCACTTTATCTGACCAAAAATCAAGGCCAACCGTTTCCCCCATCACAAAAGCTTCTTTCAATGCAAAGCTTTCTGGAAAAAATTCTCCCACCAGAGAAGTAAATTCTTCTGTATCCAACAAAACAGACGGTTCCTCCGATGAAAAAGCATCCTGCACCATATCCATTTCCAAAAGAGCATCTCGCAAAAGATAATCCTCTTCTGTAATTTCCAACATCGGAACCTTTTTTGTCACCTGCGCCTTCGTCAGTTCCTTTTCATCCATGGTATAGATTCTAGAAACAGAGTAATTTCTGAAAAACAGCAATACAAGAACGGTTATTACAACTGCAGAAAAGCCGATGATATTCTCTTTTTTCATACGGATTCCCCCTTTCTCCTTTTTTTCAGCACAACAACCTTTGCCTCTTCTTCCAGCATAACAAAAGCAGCACACCTTGTCTACAGGTGTGCTGCTTTCATTTCTTACGATATTCTTAATCTTCGGGGAAGATCACTGTGCTTTCCACATCTGTTTCTTCGCCGCTTTCCTCCATCTGGTTCACAATTGCCTTCTGTTCCGCCTCTTCCGCTTCCTTGGCAGCCTTCTTTTCCTGATGCCCGTCAAGCAGGATGAATAACGCTAAAAACCAACATACGATCCCGATAAATCTTATGATTTTTGCTCTTTTCATTTTACTGTACTCCCCTTCTTCCATTTCTTCCTCTCGCCCCTCCACAAAACGCAGTTTTGTGACATTCAGGTCAAGGGCTTGATGCCCTTGCGAGGTGGCGGGGCAGCGCCCCACAGTCTTTTACTTATGGTATGGCTCGTTTCTCTGGATACGCTCGGAACGGTAGATCTGCTCCAGCAAAACCACCCGCATCATCTGATGGGGGAACGTCATCCTGGAAAAACTCAATGCAAAATCCGCTCTTTGCATCACTGCAGGCGACAGCCCCAGGGAACCGCCAATGATAAACACCATGTGGCTAACACCGCCAACGCCTTTCTTCGCCATAAAATCCGCCAGTTCTTCGGAAGAAAGCTGCTTTCCTTCCACTGCCAATGCCACCACAAAGGCATCGTCCTTCACATTTTTCAGGATGCGCTGACCTTCTTTTTCCTTGACCTCCGCCTCCTGAGCAGGGCTCATGGTTTCTGGTGCCTTTTCATCCGCCAACTCGATAATGTCCAACTTCATATAACGGCTGAGACGCTTGCTATACTCTGCAATGGCATCCCGCCAATATTTTTCTTTCAATTTTCCAACACAAACGATCGTAACTTTCATAACGACCTCCTGTTATAATTCCACCTTCACACCATTGCGGAAACGGCTGGCCATATCCATTCTCAGGTGGGTGCCCACTTCGATCTGCTTCTTCCGCAGGATCTCTTCCACTGTTTCATAGGCCAAATGGGGATTGTTGTTTTCATCGCTGAGGTGTCCCAGGAACACATATTTCATCTTCCCTGTCATCACTTCCGCCAGAAGCTTCCCTGCAGCCACATTGGAAAGGTGTCCCTTTTCGCCTAGGATGCGCTGTTTCAGGTGCCATGGATAGCTGCCTTTCTGCAACATATCGATGTCATGGTTGGATTCCAAAAGCAGCAGGTCGCTGTCCTCGATATTTTCCCGAATGGTATCCGTCACATGACCGATATCCGTTGCCAGTGTGATCTTCTTTTTCCCGGTGAGAATCGTATAGCCCACCGGCTCCGCCGCATCATGGGGAATGGCAAAGGGCTTCACGCAGATGTCATTGACAGCACAGACCTCATCAGCATAAATGATGCGCTTATTGCTGGGCGCAATCTTCCCCAAGCTGCCTTCCATAGCCGTCCAAGTTTCCGCTGTAGCAAAAACAGGGATATCAAAGCGTCTGGACAGGATGCCTGCCCCTTTGATATGGTCTACGTGCTCGTGGGTAATGAAAAGCGCATCGATCTCATTGCCCGTCAGCTTCAACTCTGCCAGTCCTTCTTCGATCTTCTTGCCGCTGATGCCCGCATCGATGAGTATTTTTGTATAATCTGTGCCGATATATGTACAGTTGCCGCTGCTCCCACTGGCGATGGTGCAAAATTCTAGCCGCAAGATGATCCCACCTCTTTTCCCTAAAGCCATGGCTTCCTTCGCTTTCATAAAACAAGCTTCGAAACCATGTCCGAAGCTTTGTTGTATTTTTCAAATTACTTATTCGCTCTTGATACGGTCGATATCCGCACCCATAGCTCTGAATTTTTCTTCGACATCCTCATAGCCTCTATCGATATAGCGAACACCATCGATGATCGTTTCGCCTTCTGCTGCCAGTCCAGCCAAAATCATAGCTGCCCCCGCACGCAGGTCTGTTGCGGAAACTTCTGCGCCGTGGAAATTTCTGATGCCGTGAATCGTTGCCACTCTGCCGTTGATCTCCACATCTGCGCCCAGCTTACGCAGTTCATCCATATACTGATACCGATTTTCCCAGACATTTTCTGTCAGCACGCTAGTGCCGTTGCAGACTGCCAGCAGTGTGGCAATCTGAGGCTGCAGGTCTGTAGGGAAACCGGGATAGCTCATGGTTTTGACATTGACTGCACGAAGAGGTTCATCCGCCATAACACGAATGGAATCTTCCCATTCCGCTACTTTTACATTCATTTCATCCAGCTTCGCTGTCAGGGAATCCATGTGCTTGGGAATGATATTTTTCACCAGCACATCGCCGCCTGTAATTGCCGCCGCGATCATGTAGGTACCTGCTTCGATCTGGTCGGGAATGATGGTATACTGGGCACCCTTCAGTTCAGATACCCCCTTGATACGGATGACATCTGTCCCCGCACCCTTGATATTTGCACCCATCATGTTCAGATAGTTTGCTGTATCTACAACATGAGGTTCTTTCGCCGCATTTTCAATGGTGGTCACACCTTCTGCCATGGTAGCCGCCAGCATCACATTGATGGTGGCACCAACGCTCACCTGATCCATGTAGATGGAGGTACCCACCAGCTTTTCCGCATAGGCCTTTACCATGCCCTCTTCTTCGATGACCGTAGCCCCCAAAGCACGGAAGCCCTTCAGGTGCAGGTCGATGGGACGTTTGCCGAAGTTGCAGCCGCCGGGCATTGCCACTTCCGCTTTTTTATAACGAGCCAGCAGCGCACCGATCAGGTAATAGGAAGCGCGCATTTTCTGTACGCCTTCGAAGGTAGCCTGATAGCTTACGCCTTCGTTACAATCGATCTCCAAAGTGTGTTTATCTAAAAATCTGCATTTGCCGCCCATTTCTTCGATGGTATGGCAGATATTTCTTACGTCTTCGATACTGGGAAGATTTTCCAGAACGCTTACGCCTGTTGCCATTACCGCCGCAGGGATGACTGCCACTGCCGCATTCTTTGCGCCGCTGATGGTCACTTCCCCTGTCAGTCTTTTACGGCCTTTTACAACCAATTTATCCATAAAAACAACATCCTTCCAATGATTTCCAAAGGACCATATATACATCTGAACGGGCAGAACTGCCGCCGTTCCTCAAAAAATAGTTGTTTTCTCTATATTTCGCCCTATAACATTAGAATTATATCACGAAAATGTTTCAGTGCAAAGCATTTTTTTCGCAGAGCCTTGATTTTCGGGGAAAAACAGTAAGTTGCACTGCAAAATCCGGCTTTGAACCGATGCTTCTTATCTCGAAATATAGTCGCCTGTTCTAGCGTTTAAAATCAAAAAATAGCACCCACATTCGTGGATGCTATTTTTTTGATTGCGGAGGCCGGATTTGAACCGACGACCTCCGGGTTATGAGGCAGATTCACCTGCCTATTTTCCCGTTTTTTCTAATAGTCCGGCGTATCACTTTTTCGGAAAAACGTTGATTTTCCGGCATTTCCGAAAACGCAGTACAAATTGAAAATATCAGAAAACAAAAATTTTTCTTAGAAAATTATTAGAAATTGTTAGAATAGACACCTGCCTTGTTAATTAAAAATAAACTGATTTTTCCGCCATTTCTTACTTCCCGTTTTCTACCATCTCCTGATACATTTTCATCAGTTCTGCAACACAAGCAGATTCCGATTTAATATCCCAAGTCTTGTCATAAGCTTCCCAAACTGCCTTATCATTCATTTGATGGGCTTTTCGCAATTCTATGGCGAAGCTGACGAAGTATGAGAAAGAAACTATTGTTCTGTTCAATGAGGGTGAGGATACCGCAAGCATCCACACCTATAATGCCGGATTGCGAAAGCGACTGGCAAATTTCAGTAAGAAGTACCCCGACTTGTGCCGACTGGAAAAATCTTGTGAGCAAGGCGGGGTTTCTTATGTCCTGGACAAGTCCAGATTATCCATCCGTCTGCAACCTCCGACGAGCGAGGAACGCAGACGAAAAGTAAGTGAATACGCAAAGCAGAATGGCTTTAATGCAAAAGCCGACAATGACTAAGGAGGACAACACTATGATGATGAGTATGAATGAAAAGAAAATCCTGTTCGCTTTCGGATGCCCGAACCGAGACCTGAGTGTTGAGAGACTTCGCCATGCCGAAGCTCTGGCAGTTGACCCTGCCGCCAAGAAAGAATTTTACACTCTGGCAACCAAGCTGAGTAATGAGGAAATCACGGACTGGTATCGTAACTTCTACTACAACATGGTAATGGAGGTTGAGCGAGTACCCCACCATAAGTATGTGCCGGACAGTCATCCTGTTTTTGTAGATGTGTCCATTCGTGACTACCGCAGGCGAGAGACTGAGCGATTAAGAGAACAGCAAAAGCGTTCCAGAAGAACTATGAAGTAATGTATCAATAAGGGTTGATTTGCGGTTAAAATGTCGGGTCTGTACTTGATGTTTTGACCGCAACATTACATAGAGGCATAGAGTATCAAACTGTGAATAATCATCAAAAATACAGCTTTAGAGCCGCTGAAATGTAAATTCTTTCTGAATTTTATAGCTCTGCTATTGCATTTCCATAGCAAACTCGCTATAATATATAATGGGTTATTGTATAAACACCGCATATTATAGAGGTGAGAATATGAATTTTTCAGAAGGAATTAAATACATCCGAAAGGTCGCTTATCTTAGTCAAGAATCATTCGCAAAAGAGATAGGTGTATCATTCTCGACGGTAAATCGTTGGGAACGTGGGAAGTCAAAACCAAACTATGCTGCTATGAAAAAAATCAATACTTTTTGCAATGTTAACTCAATTAAGGTTGATTTTGACGAAGATGATTCTTAATTGAGGGAGTGACAGCATGGCAAAGATAATGCAGATAATAGCTAAAGAAACGAATGGTAAAAGTTACAATACAGAAAAATATTCGTTTGACACTATAGGAATGCCGTCATTTGATTACGATGATGATGGCAGCAAAATTATGAAATGGCAAGTGTCCGGCGAGACTACACACCACAAAAAGCCTGTTCCCCTCGGGGACTACGCAAAACGGTTGGCAGGTAGTCCTCCAGTTATCAGTTATTTTTTAGATGGTTCTCGCCACGCTTATAAAGTTGACGACATTTCTTATAACAAGCAAGTTTATCCCGTTGTCGCTGGACAAGTTGGTGTAGGATGTTGTAGACGAGTAGATGGCGTTATGCACGCCGAAAAGTTTTATAGAAGGCTTGTGTTATCATTGCCCAATGTATGCAATGCAGATGGATGGGGCGATGAGGAGTTCTTCGCAGCAAAAACAGTCAAGCTGAATAAGAGTGCCGAGTTGAAGCGATTAGGAATTGAGTTTTCCGCTATTCTTCCGTATACAATGCCAAAAGACAAGCGAAAAGGCAAAGTTGAGGATAGTGGTATAGCCTGCATCCAAGACTATATGATACAGTCCGAAAAAGAAATGGTTGCAGAATTGGTGAAAGCAGGAAGAATCAATCAGAACAATTATCTGCTTAAAGACGGCTCTCTGGAATATAAGCCTATGAAAACAGGCAGAGGCGATTTGCGAGAACTTCAGAAGATAAAACATAACTATCGTTGGGTTATAGGTGTTTCTAAATCCTTTAATCCCGAAAGCATCTTAGACCATACCGGCAAACCAAATGCGAACTACATTGCCGACCTCCCCTTATTCCATAGAACTCCAGTTGCGCTCTATGAAAACAAGGCTTTCTTAGGAAATGTTCAATTTGCAGTTTGGTACATAAGAATCAGAGACAAGAAACACACCAGAACACCTTTCGATGGTGTGATTAAGGTGGAAAAGATTCTTATGGATGAGGAATACGGCATTGGCATAGACAGTGATGAAATTGATTTGTTGAGTGCAACGCTGATAAATGAGCGAACTCCAACGTGCTACGGTACGGATAAACGATGGGCGAATCATCTATATCCTGTTTTCTTGACAGAGTCTTTCGTAAAAAGCAAATATATGAGTACAGAAATGTTTCTGCACTTATTCTAAGGAGGAAATATCGTGAAAAATTCTAAGATTATAGGTCGTGTGTTGGCGACGGAAAAAGCCCCTACGACTATTGATAATTTTGCGTTTTGGACTAATCCTACGCTCATACTAAATCCATTTGATATTGTAAAGGTTGAACATGTTAACGGCTCTTTTTCATACGGAATGATTGAAGATATATCTCATATTACCGATGCGGCGAGTTTTTTGACAAACTATATATCAAGCGATTTTGGTGATGTGGGTGTCGAAAGTCCTACTTTGCGTGTGGGCATGAACTATGTACAGGCAAAGGTTGTGTGTAACACAAAAAACATCTACATTCCTTGCCAAAGCAATGCTAAGGTTTATCTCGCAACAGCTAACGAAATTGAATACGCATTAGGATTGAAAGACATTCGCAATCCGTTGGTATGTGGTTATCTTGAAATGTACGAAGGAACTGTCGGATGTGAAAAGGTTATGCTTCCTGTACGGCTGAACTCTAAGTTTATTATCGGTCCAGAGGGTGCCCATCTGAATATCTCTGGTATTTCTGGTCTCGCTGCAAAAACATCCTACGCAATGTTTTTGATGAAAGCTATCCAGGATAGATACTTGAACAGTGAGGACGAGGAGGATTCCGTTGCATTTGTCATGTTCAATGTTAAGGGTAGAGACCTTTTAACCATTGACCAACCAAATGATTATAGTGATGAGGAAAATCCTGAACAGGCACGAAAAGAAAATCTTGCTATGTACGAGGAATTAGGCTTGTCAGCAGAACCTTTCCAAAATGTGACCTATTATTACCCGTACTCTACTGAAAAATACTGGAATACATATTTGAAGCCGGAAGAAGTGGCTGATAATGTAAAGAAGAAAAAAGCAAAGAAGTTCAAGTATATCTACAAATATGACCGCAACAACTTGGATTTGATGTTCTCCAACATTGATGATACTACTCAGACTATGGATGCAATCATCAACTATATTATGGCGGGGCAAGGTAAATTTAGTTCAGTAAATGACTGGCAGGAGTTCCTTGAAGCTATTAAGGAAAAATGCAATGCCGGTGGAACAACTGATAAGGAAATTCCAATTTCGAGCTGGCGAAAATTCTACCGCATTGTAAATAAGGCGATTAACGACAAAACTGCCATTTTCGCAAGAGCTGTTGATGAAAGTAAGGCTGAAACGAGGCTTGGTGATTCGCTTAAGTACATCAAAAAGAATGAAGTCCATGTCATTGACATTGCTAAGCTCTCGGAAGATAAGCAGGCATATGTATTTGGCGATGCGGTTAGGACACTGTACAACTTGCAGCTTGGTGAGTACAACGGAGACGAAGGTGTGGCACCTCCATCCAGAATTGTTATTTTCATAGACGAGCTGAATAAGTATGCTTCTAAAGACGCACCTCGCCACTCTCCGATTCTTCAGCAGATTCTTGATGTTGCAGAAAGAGGACGTTCGTTAGGTGTTGTCCTGTTTGCCGCAGAACAGTTTAGAAGTGCAATCCACGATAGAGTAACGGGTAACTGCTCTACTCATGCTTACGGAAGAACGAACTCTATCGAGGTTACAAAGAGCGATTATAAGAGCGTTCCACCTGTATATAAAACCATGATGACAAGATTAAAGCAAGGCGAATACATTGTGCAAAATCCTATTTTTAGGTCTATGTTGCACATCAAATTCCCGAAGCCGATTTATAAACAGATAAAATGATGGAAGTGAAATGACATGGCTAAGATAGGAAAGAATATTCTTGAAAATCTGACAACGGGTATGTATTCGGACTCAAAGGTAGCTTACAGAGAATATGTGCAAAATGCCTGTGACCAGATTGACAAGGCAATAGATAGTGGAATTGTAACACCCGAAGTAGCGGAAGTCTCAATTTTTATCGACCAGAAGAAACGATATGTTTCGATTGAAGATAATGCTACAGGTGTGCGAGAAAAAGATTTTGTTGCACAGTTGGGCGATATTGCAAACTCCGACAAAAAGATTGGTGTGGACAAGGGTTTCCGAGGAATTGGACGCCTTTGTGGTTTGGCGTATTGTCGAACATTGGTCTTTACAACATCATACGCAGGAGAGGCAATAGCTTCTCGAATGAGCTTTGATGCGAAGTTGATGCGTGAGATGTTGATTTCGGATAAGAAGTATACCGTTGATGAAATTCTTGATGCAATCGTAACAACTGAAACGGACAAGGAAGAAAAGAATAAACATTATTTTAAGGTTGAGCTGATTGATATTAACCACGAAAACACCGATTTGCTCGATACCGCAGGAGTTCGTGACTATTTGAGTTTTGTTGCACCTGTCCTTATACAAACAAGTTTTATTATAGGCATGATATTTATGGTCATGCCAAGGAGCTTGGATTTACCATTGACGAATACAAGGTTACTGTTAATGGAGCACAGCTTTTTAAGGAATATAAAACTCGTTTGTATGAAGGTGCAGATAATGCACAAAAAATCTATGATGATGTTTTTGGCGTGGAGTTTAAGGACTTTTACGATGGAAAAACATTGATAGCATGGGCGTGGTATGGTTTGTGCCGATTTGAAAAGGCTATTCCGAAAGCATTGAATCCTATGTATGGATTTAGATTGAGACAAGGGAATATTCAAATCGGGGATAATACGGCTGTTGCATCCTTGTTCAAAGAAGACCGAGGAAACAGTTACTTTATAGGAGAGATTTTTACTGTAGATAAAAATCTCATCCCCAATTCTCAGAGAAACTACTTTAACGAAACTCCGGCAAGAATAACTCTGGAGGAACAGCTTAGGGTATTTTTCTATGATGAGCTTCATCGTTTGTATCATGTGGCTAACGAAACCAAAAACCATTATAGGAAGTTGGAAGCCTATAATAATGCTGTTGCCAAACTTCAAGAAAAGCACGCAAAAGGTTTTGTTGCTTGAATTGTCAAGTCAAGTGCAACGATACAGAAAAATAAACTTCATAAGGGGTT
>CALCGT010000059.1 GCA_937901125.1 uncultured Clostridia bacterium | reverse complement strand
AATGTACTGGGGACAAGTCTAATCAGCTGTCCTCAAAACTTTTTCTTTATAAAACGTGTCCACTTACTTGACTACAGTGCATTCTTCCTGTTTTTGCTGTGCCTGTTCAACCGCTTCCACCGATGATTGGTTCACCTGTATCTGTAATTTAGAGTTCCGGTCCCGAACGTCTTTTATTTCTTCTTTGAGCCGCTCTTGCTCGCTCCTGCTCATCAATCCGTTTCTGTTTCTCAAGTCGTCGTTGCTCTGCTGTAAAGACTGATTGAGTTTCCGCATTTCGGACAGTTCTGCTGTCATCTGCTGAATTTCGGCGTTCGACTTCTGCATTTCTTCTTGCATTTCGTGATTCTCGAAGAATAGCTTCTGTTTTTCCATTTTCAACTTGTGTGTCCTTTCCTGGAATTCCCGTATAAACTCGCTCATTTTCTGATATCTCACCTGCAACTCGTCCCTCTCTGCTGTCACTTTCTCCAGTGATGCTGCCTGTTCCTTCGCAAGCTGCTTCCACCTGTCGGTAGTATCCGGCAAGTTCTTCGTCTGCCCCGTTTGTTCGTTCTGATTCGACTCGTATCCTTTCGTAATTTCCATTAAATTCATTCTCCAATGCCTCCTTACTGATATCCAAATGGAATGTTCTGGACAGATTGCTGTCACGCACTTTCTTCCCATCCTGATTCTGGAATACAACGTGCTTTCGCTTTTCTGTCCAGTTCACGTTCCATCCAAACTGCTTCATTTTTTCTATAAACTTTTCTTTACTGATACAATTTTCCAGTGCTTTTAAGACAGCCATTGCACAGTCAGCCACAAAGCTGTCCTTTGCCTGTTGCCGGAACAGATTATATTTATCCTTGCTCCATGCAATGACTTCGCCTTTTTCGATCTGACTTCCGTCAAAGTGTTTTCCTTTTTCCGCAACGGTCAATCCTCGTTCCCGGCACATCCGATTTGTAAACTGCTTCATCCGCTCCAAATCTTTTTTCGTAGTATGCAGTTTCCTTCCATCCTCATAGCTGACAGAATTTGTCACCAGATGGCAATGAATATGATTTTTATCCTTGTGGGCTGCCACTAAGGTCTGGAATCCCTGAAACCAATTTTCTGCAAATTCTTTTCCAAATTCAAATGCCTGCTCTGGTGTAATCTGCTCGTCCTTATGCCAGGAAATAATATTGTGGGCATACATTCTTCCAGAGTCTTTATTCCATAATTTCTTTTCTTCCAGAAATGTGCGATACACAAGATCATAGTTGATTGCATCATGGCAGTAAGGGCCAGTCACATAGGCAAGTTGCTCATCGGTCTTGTCCTGACGCAATACATATTCGATACAGTTTCTCATTGCTCCATGAGAATTTGTCCGCTTATTAACCGTCTTATTGACTGCCATATCTTTTCACTCTCCTTCCGGTATTTAAGGATATTCTGATTGAGATAATAGAAAATATCCTCTCTTGGTATAAAGCCACCAGCATTCATTTTCCGTGCAACCTGGTTGATATTTGTAGCAATACCACGAAGCTGGCTGAGTACCTCTGCAAGCATCAGATTCAGCTTTTTCAATTCTTCCACTTCCTCTGCGGATGCAATTTTTAGCCCTGCTATTGCATGAATTACAACCGCCTGCTGAGTCTGTCCAGATTCCTTTACTTTATTTTGAAGCAGATCATACTCTGCCTTATTCATCCGTATTGTTACAGTGTAATTTCGTTTTCGCATAAATCATTGTCTCCTTTCTTCACTCTATCTTTTTTATAAAACAGCCATAACCTTTCCGGCTGGTAGATTAGCAGGGGATATATAAGGGAGTGCAACGCTCCCTTATACAGGTGCAGGACAGCGTCCTAGTCAATCAGTAAGTCTTCCGAAGGAATGTCCGGTGGACATTTCGCGGGATTACTTACGCCATTGACGTGCCGGGGTTCCAAGGGGCAGAGCCCTCTGGCAAGTTTAGGAACAGCCCAAAGGCTGGCTCCGGTGCAGAGTGGCTTGCCACTTTGCGAAACTTGCCTGTCATCTGCCGCCACTTTAAGAACATCCTCACTGTTTCTTCCTGTAGCATCTTCCAGGATAGAAAGCGGCTGATGATTGTGGGGTTGTGGTGTGGGGAAAGGCTGTGGAAGAAGTCCGGATTACTCCCCTTTACAAAGTATTCCAGATTTCTGGAACAGGCTTTTCACACAACACTCCGGTGCGAAGTACCGGACAATCCTGTACCGTATCCACTCCATTCTCTTTCACTCTGGCTACCCTTTTCTCTGCCAAACTTCTTTTTATTTCTGTTCCTTTTCTTTTGATTCATCTTCTTTTCTGTTCAAAAGCATAAAAACTGGCAGTCATGAACATCTCCAGGATTTTCTCCCTAAAAAATGCCATCACTGCCACGATTTTCTCTGTTGTTCTGTTTTTATGAAACTGCTCTACTCTGTCATTCAGCTCCATTATTTCTGTTATTTTTCTTTTTTGCCGATATCAAAAAATTCATCCATCAGCTTTTCTAATTTCATGCTCTTGGGGTGTGGATACCAGATCATTCCAAGCAATCCAGCTACAAGCAAGAACACAACAGCCAGAATTTTAAAAACTATCTGCAAAATCTAATGCCGCATCAAGATCTGCTTCCTGTTCCCAGTACATTGCATCTTCCGTATGCTGTTCACTTACCTTTTTCTTTGCCGGATCAGACAATTCTTTTTCTCCCACTGATTCTTTTACAAATGGTGTCAGCATTTCAAACAGATTCTTTGCCATAGCCATCGGAACAGATTCTTTTACCCCATCCCGGATAGCTGTCTCTACTCTTTGAAGAAAAGCATCTTCCTTTTCTCTGGTTTCTAGATATGGATCTTCTTCATTCCTGTACTCTCTGGCAAAATAATCATTTAACGCTGCCACAACTGCTTTCGTATAGGATTTATATTTCTGTCTGTCCATTGTCTGAAGATATTCCCAGGCCTGCCGATCCTGCTCGTCACCAAGATTCAGGCGTATATTGGTGTTGATGATTTTCCGTTCTTTTCTCATACCAGCATTCCTCCGTTCTTCTGTATTTTTCTCACCGTCATGGCTTCATAGCCTTTCGCAGTTGCACAGATGTCTCGAACAATCGTCACCCGTTCTTTGTCATATTCCCCGAAGTTCTGAACCATGCAGCCACCACCGCCAACTACATATAAACGCATCAGCTCCGGATTGTATTCCCGTTCTCTCAGCTTATGAAAAAATTCTCTTGTATAATCACGGGCAGCCTTACGGATCACAGCCAGATATTTTTCTCCAATATCAGCACTTCCGGTACGGATCACCTGTTCAATCACAAGATCATCTACCACCGTTCCCTGTTCTTTCAGCAGACTTTCCCGGACTGCAAGCACACACTGGTGTGTCCCATATTTTTCTGTAAAACACTTTTTCTCCACCGGACGGGAATTGTTGATATACATAATGTTCATAGTTCCATTCCCAATATCAGCCAGCATATTGATTCCCTTGAAATCCTGCAAGCGATAAAAAGCTGCCGCAAATCCCTGTGGGTAGATATCCGCTCCTTCAAACTCAATGTGATACTGTTTATTACGGAACGTAAAATCCATACTTTCATTCTGAAGCAGGTATTTCTGGAAATCCTCTTTCTGAGTAGCCACCCAGGTCAAAGGTAATCCTGCGGCAAGATGCACCTTTGCACTGTTCATTCCTTTTCCATCCAGTTCTCTTGCAATCGCAGCCAGTGTCAGTACATAATAGTCCTCATCCTGCGTTTTCTCTGCACAGAATTCCTTGTGTTCTTCTCCAATCTGATAATACATACCATTGTAAACAAGCAGATTATTCTGAAAGATTGGCTCCTTATCATATCTTGCTACACCGGATGGAAAACATCTGGTTGCTGTCTTCATGTTTCCATAACCATGGTCAATCCCGATCACCATAATTGTTTCATTTCTGTTGTTTTTCATCATTCTCATATTCATACCTCATACTTTCTTAATTTTTATTTTGACTTTTTCCCAAATTCAGGAAAAACTTATATTTGTATCAGCTAAAATGTTGATACATGAAAAAGGGCAGTCAGTGTAAAAAAAGCAAAATTTTATGTATTCTGGCAGCTATCTTTGTTATTTCTCCTGCTCCGGTAACATTTCTTTTTGCTTATTTTGCCCTAAATGCCCTTAGTTTCCTGATTCATATTTAATTGTAACTGTTTATAATCTGTATCTATTTCGTCAAAAGGTACTCTCTCTTCTAGATCTACTGTATAGAAATCTTCTTCCTTAACTGCAATATCCTGATAATAGAACTCACCATTATACTGCTTCAGAAGGAATCCTTTGTCTGTCATATTCTTAAAAAAGTTGGATTTACCATGCCCCTGTCTGCCATTCTCTTTGCAATATTCCTCGTACATATTAAACACTTCACTGCGTTTCAGACGTTTTCCTTTGACACGCACCAACGACTCATCAATAAAAGCGCAGATACTATCTGACGTCCGTTGCACCTCTCTTACACATTCTTTGCTGTGTTCGCTCTCAGTAAACTTTCCATGTTCGTACAGATTTTTCAATGCAATCATCGCCATATGAATTGCATAATCGGATTCTACCTGCACCTTTTCCTTCAAATGCAGATCTTTTTCGCCGCTTTTTACTACCCGGTTCATATCAAGAATCAATAATCTACGATAAAAAGCATCCGACTTATCCTCAAGATTCTGTGGCATTTCATTGGTAGAAAAGAGTAACTTTGCATAAGAGTGAAAATGGATTGCATCCTGTCCCTTTTTCTCATAGATCAGTGTGTCTTCACCGACTGCTTTCTTTAATACATCTGTGTTCTCCATTGCTTTACATGGAATATCCGCACAAGCATTTAACAGTTTTCCATACATTCCAGTAGCATAAAATCGTTTGTTCAAATCCTGTAAAGAAATACTGGACATATTGGTGATTCCAACCACATGCTGGATCAGCGATACTGCCACCGACTTTCCGGTTCCACCATTTCCTTTCAGCGTAAGGAATTTTTGAAACTGCGTATCCTGTGTCATGCAGTATCCAAAATACTCCCAGAATGTCTGCTGTTCTTCTTTGTTAGGAAGAGACGATGCAAGATACTTTTTGATATTTTCTCCACCTTGTAACACCTGCTCACGATCTTCTGGATAATAGGGAAATGGAATCTGATTGATTGTCAAATACTCCGGATTGTGTTCCAGCATTTCACCTGTAACCGGATCATAATATCCGTTTTTGAAATTAATCCACCTTACCGGCTGTTTATTTAATTCATAAGCTTCTCTGTGGACTTTCGGCTGTGTAATCAGCAGATTATAGATTCTTTTAATCACACCACTCTGTACCTGATCTCGATAGATTAGCTTCTGGATACGGTATTTCATTCTTACCCCATTATGATCTTCCCAATAGACGCCATGTTCATAATAATAAGGTGTGATTCCCACCACAAAAAACTGAACACTCTCCACCAGGTAATCTACAATCTCCATATCCCGAACACCTTTCACATTTCCTTTTGCATCAAATAAATGAAACCGACTCAGTTCCGGTTCTTTTTTTGGATCTCGCTCAAACTGAAGAATATACTGTTCCAATAATTTTTCAACTTCTTTCTGATTATCCAGTTTGCCAAGATACTCTTTCTCTTTGAACAACTGCCAGCCTGCTTTTCCGTCAAGACCAGCGTCTTTGAAAAATGTCAGTAACTTATCATTTACCCACTTCACCGTACAGGCAGCCACATAATGATATGCACTCTGACAGCTTCCATTAAACTGAATGGCTCTCATTTCCTCTATAAAAGAATCTGCACTGAAATAATATCTGTCATCTTCCTGCACCAGGCAAAGTGCCTGATAACCTGACATCACAATATTCAACGCTATATCCTGATTGTCCACCAGAAAGATATAGGTCTGTGCAGTTCCTTCTGGATTGGTTTCCATATAATGCTTCAAAAACTTCTTGTTCAAACTTATCACTTCCTTTCAAGCAAAGAAAAAGAGGTTAGCCACATTTTCATGACTCACGCCTTACTTCGCTCACAATATTCTATTTTTATCAGTTATTTGCCAGATTGTTTACTGGCAACGTTTATACATAAATCAATTCTTTCAGAATAATCTCTTCTGCAATCGCTCTGTGCTGATTTGCAGCTCTTACCCATGCCATCTGGCCTTTCTCCTTATCCGGCAATGGGTCTTTTTCTTCCAACTGTTTCAGGATAAGTTCTTCCCGTTCTCTGGCAGCCTTGTCCACTTCCAGCAGATGTTCACCAATACTATCTTGCAGGAGCATTACCTGATACATTGAATTTCTGTGATTCTTCAAATAGTCTCTGCGTAAAAATCCATATTTGCCAAGTTGTTCCATCTGCTCACCGGATTTATAGATGAGATTTGGAATCAGATATCCATTTACATTCGTATAAGTCAATTTTGTCATAATTTCTTCCATCCTTTCTTATTTTGCCATTGTCCTATTATTTTTCGCCCAGCTTTTCAACAACTTTTCTATCAATTCCATCTGTTGTGCCGGAGTATAATCTGCCGGGAAGTATTTTCCAACCCGTTCCAACGGTATCTTAATCTGTTCTTTCTGATTTGGCTTTGTCTCCTGCAAAATCTCATAGATTTTATCCATATCAAGACATTTCTGCTGGCTCATCCTCTTCAGACGATTTGCCTGTGAAATATTAGGAATGCTTTGTTCCAGCTCCATGACAGCATGAAGTTCATACTGTTCTTCTTCTGTCAAAAATGATAATTCCACTGCTGAACGTATGGCAAGCACTTCCCTGTCAACCATGTCTAATATCTTCGGTATCAGATTCGTCAGCCGGATATATCGTTTGATCTGCGTCACACTTTCTCCGACCATCCTCGCAAGCTGTTCATTGCTCCGTTTGCATCTGGTATTATCGGTTTTCTTTATTTTCACTTTTCCAAGTTCCTGTATTTCGACTTCCAGTTTTGCTACATTTACAATTTCTGCATCACACTTCGGTTCCATTGGGCTCGAAGTTCCAATATCTGCTCTGCCCTGATGATTCATTGCTTCCAGCCTCATCTTATAAGCAAAGGCTTTCTCACTTGGCAATATTTTTTCTCTTTGCAGATTACTGTCTACCATCGCTATGACCGACTGGTCATCATCCAGCTCCCGGATAATCACTGGAACTTCCACAAGAGCAGCCCAGTGTGCAGCCTCTTTTCTTCTGTGTCCGGCTATGATTTCGTAACCATCACCATGCGGATTTTTTCGCACCAATAGTGGCACTAACACTCCTTCTTTTTCAATGCTGTTCCTCAGTTCAAATAATTCCTGATTTCTTTCCACCTTGAATGGATGTCCCTCGAAGCTATGAAGTTCATCCAATTTCATCAGTACAATACCTGCACCCAGCTCGTTGCTCTTTAATGAACACATTTCTTTTTTCCTTGCCATTTTCATCTGCTCCTTTCATTCTGGATAAAAAAAAGGACTCTCATCTTTCAGAAACTCTGAAAATAAGCGTCCTTTCGGTTCTTTTCTATGCTATTGAATAAAAAATGTTACTTTCATCCGAATGTGTTTCCTCATACCAGATGCAATACTACCGACACTTCAATGCCGTTCATAATCTGCTTTTTCTTGCCTTGTTTGCCTGTGGGTGTGAAACTCATATACCTCGCAAAGTGCCTAAAATTCAGCACTTCTACGAATTCACCCGATGTAGACAACACACGACTTCCACATGTACCGTTCTGGGGAACATATCCATCAGCTTCACTTTTTCTACTTTATAGCCTTCCTGCTGGAAAATTTCCAGATCTCTTGCCAGAGAAGTGGGCTTGCAGGAAACATAAACGATCTCAGGGGCACCAAAGCCGATGATTTTGCCGATGGCCTTGGGATGGATCCCATCTCTGGGAGGATCTACGATAATCAAATCAGGTTTATCCTCCAGTTCATCCACCTTCTGCAAAACGTCCCCTGCGATAAAAGTACAGTTTTCTAGGTGATTGCGCTTTGCATTTTCATTGGCAGCCACAACTGCTTCTTCAATCAGCTCGATGCCCACTACCTTTTTGGAGCCGGCCTCTGCCATAATCTGACCGATGGTGCCTGTGCCACAGTAAAGATCAAAGACCATCTTATTTGCTACATCCCCGGCAAAATCCTTAACGATGGAATAGAGCTTTTCCGCACCGGCAGAATTGGTCTGGAAGAAGGAATATACGGAAACCTTAAATTCCAGGTCAAAAAGTTTTTCCATGAAATAATCTCTGCCGTAAAGCAGGTGCATTTCATCGCTTTTTACCACATCTGCCAAACCATCATTTACGGAATGGAGGATACCGCCGATCTTGCCTTCCAATGGCAGCGCCAGCAGCATATCTTTGAATTCTTCCACAACGAAAGGGACTTCGGAGGAAGTCACCAGATTCACCAAAATCTCGCCAGTTACCGCGCCTTTTCTGACTACCAAATGACGCAGGCAGCCATCATGGCGAGCTTTATGATAGAAAGGTACCTTTCTTTCCTGAAAGAATACCAATGTGCCTTCCACGATCCTCAAATAGTCTTTGTCGATGATATTGCAGTCTTTCAGCGTTACCACTTCGTAGTAGCTCATGCGTTTTCGCATGCCCAAAGCCAGCGCACCATCTTTTTCTTCATCCCCAAAAGAAAATTCGCATTTATTGCGATAGCCTGTTTCGGAAGGAGCAGGCACAATGCCTTCCCAACTGCCGATATTGATATTGGCATTTTCCAAAAGACGCTTCACCTGGCGTTCCTTCAGCTTCAGTTCCTCTTCATGGCGCAGGGTCTGGTAGGTGCAGCCGCCGCAAAGCTCATAATGGGAGCACATTCCTTCTGTCCGCTCCAGGGGGGAATGTTCCATGACTTCCAGCAGACGAGCTTCGACGCCACTGGATTTTTTCTTGAATACCTGCGCCTTCACCTTCTGGCCGGGTACCGTATTCTTTACAATGACCTTTTCCCCTTCGCAGTAGCCATAGGCTTTATTGGGAAAATTTACATCCTGAATTTCCAGAATGATTTCGTCTTTTTTCTTCATAATTGCCTCCAAAATGTATCTGAATTTTGTTTGTATTCCATTCCGTTCTATGATATACTGAATCAGTGAACGCAAAATTGACGCATATGCTGATTTTGCCAAATTTTTAAACCATAACGAATTGAACAGGAGTGTATACAGGAATGTCTGAAAAATTAGAAGTAGGCAGTATCGTAGAAGGTAAAGTTGTCCGTGTCAAACCCTTTGGTGCCATCGTTTCCCTCAGCAATGTACAGGGTCTGGTGCATATCTCTCAGATAGCCAACAGCTTCGTTCAGGATATCAACGACCATGTGAAAGTTGGCGATATGGTAAAAGTAAAAGTCCTTTCCATCGATGAAGAAAACCATAAGATCGCCCTTTCCATCAGAGATGCCCTGCCGAAAGAAGAACGCCGCCCCAAGAGCGACAAGCCCTTCCAAAAGCAGCCCCGCAGACAGCATACAGAAACAACATCCAACCCCGCTCAAGAATATTTCCGTCCCCAGTCCTCTGTCAATGCTTCTTCCGATTTTGAAGAAAAGATGAAGGAATGGATGAAACAGGCCAACGACCGTCAGACCAGCCTGAACAAAAGAGCCAACAAACGCTCCTATTGATCCCTGCCGTATATCTTTTTTAGTTTACCATGAAACGGGCTCTGTTGCAAGATTTTGCCCCGCCCGCAAGGAGGAAAGAACGTCATGAGTCTGCTTTTTCTCGCAGGTATTTATTTCTTTGCCAGAGGCGTTTTTGCCCTCTATGGTCATACGACCTTTTATACCAAGCGCAGTCTGGAAAATATCGATGAAGCAAATCTGCCCGCCTATTTGAAAGAGATCGGCAGGATGCACCTGATCGTCGGTGCCGTTTTTGTGGCAAAGGCCATTTTGGATGTGCTTTTTCCCGGCAGCCGCCCTCTGCTCTATGGCTTTTTGCTGGTGCTTCTGGTTTGCGTGTATTTCTTATCTAAGATTGACGGAAAATATAAAAAGCAATAAAAATACCCTCTCCGTAAGAGGAGTCCCTATAAGAAAACAAAAAACCGAAAGAAATCTTTATCCTCAAGATTTCTTTCGGTTTTTCATTTTTGCAAAATGTTTTCTTAAGGCGGGACATCCTCCCAGTGCGGCTTAAGAAATCAGTAAAATCCAAGTATGTTTTCTTAAGCCGCCACTACATTAAAGAGGGTTTTCTTTTTCCAAAAGAAAAACGGTGCTTCCGTGTGCACCGCCTTACTTTTGCTTATTTGAATCAGCCGTTAATGATCTTTGTCAGTGTAACGGGATCAACATATTTGCCGTCTTTGTATACACGCATGTTACCGGAAGCGATTTCATCGATCAGGATAACTTCATCGTTGTTGTAACCGAATTCGAATTTGATATCATACAGATCCAGACCCAGCTTTGCCAGTTCAGCAGCAACAATCTTTGTGATCTTCAGCGTCTGTTCTTTCATGCTGTCGTACATTTCGCCAGTCATGATACCCAGTACAACCAGACCGTCTTTTGTTACCAGAGGATCGCCCAGTGCGTCGTTTTTGAATGTTGTTTCAACATAGCCGCCTTCGATGGGTGTACCGTCTTCAATATAATCACCGTAACGACGGATGAAGCTGCCTGTTGCTTTCAGTCTGCAGATAACTTCCAGACCTTTGCCAAATACTGTTGCAGGCAGAACTTCCATTGTAGCGTTATCCAAATCAGCGGAAACATAATGTGTCTTGATACCAGCTTCTTTCAGCACTTCAAAGAATTTGATGGATGTTTCCAGGTTCGCTTTACCGATACCTTCGATTGTCAGACCAACAGAGTTTTCACCGGGATCGAATACGCCGTCTTTGCCTGTGCAGTCGTCTTTGAATTTCAGCAGCACGTTGCCATTTTCCAGTTTGTAAACGTCTTTTGTCTTGCCCTGATAAATCTTTTCCATTATTGTTTCCGTCCTTTCTTATTTCAAAAAACACGATTTTAAGAGGATTTTCTTGTCCTAACAAATTAACTGTACTGCAAAATTTCCTCATGTTCAAGTATTTTTTGTGTCCCCAAAAAAATCTTGTCAAATTCAGCAGATGAATGGTTTCAAGGCAAAAAATTTTTACAAATCCAAATCAAAAAAACGTCATTTTTCACAAAAAAAGCCCTCAATCGAGGGCTTTTTCTGTCGAATTCCAACTATTCGATTTTGCTATTTTTGTTATAATAACTACTTATTACAGGCTTTTTGCGTCACCCCAAACATGATCCAGACCATAGAAGTCTCTTTCTTCTCTATTGAACAAATGCACCAGCAGATTGCCAAAATCCAGCAAAATCCATGTACCACCGCTGTAGCCTTCGCTGTGGTGCAGCTTCACGCCTTCCTTGAACAGCTTCTGTTCCACTTCATCTGCCATAGCTCTCAGTTGGTTCACATTTTTCCCGCTGGCGATCACAAAGCAGTCCGCAATATTAGACAGACCTCTCAGATCCAGCGCCTTGATATCTTCTCCCAGCTTATCTTCCAAGGCTGCTTGGGCAACCTTTGCAGCTTCCAATGCGTTCATTATATTCCCTCCTTCTCAACGATTTTTATAATATTCCAATGCTTCCAGAGAAAGGGGATGCAGCAGTCTGCCTCTCGCCTTCACGTAAGCAATGGTATTTTCCAAAATATATTCCATAGCCTGATCCAAGTCCAGATAGGCCAGTCTTCTTGCTTCATCCAAGCCACCGAATTTTTCCCGGTTGGGTTCGATATAGTCCGCAATGAAAATGATCTTTTCCAGTATGGACATGCCCGCACGCCCTGTGGTATGGAAACGTATAGCGTTCAGGATATCTTCATCCATGACCTGATATTCCCTCTTAGCGACCTCTGCCCCAAGGAAGGGGTGGATCAGATCCGTCTGTTTTTCCATGATTTCATCGGTTTTCACCTTATATTCTTTACAAAAACGCAGTCTCATGTTTACAGGATAATCCTTGGCACAATCATGGAGCAGACCAGCTACTCTCGCCTTCTGTCGGTCTGCTGCAGTACCATAGATCTCCGCCAGCTTCACCGCTTCCTCCGCTACGCCCATGGTATGGATATAACGTTTTACGGAAAGGGCAGACTGCAGTTTTTCCTGCATTGTTTCAATGGGCAGCATAAATTTCACCTCATCCTTTGCATCATCCTGATATAGCCCAAATTTATGGATATAATCCTCTACCTCCTGGGGGAGCAGATATTTGATCGGTTCGCCCTTTCTTGCTCTTTCCCGGATATCAGAGGAAGAGATGGCCAGGGCAGGCACTTCCATATAGTGGATACGGCTGGAGAATTTTTCTCTGATTTCGCCAATATCCGCAAACAGCTTAGATCTATCATAGCCGGGTCTTGTCACTGCCACAAAGTCGCACAGGCTAAGCAGCCGTTCCGGTTCCTTCCAGGTCATGATCTGATGGATGGCATCGGCCCCTGTGATAAAATAAAGACGCACATCGGGTCTGCACATCTTTTTCAGGGCTTCGATGGTATCGATGGTATAGGTCACCCCGGGGCGGTCGATCTCGATACGGGAAACTTCGAAGTTTTCATTTCGCATCGTCGCCAGCACCGTCATCAGATAGCGGTGTTCGTTATGGGTCACCTTTTTGTTGGTCTTATGGGCAGGCTGCCCCGCAGGCATAAAAATCACCTTGTCAACTTTAAATCTGTGGCGCACCGCTTCCGCCGTTACCAAATGCCCGTGATGGATGGGGTCGAAGGTACCGCCCATAATGGCAATACTCTTGCAATCTTTAAAATTCGCAATTTCATTTCTCATTTTTCGTTCCTTCTTTCCCAATTGCCCAATCTGGGTAGGGTCGTATATTCCCGGGCGGTTTCTATTGCTGCCTGCAGCAGCAGCTTCAAAGAATCCCCGATAATCTTTTTCGTTTCTTCCTCCTCATCGCCCCAGGTACGCAGTGCCTGCAACGCGATCTTGGGAGAGATCTGTATTTCCCTAAAGGCATCCACCGGAAGGATGGAAATGCCTTCATACACCGTATCAACAAATTTTCCCCGCTGTTCCTCCGGCAAACCGTTGAGCCATGCTTTCACCGTTCGATCCAGCAATCGACTCTTTTCCGTCAGGGCTTCCAGCCGCACAAAATCCTTCCCGATGATCTCCCAGGAATAAGGATCGTGCTGCATAATGCCTTTTTGGCTGCTGCGGATGACTACATATTCCTCTTCATGTTCCAACAGCATGCCGATCACAGAAGACTGGGGCACAAAGGTCTGCACCCGCGGCAGCATAGCTCGGTAGCCTTCCCTTTGCAGCATCCCTTCCCGAAAGCCGGGGCCATCATGGTTATACACTGCCACGATGCGTTCCTGCACCTTTGCCGGACACATGGCTGCCGCAAAAACTGCAAGATTGCCGCCCTTGGAATGACCGCCCACCCGCAGCTTTCCTTTGAAATGCTCTGCCGCCCGACAAAGATAAATTCCTGCTTCCTGCTGAGAAGGAACCGTATCCATAAAGCTCATGTTGAAATCCTCTTTCCAGCCTACAGAGGAGGAATCTGTTCCCCGATAAGCTACGAAAGCCATGCCGTCTCCTGTCAGTATAGTCAAGGCAGAAAACTGTTTTTCCACCGCAAAATCCAGCTTATTCACATAGCCGCATAATTCCATTTTGGAAAAGCGTTCGTTTTCTGCCAGATACTTCAGCAGTTCCCAGTCTTCCTCCACTCTGGATTTCCAGATCTCCCGGGGACGGGCAAAATACAATTCTGCCACTTGGGCAATGGGAATGGTCTCTTCCATACTTTCCGATACGATGCCATCAAAAAATACGTATGCCAATGTGGATAAAATCAAGGAATCCACATCCTGAAAAGGAGACTGGGACAAAGTCAGGTCTCCCCGCCAAGTCAGATAGTCGAACATATTTGCCATAGTCTCCCCCTCTTTTTTGATTTTATTTTTTTACGGGAGGCAATTCGATCACAGGTTTTTTCGCAGGGCGATACAGCACAAATTTGTTGCCGATGACCTGCACCACTTCTGCTCCTGTTCTGCTTGCCAGCATTTCTGCCGCTTCTCTTGCGCCCAGCATATTATTGTCCAAAACACTGATCTTTACCAGTTCTCTGGCTTCCAATGCATTGTGTACGGTATCTCTCAATTCAGGCGTCACGCCGTTTTTGCCTACCTGGAAAATTGCGTCGATGCTATTTGCCATCCCACGCAGGAATGCTCTCTGTTTGCTTGTTAACATAATATTCTCCTTCTGTGTATTCTTTCTCAATATAATCTTTCTTATCATAGCATAGAAATCCCCAATTTGCAACGAAAACAGGGAAATCCCTTTCCTGCTCTCTTTCTTTGTTTCCATCTTTTCTTCATGGAAAAAATGGTTGCTCCCATTTTCCAAAAGTGATAAAATGAATTAAACATATTGTATGAATCACAAGGAGGGAAGCTTCTATGGAAATTTTGATTGGTGCAAAATTAAAGCAACTTAGAACAGAAAAAAAGCTGAGTATTGCCGAACTTTCCAAGCTTTCCGATGTCAGCACAGGCCTCATCAGCCAGATCGAACGGGATCTTGTCGTTCCTTCCGTCACCAGTTTGTGGCGTTTGGCGAAGGCACTGGATACCAATATCAACTATTTCTTCCACGAAGAGCCCGTAGAAGAACATTTTGTGACCCGAAAAGGGGAACATCAAACCATCGTCACCCATCACGACAGCAGCCATTATAAGCTGCTCCACTCCACCCGTTCCGACCGTGCCATGGATATGGTGGAAATCACTTTGAAAAGCGGCTATTCCTATGAAAAGAAAGCCATCAGCCACGAAGGGGAAGAATGCGGCTATGTGCTGAAAGGCACCCTCACTGTTTTCCTCAATGGCAAGGACTATATCCTCCATAAAGGGGACAGTATCTATTTTGACAGTTCCCTGCCCCATAAATACATCAATAATGGAGAAGAAGACTGTGTCTCTATCTGGGCCATGACGCCCAAGTTCTTCTAAAAAAGAGAAAAAGAAAACCCGAGGAAAGCCTCGGGTTCCTTTTTATTCTTTTCAGCCCATCACTCTCTGGATCAGATTCAGCCAGTTGCCGCCGCTGATCATTTCCAGATCTTTTTCTGTAAAGCCTGCTTTTCTCATTTTTTCCAACAGAACAGGAACTTTGGAGCAATCCTCCATGCCCTTCAGGCGAGAATCGTCCTGATCGCTGTAGCTCTTCATAGAATCCGCATTTAAAAATTCAAAGAAGTCGAAACCGCAGCCCAGATGTTCCACACCAATCTTATCTGCAATGTAAGATGCATGATGCACCAGATGGTCTACATCCTGTTCTTCTTTGATATCGCTGATAAAATCGCCAAAGGCATTCAGACCGACCAGACCATTTGTATCACGGATAGCTTTCAGCTGATCGTCTGTCAGGTTTCTCGCTGCGCCTGCCAAAGCTTTTGCATTGGAATGGGATGCCAGGATAGGGCCATTGGAAGCATCGATCACATCCCAGAAGGATTTTTCATTCAGATGAGAAACGTCTAGGATCATTTTCTTATCCTGAATGATCTTGATGGCTTTTCTGCCCAGCTCTGTTACCCCTCTGTCGGGGTTGCCTTTTACGCCTGTTGCCAGAGCGTTTTCTTCGTTCCATGTCAGCATAGCGTGGCGGGCGCCCACTTCATACAGGGCGTCGATCTTGCTCAGATCCTCGCCGATGCCGGCCAAGCCCTCAATTCCCAGCAGGACAGCAAATTTACCTGCTTTCTGTGCTGCTTCCGCCTCTTCTCTGTTATGTACCAAAACAAAATCTTCTGTTTCTGCCATTTCTGCCTGTATCGCTTTCACAATGGCATCCATTTCATCCTTGGGATCAAATCCATTGAAGGTATCTACCCAGATTACAAAACAAGCACCGCCGATGCCACCCTTCTGCAGTCTTTCCAGATGGTGGTTTTTCAGCACCTTTGTTTCGCCTGCTTCTCTTTTATATCTAACATCACTGAAAATATCGCTATGTCCATCAAAAATCATTGTACCCCTCTTTTCTCTTCTGTTTCACCTTAAAGCCATTCGTAAGGCTTCGCTTGTACAAAAAGGCCGAGAAACTCCATCGAGCCTCTCGGTCTTTTTTATCCTTTTGAAAAAGTTCGGCTTAGCCGATGACTCTCTGAATCAGATTCATCCAGTTGCCACGAGAAATCATTTCCAGTTCCTTGTCACTGAAACCGGCTTTCTTCATTTGTTCTACCATGAAAGGAACGTGTGTGCAGTCCTCCAGGCCTACCGTAAAGGTATTTTCCTGATCGCTGAAAGAACCGGCAGCTTCATCATCCAAAAATTCACAGAAATCAAAGCCAAAGGCCAAATGTTCCACGCCAATCTTGTTTGCAATGTAATCTGCGTGTCTGATCAGACCATCTACTGTCTGTTCCGCAATTTCCTTATGCACTAACATATTGAAGGAATTCATCCCAACAATACCGTTGGTATCTCTGATTTCCAGCAGCTGACAATCTGTCAGGTTTCTTACCACATCTGCCAAGGCTCTTGCATTGGAATGGGATGCCATCAGAGGGCCGCCGCCCACCTTTGCCATATCCCAGAAGGTACGTTCATTGGTATGGGAAACGTCCACCAACATGTGCTTATCATGGAGTTTTCTTACAGCTTTCTTGCCCAGCTCTGTCAACCCACGGTTGGGGTCGCCCTTTGTACCGGTTGCCAAGTCATTCTGTTCATTCCAGGACAGCATGGCATGGCGGCAACCAAACTCATACAGCTCATCGATTTTATCCACATCCTCACCGATACCAGAAAGGCCTTCCAGACCGGGCAGAATATAAAATTTGCCAGCTTCTTTCGCTTCTTCGATTTCTTTGATATTCTTTACGATAACGGCTTCATCACATTCGGCCATTTCGTCTTTGATGCACTGCATCAGTTCGCCCAATCTTTTGGAGGGATTTGCATGATAGGGAGGATCGATCCACAGAACAAAGCAACTCCCTTCAATATTCCCTTCTTTCAGACGAGGCAGATGGTGATTTTTCAGTACCTGAGTTTCACCTTTCAGTCTACGAACGGTCACGTCCGTAAAAATATCACTATGTCCATCGAAAATCATGATTTTTGCCCTCTTTCTTTTTCAGACCTTAATCAGTCTATGCTTACGCACCCAGGAACTGACCTACAAATGTACCGAAATATGTACCTACTACGTAACCCAGTGTACCTACCAACATAATAGGACCAACCAGTTTTACCCAGCCTTTGGAGATCGCCATAGCAGCAGCTGTTGTAGGGCCGCCGATACATGCGTTGGAAGCCAGGATACAATCTTCCAGGTCGAATTTCAGCAGCTTGCCGAAAATGAAGCAGAACAGCATGTTTACGATTACCATGATGGCACAGAATACCAGCAACAGAGGAGCGTTCAGGAAAATCGCCTTAATGGATGCAGGTGCGCCGATAGCAAAGAAGAACAGGTAGATCAGGTATGTACCGATTTCCTGAGAGCCGGACAGACCTTCCAGAGGTTTGGAGAAGATTGTTGCAATGATCATTGCCAGTGTTGTCAGGATCAGGTATTTGTTACCAAACAGACCGTTCAGAATCCTTGTTACAACGTTTGTTTTAGGGATCACATTGGACAGAACGCCTGCGATCTGTGTAGAAACACAAACGATGATAACGCTGATGGCTACGTTGATGGCAATATCCATCAGAGAGATGGGTTTTTTGCCCCAGTAAGCAGCAGCCTGTGTTTTTGCTTCTTCATCCACGCCTCTTGCATTGACTTCGTCAATGTGGGGATGTTTAAATTTGTTTGCAAAGAATTTGATGCTGGGAATCATGATCAGTACAAAGAAGTACAGTGTCATCAGCAGGTTATCGGCTACTACTGCAGCAGATACGGTTTCACCGGGTACGTTGAAAGAGTCGGACAGAGCCGCAAAGTTTACTGTACCGCCGATGTAGGAACCTGTCATAATAGAAGCTACGCCGGACAGATGATCTACCATGCCGCCCAGAAGCTTGAAGCCCAGGATAGCGCCGACTGTTGTACCAACGGCACCGATCAGGAACAGGATCAGGATCTTCCCTGCTTCTTTACCAATCTTACGGATGTCGCAGCTCAACAGAAGCATAGGAATCGCCATAGGAACTGCGAAGCCCCAGCAAATATCATCGAACCATACGCAGTTTGTAGGGATGATACCCAGATTTGTCAGAACCAGTGCACCTAGCAGTGCAACAATGGCCCCGGATACTTTGGATGCCCATTTCCATGTCTGTTCTGCATAAATAGAGAATGCAGCCCAGCCACATGTGATAGCCATCAAAGCCCATGTGTTGTCGCCACTAATCAATGTGTTCATAAAATTCCCCTCCTAAAAAATATAAGATTTTTATTTATAAGCTCTGGATATTTTTATAATTGCGATAAATTCATTTGAATGGATGAATGAATTCAATATCCTGAACTTATGTCATATATGTTAACATTCTGTAAAGATTCCGTCAATTCGTCATTTCGACAAAAAACTTCTTCAATTCTAATATTTTTATACAAAAAAACAGGCAATCCGAACAAATTCCGACCACATAGCAAGGACTTTTGTATGCTCTGCATGTACTTTTCTTGCATTGTTTTTCATTCATTATTTTGAATCCTTAGCCAAAAAATATAAAAAAACAGTAAAAACCCAAAATCCATAGGTTTTTACCGTTTTCCTCATCAATCTTATTTGGGAATCCCTTTATAAACAAAGCCTTTCTCTGCATCTACCGTAATCAGCGAGTGGGCAGGAATAAAATCCACTACCTTGGCATTGCAGACGATGACAGGGATATCCAGCGCACTGCCGGCGATCTCCGCATGGCAATCCACATTCTGATCCATCGGACCTACCACGATGGCAGCAGCTTTCTGGATATAGGGCATAAAGCTGTTGTCTGTGGCTGTGGTCACCAGAATATCACCTTTGTGGAAGGTGCGTTCCACACCATCGCGGGTGGTGATGACTCTGGCTGTGCCGCTGACCTTCTTTGTGCCAACACCCTTGCCTTTGCAAAGAACATCACCCACAATATCCACACGAAGGGTGTTTGTGGCACCGCTGAAGCCCAGAGGCATCCCCAGGGCAGATACGACGGTATCGCCGTTTTTCAGCATGCCGCTGCTGACTGCGATTTTCAGGGCTGTATCGAATACACCGCCCTTGGGCAGCTCCCCATGATACAGCAAGGGCTTGCAGCCCCAGATCAGGTTCATCTGTCTCCATACCCGTTCATCGGATGTGCTTGCCAGCAGGGGGCAGATGGGACGATGCTTGGAGATCATCCTTGCCGTAAAGCCAGAACGGGTAATGGTGGAAATTGCCGCCGTATTCAGCTCTGCTGCCGCATTGCAGGCTGCTCTGCTGATGGCATTTGTGATATTCACTCTGGCAGGCTCCGTAATGCCTACCATCTTGCTGCCGTAATCAATGCTGCTTTCCGTTTTCTTGGCGATACGAGCCATGGTTTCTACTGCTTCCAGCGGATAGGCACCTGCTGCCGTTTCCCCGGAAAGCATGATGGCGTCGCTGCCATCAAAGATGGCATTGGCAACGTCGTTGGCTTCTGCTCTGGTGGGTCTGGGGCTGTGTACCATGCTTTCCAGCATCTGTGTAGCTGTGATCACCGGTTTGCCCCGCATATTGGCTTTGGCAATCAGTCTTTTCTGAACTAGAGGTACTTCTTCCGGGGGAATTTCGACCCCTAGGTCGCCTCTGGCAACCATGATCCCATCAGAAACCTCCAGAATACTGTCGATGTTCTCCACACCTTCCTGATTTTCAATCTTGGAGATGATATGCATATTTTCACCGCCGTTTTCCTCCAACACCCTGCGGATATTCACAACATCTGCCGCAGAGCGGATGAAGGATGCCGCTACGATATCGAATCCGTTTTCCACGCCAAATTTCAAATCAGAAATATCTTTTTCCATCAAAGAAGGCAGATTCACCTTCACCCCAGGCAGATTCACACCCTTGCGGGAGCTGACATTGCCGCCATTGATGACTGTACAATGGACATCCGTGTCTTCAATGCTGTCTACCCTCAATTCGATCAGCCCATCATCAATCAAGACACGGGAGCCCTTCTGCAGATCCTTCGGCAAATCTGCATAGGTCACAGAAACGATGGTTTCATCCCCTTCCATCTCCCTTGTGGTCAGGGTAAATTGGGCATCCTCTTCCAGTCTTATTTTGCCTTCCTTAAAGGTCTTGATACGGATTTCAGGGCCTTTTGTATCCAGGATCAGAGGAATAGGGGCATTCAGTTCCTCTCTGGCCTGCTTCAGCTTCGCAATGGTTTCTGCATGGCTTTCATAGGTTCCATGAGAAAAATTGATACGCGCGGCATCCAAGCCGTTTTCGATCAGTTTTTTCATGATCTCCACATCATTCGTTGCAGGACCCAACGTGCAGACGATCTTCGTTCTACGCATATTGCGTTACCTCCTCTTTTCTTCTGTATCCACGAATCAGATGGATAAGATTTTGATAACATCATAGATTTCCGGATCCAGAGACTTCTTCATTTCCAGGGATTCAAACAGATCCAGAATTTCATATCGGCCTCTGTTATATGCAACGACAATGTTTTCTCTGCCGCCCAGAATGGCTTTTACAGCATGATAACCCATCATGGAAGCGTGCATACGGTCTGTTGCTGTGGGGCTACCACCTCTCTGCAGATGGCCTAGGATGGTGGCTCTGGTCTGGATCCCTGTGATCTCCTGGATATCCTTCGCCAGCTTCTGGGTGCCGCCAACGCCTTCTGCCACTACAATAAGATTATGGCGTTTCCCGATGCTTCTATTCTCTAAAACCTGCTGGATGACTCTGTTGCTGTCGATGACTTCCTTTTCTTCTGGGAACATAACTTCCTCCGCACCGCCGCACATACCGCACCAAACAGCGATATAGCCTGCGTCTCTTCCCATCACTTCTACAACAGAGCAACGTTCATGGGAATTGGAGGTATCCCGCAGCTTATTCAGGGCATCCATACCGGTATTTACTGCTGTATCAAAGCCGATGGTATATTCTGTGCCACGCATATCCAAGTCGATGGTAGCAGGAATACCAACGCCATTCACGCCCCGTTTTGCCAATTCCGCCAGACCACGGTAAGAACCATCGCCGCCGATTACCACCAGCGCATCCAGCCCCAAAATCTTATAGATGGCAGCCGCTTTATTCAGACCTTCTTCTGTCATCATTTCAGGGCAGCGTGCCGTATGCAGGATCGTACCGCCCAGATTCATTACATTGGAAACATCCTTGCTGTGCATCTCTTTGATCTCACCGCCGATGAGTCCTGTATAACCCTTGCGGATGCCTACCACATCAACACCATGATATTTTGCTGTTCTGACAACGGCACGGATAGCAGCATTCATGCCGGGGGCATCGCCTCCACTGGTCAGTACGCCGATTTTTTTGATTTTCTTTGTTTCATTCATTTCTGTCATCATTCGAAATCCTCCTCAATTTCCCATGAAAAGCTTCATCTTAAAAAAGTCTTCTTCGCTTTTCACGAAAATATTTCTACCCCAATATTTTTATTTTCTTTCAATATCCACTTCGCCGGCACGAATCACACCAAACTGGGTATATACTTCCGCATTGCCTCGAATCTTCATAGCAGAGGTATTTTCTGTAAACTGGGCAATCAACACTTCACCCCGATCCAGCTTTTCCGTATGGTGGATCTTTGTCACCTCACCGCGGGTCACACCAATGATGTTGACTCCCTTTTCCAAGGCTTTCACACAGATATAGGAAGTATCTGTCCCAATTTTTTCAGCCATACAAATTCCTCCTCCATACGAATTCAATATTTCAACGCAACGTTTTTTTCACCAAGGAGCAGCCGCAGCTCTTCACAGAGTTCCTCTTCCCCTGTGACCCAGTTGATGCGGTCCGCCTTCATTTTCCGCTTTGTTTTTTCATCATAGATATATACGGGAACATTCCCGTGATATTTTCCTAAAATCGCAGTGATCTGCCCGAAGGGCACTTCCTGCCCCGCCGCCAGTTTCAGCCAGACGGAGCTTGGCGATTCTTTTTCTCCCAGCACCAAAGGCTTCACTTCCTGGGCAATGACCTTCCCTTCCCCATCGGCGGAAACATTGGCTCTGCCTTTGATGAGAAGGACTTCATCCTCCTTCAGAGAAGCCGCGCATTTTTCATAGACCTTCGGGAAAATCACGATTTCTATACTACCCTGGAAATCTTCCAGCGTCACAAAGGCCATTTTATCGTTGTTTCTAGTATATTTCACAGAAATGCCTGCTACCATACCACCAACGATGACCTTTGTTTCTTCTTCCACCTGCAGGCGATCTTCCCCCTCTTCCGCCGGTAGGAAATCCAGACTGCTGTGGCTGATCTTTCTTCTCAGCTGTTCCTCATATTCTGCCAGAGGATGCCCGCTGACATAGATGCCCAACACTTCCTTTTCCATGGCCAGTTTTTCCCGAAGAGGATATTCCTGGATGGGCGGCAGTTCATCCTGCTGCTGGAAGGATTCATCTCCTCCGTCCATGTCGAACAGGTTCAGCTGCCCTTCGATATTATTTTTTCTGGCCTGACCAATGCCATCCAGAATGCTTTTATAAATCACCATATATTGGCTGCGGAAGCCGCCGAGACTGTCCATAGCGCCACCTTTGATGAGGCTTTCCATGCCCCGCTTGTTCCATTCGCCGCCCTCCATACGGTTGCAGAAATCCGTCATGGAAGTGAAGGGGCCATTCTTTTCCCGTTCCGCCACCAGCGCATCCACCGCACCCTTGCCGACATTTTTGATGGCCGCCAAAGCAAAGCGGATTTTCCCATCGGATACGGAAAACTGTCGGTAGCCTTCATTGATATCGGGAGGCAAAAGCCGGATGCCCATTTTTTTACATTCCTCCACATAGCCGGAAACCTTCGCTGCGTTATCCATAACGCTGGTCATCAGTGCTGCCATAAATTCCACGGGATAATGGGCTTTCAGCCATGCTGTCTGATAGCCGACCACCGCATAGCAGGCGGCGTGGCTCTTATTGAAAGCGTATTTGGCGAAGTCTGTCATTTCATCGAAAATCTTCTCCGCCGCTTCCGCGGGAATGCCGTTTTTCACACATCCCGGCACATCCTTGCCATCGCCGTACACGAAATTTTTTCTCTCCTCCGCCATGACGGAAGCCTTTTTCTTACTCATGGCACGACGCACCAGATCACTTCGACCCAAGCTATATCCCGCCAAGTCCCGCACAATCTGCATAACTTGTTCCTGGTAAACAATACAGCCATAAGTATTTTCCAGAATCGGCTCCAGTTTCGGATGGGTATACTGCACATTGCCGCCGGCATTTTTCCCTTTGATGTATTTGGGGATAAAATCCATGGGGCCCGGGCGATACAATGCAATACCGGCGATCATATCTTCCAGACAGCGGGGCTGCAATTCCTTCATAAACTGCTTCATGCCGCCGCTTTCCAGCTGGAACACGCCCTCCGTTTTCCCCTGACAAATCATATCATAGACAGCAGGGTCGTTTTCCGGCAGGTGATCCATACCCAGCTTCACACCGTGGATACGCTCAATTTCCTGCACAGCACTCTGGATGACTGTCAAAGTCCGCAGACCCAAAAAGTCCATTTTCAGCAGTCCCAGTTCCTCCAGCAGCGTCATAGTATACTGGGTGTTGACCTGCCCGTCATTGGCACTGAGGGGCACATATTCCATAACAGGCTCACGACAGATGACAACCCCCGCCGCATGGGTGGAAGAATGGCGAGGCAGACCTTCCAGACGTATGGATGTGTCAATGAGGCGTTTCGTATCCTCTTCCTCTTCGTAAGCCTTTCTAAGATCAGGGTTCATTTTCAGGGCTTTTTCGATGGTAATGCCCAATTCTGTAGGAATCATCTTGGAAATGCGGTCCACATCCGCATAGGGCATTGCCAGGGCACGGCCCACGTCCTTGATGGCAGCCCTTGCCGCCAGCGTACCGAAAGTAATGATCTGGGCAACATTGGCTTCCCCATATTTTCGAATGACATAGTCAATGACCTCCTGCCGCCTTTCATAGCAGAAGTCGATATCAATATCGGGCATGCTGACACGCTCAGGATTCAAAAAACGTTCGAAGATCAGGTCATATTTCAAAGGGTCGATGGTCGTGATGGAAAGGCAATAGGAAACCATACTGCCCGCCGCAGAACCACGTCCCGGTCCAACGATGATGCCGTTGTCCTTAGCATATTTGATAAAATCCCAAACAATAAGGAAATAATCCACATAACCCATATTTACAATGGTAGAAAGCTCGTATTCCAAGCGTTCCTTCCATTCCGCCTTGGGGTCGGAGTATTTTTCCGCAAAACCCTGATAACAAAGTTCTCTTAAATATTCCTCTGCTGTTTTCCCGTCAGGCACATCGAACCGGGGCAGCTTCAATTCATGGAAGGTAAAGGTCACATTGCAGCGTTCCGCAATTTTTGCCGTATTTTCGCAGGCTTCCGGGGCAAAGGAAAAGAGATCGTACATCTCCTCGGGGCTTTTCACATAAAACTGCCCGCCTTCGTAGCGCATCCTGTCCTCATCCAGCACTGTTTTCCCCGTCTGGATGCACAGCAGGATATCGTGGGGTTCTGCGTCCTCTTTATAGATATAATGGCTGTCATTGGTGGCGATCAGGGGAATACCCGTTTCCCTGCTCATGCGTACCAATGCTTCATTGACGATTTTCTGTTCCCGCATCCCGTGATCCTGCAATTCCAAAAAGTAATTGCCCTCACCAAAGATTTCCAGATAGTCCAAAGCCGCCTCTTTGGCCTTTTCGTAAGAAATATTCAGGATATTTCTGGGAACTTCCCCCGCAAGGCAGGCACTGGAAGCGATCAGTCCCTTGCTGTATTTCCGCAAAAGCTCCTTATCCACGCGGGGCTTATAATAAAACCCTTCTGTGAATCCATAGGAAACCAGCTTGATCAGGTTTTGATAGCCCTCATTATTCTCCGCCAGCAGTACCAGATGATAATAGCCGCCGCCCTTGCCTTCCTTTTTGAACCGGGAACCTTCCGCCACATAAACCTCACAGCCGATGATAGGCTTAATGCCTGCCTCCAGAGCCGCTTTATAAAATTCCACCGCGCCATACATGGCACCATGGTCTGTGATGGCGATGCTGTTCATCCCCAGTTCCTTCACCCGCTGCGCCAGCTCCTTGATCTTGGCAGAACCATCCAGCAGGCTATATTCCGTATGGACATGGAGATGCGTAAAGGGTTTGATTTCCATATTCATTTCATCCTGTTCCATTTAGCGCACCTCCTATCATATTCTAAAAATTTCGATTCTACACCATGGTTAAGTATACCATATTTTCTTATCCAGCAAAATAAAATCATTCCAAATTCAACTTTTCAAAACAGAAAATCAAATGAAAAAAATCCGCAAATTTTCAGCAAAACGCATAAAATTTACAGATTTTTCGTCCCATCGGGCAGCTTTTGCCCCATTTATATTTTCTTTTTATTCATACCGCAGGGCTTCCACAGGGTCTTTTCTGGCCGCTTTTCTAGCAGGATACAGCCCGAAGCCAAGGCCCACTACTGCGGAAAAGATGACCGCCACCGCCACAACGGTAGGCTTCACCACGGCGGTAATGCCCACCAGCGCGCCGCCGATGGCAACGATGGAAATGCCCAGGGCCGTGCCGATGATTCCCCCTGCGGCAGAAATGGCCGCCGCTTCAATCAGGAATTGTATCAAAATATCCTTCGTCTGGGCACCCAATGCCTTTCGGATACCGATTTCACGGGTACGCTCCGTCACAGAAACCAGCATGATATTCATAATGCCGATGCCGCCTACCAGCAGAGAGATCGCAGCAATGGCCCCCACCACCATAGAAAGAGAGCCAAGCATACTGTCCATCATGCCCATTTCTTCCATAGCAGATTCTGAACGAACTTCGCTCAGATCATGGTTTTTCATCCTTGCTACAAAGGTCTTTACCCGTTCCAGGGTCTTTTCCATATCTCCTTCCGTATTCATACAGAAATCTATGGTCCAGTTACTGGAATCCGCAGAAACCATGATGCTTTCTGGCACATAAACGGATTTGGGTCCACTGCCGCCCAACATCCGCACCAAGGCAGAATCGGTGTTTTCATAGACACCCACAACCATCAGCTCTGTGCCTTCCTGGTTGATAGTAGTCTTTACAGTCTTGCCCACGGCGTTTTCCACACCGAAAAGATTTAGAGCCGTTTCCTTATCCAAAACAGCATAATTCCTCTCCCCATGGATATCTCTGTCGTTGAGCATCCGCCCGTAAACAATCTTGGGATCTTCCATGGCAGTTGGATTCTCTGCCAGCCCCTTTATCATGACTTTTTCTTTTTTTCGTCCTGCCTGCAGGTCGGTGCGCTCGCCTGTTTCAAAGCCCACATAGGTCAGGTCGTCTCCCATGGCCTCCTTCAGCCGTTCCACATCCTCTTGGGTAAACATCTCATTCTCCGTATAATAGCCGTCCTCCGTAATGATATAGACATAGGCCAGACCAATGCCAACATTTTCATATTCCTTGGCAAACATGCTCCGCATAGTATCCCCCAAAGAAACGATGGCGATAACGGAGCTGATACCGATGATCATGCCCAGCATGGTCAGAAAGGAACGCATTTTATTGGCACGGATCGCAGAAAATGCCAGCTTGATGTTTTCAAATATCATCCTTCCTTCACCACCTTTGTATCACTGATGATCTGTCCATCCTGAAAACGGACGATGCGTTTCGTATATTGGGCGATATCCTCCTCGTGGGTAACCACGATGACTGTTGCCCCTTCCTCATTCAGCTTTGTGAAAAATTCCATGATTTCATGGGATGCTTTTGTATCCAGATTCCCCGTCGGTTCATCGGCAAGGAGGATAGCAGGATCGTTTGCCAAGGCTCTGGCAATGGCAACTCTCTGCTTCTGCCCGCCGGAAAGCTCATTGGGCATATGGTGGATGCGTTCCCCCAAGCCTACCTTTTCTAGCAAGGCTTCCGCTTTTTTCCTGCGTTTTTCTCCCTTCATCCCCGCATAGATCATGGGGATCTCCACATTTTTCAATGCAGAGGTGCGAGGGATCAGCTGAAACGCCTGAAAAACAAAACCAATCTTTTTATTACGGATGCGGGAAAGCTCGTTTTCTTCCTGATCTTCGATACTGATGCCGTCCAAAAGGTATGTCCCTTCAAACCGTCTGTCCATGCACCCCAAAATATTCATCAAGGTAGATTTACCGGAGCCGGACTGCCCCATGATTGCAACATATTCCCCTTCGGTAATGGTCAGGTTCACATCTCGGAGGGCATGTACCTGCACCGCCCCCGTGTCGTAAGTTTTATGTAAATGTTCGATCTTGATGATCTCCTTCATATGGCATCACTCCTTACTGCGGCACGACGGCCATGCCCTCGGTCAAGGCAGGGCTGGGATTCAGTACGATAGTCTGCCCTTCCTTCAGTTCGCTGCCTTTGATCTCCACATACAAGTCTGTTTCTAGCCCCAGTTTCACAGGCACAATATGGATGGTATTGTCCCCATTGACCACATAAACCACCGTGCTGCCGTCCTCCAGCTCGCCTACGGCTTCATAAGGCACAGTCAATGCCTGTTTTGCTTCCGCGATATGTATGGTGGCTTTCGCAGTAATGCCGGCGATAAGCTTATCATTCTTTTCCTTCACACTGATATAAACAGGGATGACCCGTTCCGATGTAGTGCCGTCCTTCAATTCCCCTGTGGGAGAAATGCGGATGACTTCCCCCTGCACACTTTCGCCGTTCAGAATATCCGCTGTGATATCCACCTTCTGCCCTACGGAAACCTTAGCGATATCATTTTCGCTGACCATAACCTTCATTTGCAGGGTATCCACATTTTCAATGACAAACATAGGCTTATCGTCCTCTGTTTCATCAGCAAAGCGACCTACCTTCGTATTCACACGGGTCACTGTCCCGTCGATCATACTGCGGATCTGACAGTCATCCATGGTGCTGGCTTGGATGCTGATTTCCTGGTTGGTATTGGCAAGGGTCTGCTTCTCCACAGCAGAAAGCACTGCCTTTCCATTTTCCGCAGGGATGGCATCCAATTTTTCCTTGGCATCATCCAACTCCGCCTTGCTGGCTGCGCCGATATCGAAGAGGGCTTTCGTATCGTCATAGGCCTTTTTGGCGTTATCATATTCCACCTGTCTGTCCCGCAAGGTCTCTGCCTGCTGCTTCTGCAACAGAGTCAGGCTGCCTTTTTTCAGGGACATCTCCTGAGAAAGGTCTGTGCTGTCCAAAACCGCCAGCAACTGCCCTTTTTTCACTCGGTCGCCTTCCTTTACCAACAACTCCTTCACCTCATAATGGAGACGAGAGACAACTTCTGTGCTTTCCGTCCCCTCCAGCACAGCTTTCAGCCGCAGTGTTTCCTGTAAATCCTGCTTTTCCGCCAAGGCGGTACTGACCATTTCCCCTGCAGGCTCTCCGCTGCCCAGTGCCAGCTTCACTCCCGCCGTAACTGCCACAGCGATTGCCGCAACAAGGATGATTTTTTTCTTTTTCGTCAACTTCATAGTTTAAAACCTCCTCCGATCTTTTTCATAACTACCATTATACGGATAAAATTGGAAGAACAGCGGCATGCTTTCTTAATCTTTCTTTAATTTTCTTTTCAAAAGCCCCAGAAGGATTGTATAAAATCGAAAACAAATCTCAAAAAAGAGATTGACAATTTTTTTTTGGGTGTTATAATAATTTGCAATACGGTGGAGTCAGAAAACTTTCCCCGCCCAAATAAAATGCATACAAAAGGCTATGACGAAGAGGGCTGAGTGCCTGCGTTTCCAGAGAGTCGGTGGTCGCTGCGAACCGATAACAATTTCACTCAACAGCCTATGGCTTCAGAGCCGGAGGTTCGAAAGTGTGAAGCTTCAGAGCCAAGCGGATTTATGCAAGTGGATCATTGGATGCTTGCATACAAGTGAATCTATTTGCATAAATCCATTTGGCGAAAGCCATCATTTGGAAAACACAAAGTGTTTTCCAAATGTCTTGGTTCTTTATAATGGTTTCCCATCGGTAGGCTCCTCCCGTGATTGCTGCGTAAAAGCATAGGGCTTGCTGGAGCCCGAAGAGGTGGCATATTTCAGATATGCAATTTGAGTGGTACCGCGGTTAACTATAGCCGTCTCAAAGGGTTTCTTTGAGACGGCTTTTTTTGTTATAAGCATAGAAAACCAAATTCATCTTATATGCAAGCTGATTTTGCTTGCAAAAATCACTTTTCATATAGTATGAATTTGATTTGCGGAGCAAATCAATGAGTAAGGCACAGCCTTACGAATTGGTTTTAACGCGAAATAAAACACACCAAGGAGGAAAACAAAATGAGAGATTATCGTATCGAAACAAAATGCGTACAGGGCGGCTATACCCCCGGCAACGGCGAACCCAGACAGATTCCCATTTACCAGAGCACAACCTTCAAATACAGCACCAGCGAAGATATGGGCAAACTGTTCGATCTGGAAGCAGAAGGCTATTTCTATTCCAGACTGCAAAACCCTACCTGTGACTATGTAGCTGCAAAAATCTGCGCTCTGGAAGGCGGCACAGCAGCTATGCTGACTTCTTCCGGTCAGGCAGCCAATTTTTACGCTATGTTCAACATCGTAAACTGCGGCGACCATGTGGTATCCTCTTCCACTATTTACGGCGGTACATACAACCTGTTTGCGGTAACCATGAAAAAAATGGGTATCGATTTTACCTTCGTTGCCCCCGACTGCTCCGATGAAGAACTGGCAGCTGCCTTCAAGCCCAACACAAAAGCAGTATTCGGCGAAAGCATCGCCAACCCTTCCCTGACCGTGCTGGATATCGAACGCTTCGCGAAAGCAGCCCACGCCCATGGCGTTCCCCTCATCGTGGATAACACCTTCGCAACCCCCATCAACTGCAGACCCTTCGAATGGGGTGCAGATATCGTGACCCACTCCACCACAAAATACATGGACGGCCACGGTGCTGCTGTTGGCGGCTGCATCGTAGACAGCGGCAACTTTGACTGGCTGGCTCATGCGGAAAAATTCCCCGGCCTGTGTACCCCCGATGATAGCTACCATGGCATTACATATGCGGAAAAATTCGGCAAAGAAGGTGCATTCATTACAAAAGCGACCGCACAGCTGATGCGCGATTTCGGATCTACTCCTTCTCCCCAGTCTGCATTCCTGCTGAATTTGGGCCTGGAAAGTCTCCATGTTCGTGTGCCCCGTCACTGCGAAAACGGTCTGGCTGTAGCAAAATATCTGAAGGCTCACGATCAGATCGAATGGGTAACCTATCCCGGTCTGGAAGGCGATAAATACTATGAAGTAGCACAGAAATATATGCCCAACGGCACCTGCGGCGTTGTCAGCTTCGGCGTAAAGGGCGGCAGAAAGGCAGCAGAAGCCTTCATGGGCCACCTGAAAACAGCAGCCATCGAAACCCACGTTGCTGATGCCCGCACCTGCTGTCTGCATCCCGCAAGTTCCACCCACAGACAGATGAACGACGCAGAACTGGCAGCTGCAGGTGTTCCCGGCGATATGGTCCGTCTCTCCTGTGGTCTGGAAAGCGCACAGGATCTGATCGATGATATCGCTCAGGCGCTGGAAGCAATTAAGAAATAAACAATATACGAAAGCGGTGAAAGAAAATGCCAATTAAGATACCGAATGAATTACCCGCAGCCAAGGTGCTGACGGATGAGAATATTTTTATCATGACGGAATTCCGTGCCATGACACAGGATATCCGCCCTCTGCAGATCCTTCTGCTGAACCTGATGCCCACGAAGATCGATACGGAAACACAGCTTTCCCGCCTGCTGGGCAATACAGCACTGCAGATCGAACTGGAACTGATCCATACCAAGAGCCATGAATCCAAAAACACCCCCGAAGATCATCTGCTGTCCTTCTATAAAACCTTTGACGAAGTGAAAGACCAGAACTGGGATGGTCTTATCATCACAGGTGCGCCTGTGGAACAGATGGAATTTGAAGAAGTAGAATATTGGGATGAACTGGTAGAGATCATGGAATGGAGCAAGACCCATGTCCACAGCACCTTCCATATCTGCTGGGGTGCCCAAGCCGGTCTGTATTATCATTACGGCATTAAAAAACACATGATGAAGGAAAAAATGTTCGGCGTATTCCCTCATAAGCTGGATAAAAAGAAATCTATCCTCTTCCGCGGCTCCGATGATGTCTTCTATGTGCCCCATTCCAGACACACAACAGTACTGAGAGAGGATATCGAAAAGGATCCCCGCCTGAAGATCATCGCTTCTTCTGAAGAAGCAGGCGTCTATGCCATCCATAACGACGGCGGCAGTCAGATCTTCATTATGGGTCACTCCGAATACGACCCCCGCACCCTGGAAAAGGAATATCTGCGGGATAAGAACACAGGTCTGCCCATCGAAGTACCGAAAAACTACTATCCCAACGATGATGATACCCAGAACCCCGTGGTCACATGGAGAGCCCATGCCAACCTGCTGTATTCCAACTGGCTGAACTACTTCGTCTACCAGACCACTCCTTATGACATCACACAGATCAAATAAAAAAAGAGTCCATCGGACTCTTTTTTTATTTCATTTCCACCGCTATATTATCCACATCACGGAACACTCGTAGCAGGCTCTCACCATATTTTCCCAAAACAGCTTTCATTGCATCCGTATGCCAAAATTCCACTTTCATTTCGCCCATATCTGTCAGGCAATCGTAGAGGGCATCCAGATTTTTCCCATAATATTCGGGGAAACCGAAAGCTTTTTTTAGATATGCATGGGCTTCCTCTTTGGAAGTCATCTTTTTTCCATCTAAAACGATCTTCATGCCAATCCCCCATCAATATAGCTGTTCAAAGCTTTCGTAATGGTCGGCGGTATAATAGATATCGCCATCCTGAGAATAGACAATCCGTTCACCGCCGCGATAGCCGCCTTCGTAATTGACATCACATTCGTGGTAAGTGTCTTCTTCAGGCAAAATCCCTTCATAGTTGCCGAATTTGTCGCCGCCAATGCTCTTGCCTTCTGCCACTTCCCAAAGATTGCCCTTCTTGTTATCCCAGCCCATCGCCTGCGCTTCTTTTTTGGTGATAAAATTATCCGGCAATTCTCCATAAGTGTTCAGATACAGCGCAACGTCCTCTGTGCTGTAATACCATCCGTCTTCCGCAATGGTCGCCGCATCGTCCGTCCCCTGCACCGTAGTGCCGCAGCCGCTGACAAACGTCATGCAAAGCAGCAAAAGCATCAAATATGCCATCAGTTTCTTTTTCATCCTTATTCGCTCCCTCCAACCTCTCTTTTCACCACTTTCGGCTTTGTCCATTCTTCCTTTTCCTCCGGTTCTGCAACAGGTTCTTCCTCGGTACGCCGACCATTCCCGAAAATGGCCCTGCATACAGCGACAAAGGAGCGTTTCTTCATTTTCACAACGACTTCCTCTTCATCCATAGGATTTTCCCGTTTTTCGTTTTTGATCTCCCACTAGATCAGGATTATCAGCGCGATACGCAGAGCGATGATACCACCGAACAGAAAAATTTCGCTGATCTCACGGATAATCACCGTTCGGAGGATCTCGCTGCCGATCTTAAACCGCAGGGATGTCGCCATCCCCTGCGCCAGCCTCAGCCCCGTCCGCGGGTCTTTCTTCAGGAAATGATAGACCCCTGCCGTACCGATCCAAAGCAAGATCATGACACCGATAAAGTCGAATACAAAGATTGCGTATCCCGCGACAAGTTCCAATAAGTAATATAAGTTCCGTAACATAAGCCTCTACTTCCTTCCCGCCCCCGAAGAAATATCAAACTAATCCGGCTTTTTCCAATCGAACTATTCCTTATCTTTTCTTTATTCCTTCTTTATGTATTTTATATCATACCATACTTTTCCGCTTTTGTCATATTTCATTCCGTTTGCATAGAAAAAAGACGGTAAGATCCGAAAATCTTATCGCCTTTTGAATCAAAATTTAACTTTAATCACAAAGATTTCTCAAAAAATCCTCTACCCGTTCAACGTTTGCCTTATCCACCCAAATGGTATATTCCGCTTGTTCCGAATTTACTCCTAATGTATTCAAAACTAAAGGATTTCCTCCCAACAATATGTTCTTATGCAAACGTTCTTGAACCGGATTTGAAATTTTAACCTTTTTTTCAATTCCTTCTTTTTCTAAAAAGTCCTTTATCTGGCAAAATTTATTTACATCAAATCCGCAGTATATTTTCTTTAAATGAAACATAACCTCCCCCCCTTATTATGCTTGGAAACCGGGATTACAGTCCAAATATTTCACAGTCCCAGCAGAATTTTCAATTTCTGCTAAAAGAAATCCTGCTACTAACGAACCAACAGTCCCCATGCAATAATAATAATCTTTAGGTCCTGACTCTAAATAGTAAAACCCTACCAATGGATTGTATATAGTCCGCTTATCAAGGGAAGTTTCTTTACCTTTCCACCCATATCTATTCCCATTTTTGTCATATGCGTCACCCTGTACTTTATACCTAAGTTGCAATTTTGTACAATCATAATCATCATTTTCATACAGAATAGCACCCTTTACATTGACAAGCATAATATAATCATACCAATCACCCACGTCCATCAAATTATATTCTATTACACATACGGCTTTTACTCCGTAATGAATATCCGTCATAGAATCTTCCTCACCTTCCGTAATAGCAATTTGGGTTGCCGCATAAGTGTTTGATCCAATTTTTCTATTATCATAAAGATAAGTAACATTCATATCATCACTTGAATAAGTAGCTGCTTCATTGAATAATGTCGACATTTCTATCGTTTCAACATCATTTCGTTCCACAAAGACTCCGCTTTCGTAATCTTCAATCATTTCATATACATAATCATCAACTTTACCTGCAACCATTTCTTGATTTTGGGCAGTAACCGTATCTGATGCAAATACTGGTATACTGAAAACAAGAGAAAAACATAAACCCAATGCAACAAATCATCTAGCACACCGTTTCATAAAGTTCGCCTCCTTTTTATAATCCATCATTATCACAAAAGCAAATTGTACTTTATGTGATACATCGTATCTAATCATTTTGATTTTGTCAATCAAAACAAGTGTAAATTCTTTTATTTAAATAAAAAACGACAAAAAACTATAAAAATTTAAATATATTTTTCTTATCTGCATACAAAAAACGGTAAGACCCGAAAATCTTACCGTCTTTTTATACTTTATTCAGATAAGGATACTTTATACAAAATCAACCCTGAGCCAGTTTCTTGTAGCCTTCCAGTCTTTCTTTTGCTGTCTTTTCTGTCTGTTCGAACAGTTCTTCAGCGATTTCGGGGAATGTTCTCTGCAGAGAGCTGTAACGAACTTCACTCAGCAGGAATTCTCTGAAGTCAGCTGTAGGTTCTTTGGAGTCCAGTGTGAAAGGATTCTGACCTGCTTCTTTCAGTTCAGGATTGAATCTGTACATCTGCCAATAACCTGCTTCTACTGCACGTTTGATTTCGTTCTGAGCGCCGCTCATGCCGCCCTTCAGACCATGGTTGATACAAGGAGCGTAAGCGATGATCAGGGAAGGACCATGGTATTTTTCAGCTTCTGTCAGAGCTTTCACCAGCTGGTTCTTGTCTGCGCCCATAGCTACCTGTGCAACGTATACATAGCCATAACTCATAGCCATCATACCCAGGTCTTTTTTCTTTACTCTCTTACCGGAAGCAGCGAACTGAGCAACTGCACCGATAGGTGTGGATTTGGATGCCTGACCGCCTGTGTTGGAGTAAACTTCTGTATCGAATACCAGAACGTTTACATCTTCGCCGGAAGCCAGTACGTGATCCAGACCGCCGTAGCCGATATCGTAAGCCCAGCCGTCACCACCGAAGATCCACTGGGATTTCTTAGCCAGCTGATCTTTGTTCTGCAGAACATAGGAAACGATGTTTCTAGCTTCTGCATCTGTGCCAGCGTAAGCCTCCAGTGCAACAATCAGAGCGTCGGATGCTGCTCTGGATTTGTCTCCGTCGAACATTGTTTCTACCCAAGCATCAACAACACCAGCAACGGATGCATCGATTGCTTTCAGGTTTTCCAGTTTATCTTTCAGGCCATTTCTCATGTGTTTTACTGCGGAAGCCATACCCAGACCATATTCTGCGTTGTCTTCGAACAGGGAGTTTGCCCATGCGGGACCATGACCGTCTTTGTTTGTTGTGTAAGGCATAGAAGGTGCGGAACCACCCCAGATGGAGGAGCAGCCTGTTGCGTTTGCAACGTACATTCTATCACCGAACAGCTGAGTTACCAGTTTCGCATAAGGTGTTTCACCACAACCTGCACAAGCGCCGGAGAACTCAAGCAGAGGCTGTTCGAACTGAGAACCTTTTACGGATGCTTTGCTCATAGGGTTAGCCTTAGGAGCTACTTCATCGATAGCGAAATCCCAGTTAGCAGCTTCAGCTTCCTGAGTTGCCAGAGGTTTCATAACCAGAGCTTTGTTAGGAGCGGGACATACAACTGCACAGCTACCGCAGCCCAGGCAGTCCAGAGAGGATACCTGCATTCTGTATTTCAGACCAGCGAATGCTGCGCCGCCTTTTGCTTCTACAGCCTTGAATGCTTCGGGTGCTTTTGCCAGTTCTTCCTCTGTAACCAGAACGGGTCTGATTGCAGCGTGAGGACATACGTAAGAGCACTGGTTACACTGGATACAGTTTTCAGCGTTCCATTCGGGTACGTCAACTGCTACACCACGTTTTTCGTATGCAGCTGTACCGCAAGGGAATGTACCGTCTTCCATACCAGCGAATGCGGATACGGGCAGTTTGTCGCCTTCCTGTGCGTTCATGGGTTCAACGATCTTCTGAACGAATTCTGTTGTCTTTCTTGTGGATGCAACTTCTGCATCTACAGCGTTTGCCCATGCAGCGGGGATTTCAACCTTAACAGCGCCGTCTACACCACGGTCAACAGCAGCGTAGTTCATGTTCAGGATTGTATCACCCTTCTTGCCGTAGGATTTTGTGATAGCTGCTTTCATGTATTCTACAGCCTGTTCAATGGGGATGATGTTAGCCAGTTTGAAGAATGCAGCCTGCAGAACTGTGTTGATTCTGTTGCCCAGACCGATTTCTTTCGCAATTTCTGTACCATTGATGGTATAGAAGTTCACATTCTTTGCAGCCAGCTGTCTTTTCAGTTTAGCGGGCAGCTTTTCATCCAGTTCTTCTACAGACCATGTTGTGTTCAGCAGGAATGTACCACCGGGGTTCAGTTCTGTAACCATGTCATACAGGTTTACATATTCCTGTTTGTGGCAAGCTACGAAGTCAGCTGTTTTTACCAGGTATGTAGATCTGATAGGTCTGTGACCGAAACGCAGGTGAGACTGAGTGATCCCGCCGGACTTCTTGGAGTCGTAGCTGAAGTATGCCTGAGCATACATATCTGTGTGGTCACCGATGATTTTGATGGAGTTCTTGTTTGCACCTACAGTACCGTCAGCACCCAGACCCCAGAATTTGCAGGAGATTGTGCCGTCATCGCCTGTAACGTTAACTTCTTCGCCAACTTCCAGGGATGTGTTTGTAACGTCATCCACGATACCCAGTGTGAAGTGGTTTTTGGGTTTATCCAGAGACAGGTTTGCATATACTGCCAGGAACTGTGCAGGTGTAACGTCTTTGGAACCCAGACCGTAACGGCCACCAACTACAACGGGAGCTTCTTCAGCTTCGAACAGTGCTGTACATACATCCATGTACAGAGGTTCGCCCTGTGCACCGGGTTCTTTTGTTCTATCCAGAACTGCGATCTTCTTAGCTGTTTTAGGGATTACTTCCAGAAGTTTGGAAGCTACGAAAGGACGGAACAGGTGTACTTTAACCAGACCAACTTTTTCGCCTTTAGCTGCCAGGTAATCGATTGTTTCTTCGATTGCTTCACAAGCAGAACCCATAGCAACAATTACTCTGTCAGCATCGGGAGCACCGTAGTAATTGAACAGTCTGTAATCTCTGCCTGTGATTCTGCTGATTTCGCCCATGTATTCTTCTACTACTGCGGGCAGAGCTTCATAGAATTTGTTAGCTGCTTCACGGCCCTGGAAGTAGATGTCGGGGTTCTGAGCTGTACCTCTGATTACGGGATGTTCGGGGTTCAGCGCATTTCTCTTGAATGTATTCACTGCATCCATGTCGATAATCTTAGCCAGTTCATCATAGTCCATGCATTCGATCTTCTGGATTTCGTGGGATGTACGGAAACCATCGAAGAAGTGAACGAAAGGTACACGGCCTTTGATTGCGGACAGATGCGCTACGCAAGCCAGGTCCATAACTTCCTGTACGGAGTTGGAAACCAACATAGCGAAACCTGTCTGACGGCAAGCCATAACGTCGGAGTGGTCACCGAAGATAGATAGAGCATGTGCAGCCAGAGCACGTGCTGTTACGTGGAATACGCAAGGCAGCAGTTCGCCGGCGATTTTGTACATGTTGGGAATCATCAGCAGCAGACCCTGAGATGCTGTGTATGTTGTTGTCAGCGCACCAGCTGCCAGGGAACCGTGTACTGTACCGGAAGCACCAGCTTCGGACTGCATTTCTACTACTTTAACTGTCTGACCAAAAAGGTTCTTTTTACCATTCGCTGCCCAGTCATCTGTTTTTTCAGCCATGGGAGAGGAAGGTGTGATGGGGAAGATACCGGCTACTTCTGTAAACGCATAGGAAGCATATGCAGCAGCTTCGTTACCGTCCATCGTTTTCATTACTTTAGACATTTCTTTTCCTCCTTTTTCATTAGAGAGTTTCGTTTTTTGAGGGTAGATCCTCCTTAATCTTTTGCAGCCATCAAAAATGGCGGCTCACCCTGATTCAAGTCATGTAAGAAAGTTTATCAAACTGGTTGTCTGACAATCAGTCCATTCTCCTGGAAACGTGAAACGGGATTTTTTACTTGATTATTATACAATCAATTCATTTTCTTTTCAACAGCAAAATGAAAAAACACCCGTTATGTTTCTAACAAGATACCTTTTGTTATATTTTCTGTTTATATCTATGTTTTTATAAATATTTTTATGCATTTTTATTTTATTTTGTTGTTCTACCTTCATTTTATTGTCTGACAAGATTGAATTTTGTACAAAAATTTATACTTTTTAATCCCCCACGCAAAAAAGTTCGTTAAGAAAAAAACGAACAGGGTGTATACAGTGTATTTATACATGAACATATCTGCGAAAATCCATCTTTTTTCTGCAAAAATCATACAAAAAAAGTTGCAATGCAACAAGAAGAGATGTCTGATTTCCAAAATTCAGACATCTCTTTTTTGTTTCCTGCCAAATAAACCCTATCTGTAAGTGGATTCCACCTTGTGCATCATCTGCTCTCCTTACATCAAAAAAGAGAGCGAAGATCCATTCTCGCTCTCTTTCCAGTCTTTTTCTGTTTTATTTCTGGAACAATTCCTTATAGGCATCCTTCCAGACAAGCTGTTTGCCTTCTGTTGTCCAATAATGCAATTCCAAGCCGCCTTCCTTGCTGCCCTTCAGCAGAACCAGCCCGCCTTCGGAAGTCAGGAAGAAATGCTCTGCCATCCAGCCTTCTCCTGCAAATGTTTTCACTTCTTTCAGAGATACTTCCTCCAGCAGATCTGCCAGTGACACGGTTTTCTGCCCCAGCAGATCGATATTTTCCGCCATCTTTACAGAAACGCCATCTTCCGTGCCTTCCCACCAGAAGGACAGGAAATCCTTCGTACACATACCCGTCTGCATAGTCAGCTGCAGCTTCCCGCTTTGTTCTTCTGCCGCCAGGTATGTTTCTACATACGCCTGCATTTTTTCCATCATGCTTTTATTCAGATTCTTTTCGAAATTGCTGTCATTCAGACCAACGATAACAGGCACCTCCACCTGATAGCTTCTGCCATCCTTTTCACCGAAAAATTCCTTCACCGCCAGCAAAGGCACCGTGCTGTCCTTCGTCTGCAGAGTCACCTGTCTAGTCTCTCGGTTGAATGCCACTTCCCCTGTGTAATACGCAGAGATCAGCTTTTCATCGGCATACAGGCAGCCATTAATCATTTCTACCCCCTGGGGCAGTGTCACTTCAAAGCCATTCAGCATTGCGTCTTTTTCACCGGGCTGCATCGCCAGGGTTCTGCCACGGTAGGAAACCTCTACAGCTCTAGTCTCCGCATCCCATTTTACAGAACCGCCCAGCCCTTCCATTACGTTTCGCAAGGGCAACAGCAGTACCTCGGAATCATCAAAATAAATGGGCATATTTTCCATATTTTCCAGAGTCTTGATGCCGTCTTCCGAAAGTTCCATCTCCTGCTCCACAGGCGTCTCAGGGACTTCTATTTCTATTTCGTTGGGGCTTGTCAGGCTGATGGCGATACCAATGGCACCCGCCAGCAGGGCAGCCCCCGCAATCGTTATAACCGAAACTTTTTTAAATGTCATGTTTTTCCCTCTTTCTGTCTTAACTCAGAAAGCATACCATACTACAGGACAAATTGCAATCTTTCCATGAAAAATCAACTTTTATGCCCCAAAGAAGGACGCAATCTGCGCAGGGAAAGATACCCCATCACGGACCAAGGGCGCAGGGCTGACAGTGATCGTATTCCCACCATAGAAAATCCCGATTTCCTGGGTGTCATTGTTCCAGGTCATCTCCGCACAGACCATTGTCGCCAGATCCCTCATTTTATAATATACGGTACCCTCTTTCACACGGCAGGAAAGCTGGTGTTCTGTTCCTTTATAAAAAACTTTTATTTCATCATCAACAACTTGTCCTGCAGCTTCCGGCAGACTCAATGCCATACCCAGATGGGAGAATAGTTTCTTTCCATCCTCCGCCGTCAGGTAATAGGTATTGTTTTCATGGTACGCCTTCACAATGCTGCCCAGCAAAGAAGGCTGCACTGTCATTTCCCGCAGTTCTCCCTTTCTCCAGGGGTTGGCAGGATCAGGGTCTGTAGGGTCCCAGCCACGGCGTTTCAGGTCTGCGGTATTGATCTTCTTCGCAGGCGTGGGCTGCAAAGGTTCTTCCACATTCCCACGGTACATTTTCACAGCGGTGCCAATAGGACAATTATCATAGATCCATTTTACATCCTTCACACACAGGCGAATACAGCCTGCGGAAGCTGTAGACCCCAGCTTGTTGTATTCATCATATTCCAATGTAGTCTTGTCCTTTTCCAGATAAGGCACAGAATGGAACAGATAATGCCCGGTGATACGTGTGGCATACTGCCCCCATACATCCCCAAACAACGCTCTCCATTCATATTTTTCAATGGTCTGGAAGGTGCCCTCCGGCGTAGATTCCCCGCCGCTGCAATAAAATGCCTTGATGGGAACCGTGTATTCCCCCGCTGCATCCTTTTCATAAACCGTCACGATGTTGTCTGTCAGGTTTACCGTTATGTAATAAGGATGCTCGTCCTTTTCCGCCGCCATTGCTGTCCCCGCAAAGCAAAACAGCATCAGGCAAAAAAGCAAAGCCCCAAAGATCTGTTTTTTCATTTCCATTCTCCTTTTATTCAAAAAGTATTTGTCAGAACTTTCTATTTCTTCTCATTATGTATTATAAGGAAGGAGAACGTAAGAATCAAGAAACAGTTTCTTAAAAAGTCCTGAATTTTTTGAAAAGAAAAAAGCCCCGATCCTTACGGATCGGAGCCCATTGAACTCTTAGATATTTTTCAGTTCTTTGAAGTTGCTGAACAGTGTTTTGTACACGTCTTTATACAATGTGAAGAACTTCGCATATTCGCCGTTTGCCGCCATATCCGGCTGGGAAACGTCTTTTTTTCGCACCAGTTCATTACATGCAGTTTCCAAGTCAGGATAAATACCTGCACCTACACCAGCCAAAATGGCCGCACCTAATGCACCGCCTTGGTCGGACTGCACTGTGCTGACGGGACAGCCATACATATCTGCCAGCATCTGTCTCCAGAAGGGGCTTCTCCCGCCGCCGCCGCAGATCATCATGTCTTCGATGGGCACGCCCATTTCACGGAATACCTCTACACATTCCCACTGGGAGAAAGAGATGCCCTCCAGAACAGAACGGATCAGATGAGGTCTCTGGTGCATTGCGGACAAGCCGAAAAATACACCACGGCAATCAGGGTCAGGATGAGGAGAACGTTCCCCCATCAGATAAGGCAAATACAGCAGTTTTTCAGAGCCGATCGGCACCTGTGCCGCTTCCGCTGTCATGATCTCATAAGGGTCAACGCCTTTTTCCGCCGCTTCTGCCATTTCAGGCGTGCAGACATTATTTCTCAGCCACTGGAAGGACAGACCCGCCGCCTGTGTGCAGCTCATTACTGTCCATTTGCCAGGAACAGAAGCGCAAAGGGTGTGCACTCTGCCCTTGGGGTCCAGTGCCATCTGGTCGGATACAGCATAAACCACCGCAGAGGTACCAATGGTAGTAAAGGCTTTGCCCTGAGAAACGATACCGGTACCGATGGCTGCCGCAGGGTTATCCCCAGCACCGCCCACAACGATGGTACCTTCCGCCAAGCCTGTCAAAGCCGCTGCTTCTTTGTGTACCGTGCCTGTCACTTCTTGGGATTCATACATTTTCCCCAATAGCTTTTTCTCGATCCCCAGACCTTCCAAAATCTCATCCGACCATGTACGCTTTGCAACATCCATCAACTGCATACCGGAAGCATCGGATACTTCTGTGGCATATTCGCCAGTCAGTTTATAACGGATATAGTCTTTCGGCAGCAGGATATGGGCACATTTTGCATAGAGTTCAGGTTCGTGCTTTTTCACCCACAGGATCTTCGCTGCTGTGAAGCCTGTTACCGCAGGGTTTGCTGTAATCTGAATAATCTTTTCCGCACCGATCATACGGTTCATATCTTCTACTTCTTCACCTGTTCTCTGGTCGCACCAGATGATAGAGCGTCTCAGCACTTCACCATTTTCATTCAGCATGACCAGACCATGCATCTGACCGGAAAGGCCAATGCCTTTGATATCCGAGGAAGCCACACCGGAATCCTGCAGCACGCACTGCACGCCTTTCACAACAGCGTCCCACCAATCGTTGGGCTCCTGCTCTGCCCAGCCGTTCTGCTCCTGATAAAGAGGGTATTCAAAGGTTTTTGCTGTGATAGGATTGGCATCTCTATCAAAGAGGACTGTCTTTGTGCCAGAAGTGCCAATGTCAATACCCAGTAAATATTCCATAGTTACACCGCCATTCTGTGGAGATTACAGCTTGATGACTGCTTTTACGATATTTTCTTTATCTCTGATTGCAGCTTCATAAGCTTCCTGAATGTTTTCGAATGGAAATTCGTGTGTTGCGATTCTGCCAATATCCAGACCGTTTGCCGCTGCTGCAATTGCTTTCTTATACAGATTTCTGTAACGGAATACAGATTCGATTCTTGCTTCTTTTGCCATGATCTGACCAAAGTTGAATGTAATTTCAGGGTTTGCAGACAGACCAACCAAAGTGATGGTACCGCCATTTTTTACCAGGTAAGGCGTCTGCGCAATGGTTACAGGAGAACCGGCTGTTTCAAATACTTTTTCAATACCGGCGCCGTTTGTCAGTTCTTCTACTACTTTCAGAACATCCTGTTCCTTTGCATTGATGACACGAGTTGCGCCCAGTTCCATTGCAAAGTCCAGACGTTTCTGTGCCATATCTACTACTGTGATGTCTGTAGCGCCGCAAGCCTTACAAGCCAGCAGTGTCATCAGACCGATACAGCCGGAGCCCAGAATGATGCACTGGTCACCCATACCAACCTTGCCCTGCATTGCCGCGTGCAGGCCAACTGCAAAGGGTTCAATCAGAGCACCTTCTTTTGTTGTCATGCCTTCAGGCAGTTTGAAGCACATATTTGCAGGGAATGTAATATAATCTTCGTTACAGCCCTGTACAGGAGGTGTAGCCAGGAATACAACATCGGGGCACAGATTGTATCTGCCGGATTTACAGAATTCACACTGACCGCAGGTGATACCGGGTTCCAGTGCAACTTTATCGCCTTCCAACAGATTTGTTACGCCTTCACCAACTTTTACAACAACACCGCCAGCTTCATGACCCAGCATCAGTTCGCCGTCAACCACGAAGTCACCGCATCTGCCGTCTTTAAAATAATGAACATCGGAACCGCAGATACCAACATATTCCACTTTTACCAGAACTTCGCCTTCCTTAGGTTCGGGCACTGCTGTTTCACGAATTTCCATTTTGTTCAGACCTACCATATATGCCTGTCTATTTTTCATTTTTATCTCCTCTCTTTCACTTGATTCTATTATCTTTTGAAAATACCTTCTATTGGATTTGTTTTCATACAAATCTGTACTTTTTATAATACCAGTATCAGAGAAATTATGCAATATTTCTGCCTTTCAAACAGGAAGAATTCCAAAAAAGGAGGTACCACCTCCGGCCGAACCGAAAATGGTACCTCTAAAAATCCGAGATTACATCAATCAAAAATCACAGTATACATTACTATGTAATTACCTGCAATTAGTCTGTGATCTGGCCTCTTTCTCTGTACATTTCAACATATTCTGTTGCATTGTCTTTTGTGATCAGAACTTCTGCGATATCTGTGTCGATCTGTGTTTCTTCGCCTGTCAGCAGTTTGTGTACTGTTTCCAGGTTCAGAGCTGCCAGGTCGATAGCGGACTGCAGACATGTGGATGTCATTCTGCCTTCTTCGATCAGCAGACAAGCTTCTGCTGTACCGTCAACGCCGTATACCAGCATATCGTCGTACATGTCGTTGTCTTTTACTACTTCCAGAGCACCAGCAGCCATGTTGTCGTTCATGGAGATAACTGCATCGATGTCGCCGTGAGCGATTGTCCAGTCTTCCATCAGAGCCATAGCTTCATCTTTGTTCCAGTTAGCAAAATCTTCGCCTACGATTGTTACGTCAGGTCTTGCATCGAAGAATACTTTCTGCCATGCAACACGTCTTTCGTCAGCGTGGAAGTTGCCAGAAGGACCATTCAGTACAACTACTTTAGCATTTTCAGGAACCTGTTCCAGAGCCAGTTCAGCGTTTACCTGAGCCTGTTTGTAAGGGTCAGCATCAACAGAGGATGCGCCTTCGATATCAGCGATTCTGGAGTTTGTTGTGATTGCAATCAGACCAGCTGCTACAACCTGTTCTACATAAGGTCTCTGTGCTTCGCCGTTGTTGGGCTGTACGATAACTGCATCGAAGCCGTTAGCGATTGCATTTTCGATTGCTGCGTTTTCCTTGGCATCGTCAGCCTGGCCATCGAATACAGTCAGTTCAATATCAGGATACTGTTCTGCTGCTGCTACCATTTCGTTTGCCAGCCATGCTGCGAAAGAGTCGGACTGTGCTCTTGCGATATAAGCCACTTTGTAAACATCACCGGATGTTTCTTCAGTTGCTGTTTCACCACCGCCACAACCTGTCAGTGCAGTTGCTGCCATAGCCAGTGCCATAAATGCTGCTAAATACTTTTTCATGTTACTCTCTCCCTTTCTTTTTTGAAATTTTCTTGTGAGAAATTTTTGCTCTATTTGAATTTGAATGCTCAAATAAAAGCCTTTGCAAGGAAATGAGGCTTATGCTTTTGCTGCAGGTGTTTCGTCTTTCTTTTCTGTATTATCCGTATTTTCATCCTTTTTCTGCAGGATCACTTTCGGTGCTTTTTTGTTTTTGAAACGAGTATCATACAGAACAGCCGCTACGATGATACCGCCCTTAACAACCTGCTGAACATAGGAGTCTACGCCCTTCAGGTTCATGATGTTGTTCAGACAGCCGATGATGAAGGAACCGATCAGTGTACCGGATGTTGTACCAACACCGCCGGAGAAGCTTGTACCACCAACGATGGCAGCTGTCAGACCTTCCATTTCGTAACCAACCGCACCATTGGGCAGGCCAGCGTTTACACGAGCCATGAACAATACGCCAGCGATACCAACCAAAACACCATTGATCAGGAATGCCAGATATTTGGATTTTACAACATTGATACCAGAAGCGATAGATGCTTCTTCATTACCGCCGATAGCATAGAAGGAACGTCCCAGCTTGGTGTGGTTCATTATGTATGCGATCGCTAAAGTGGCGACGATCATAAAGATTACAGGAATGGGAACAGGACCCAGCTTGCCCTGCCCCAGCTTTGCGTAGTTGCCAATCTGCAGAATATTCTGACCGGATGTATACAGCAGAGCCAGACCTCTGGCAGCCATCTGCGTTGCCAGGGTCACGATAAAGGCCGGCATCGCAAAGTTTGCTACAAAGAATGCGTTGATCATATTGAAAATAATCGCAACAACGAGAGAAACGATGATAGCCAGCAGCAGATTGCCCGTAGTTTTATAAACGCTGACAGACAATACGCCGGCCAAAGCCAATACCGCACCGGAAGACAGATCCAGCAGACCGCTGACGATCAGCACCATTTCACCATAGGCCAGAATCGTGCCTACTGCCAACTGCACAGCAATATTTGTCAAGTTTCTCCCGCTCAAGAAGTTGGGGTTCATCAAAGTAGAAATGATGATCATTATCAACAGAACAAAGAAAATTGAGTATTTCGTCATCAATTGACTAGCTTTACTATTTTTCACTTTAGATCTCCTCCTTTTTTATTCCTGAATAATGCTATGTGTACCAGTAGCATAAACCATGATCGCTTCCTGAGAGAATTCCTCTCGTTTCAGTTCACCAGCGATATGTCCCTGGTTCATAACATAGATTCTGTCACACATACCGATCAATTCCGGCAGCTCAGAGGAAACCATTACTACTGCTTTACCTGCTTGTGCCACTTCAGTCATCAGTTTATAGATTTCAAATTTCGCACCTACGTCAATCCCTCTTGTAGGTTCGTCCAAGATCATGACTTCAGGATCACGCATCATCCATTTTGCCAGCAATACTTTCTGCTGGTTACCACCGGACAGAGACTGGATCGCTGTTTCCTGAGAAGGTGTTTTCACGCTCATTTTTTCAAAATATTTTGCAACCATCTCCTCTTCTTCTCTTCTATGGGCACGACCGCCATAGAAGAATTTTTCCAAAGAGGACAGGCTGGCGTTTTCCCGAACACTTCTCATGGGAATGATACCATAACGACGACGGTCTTCAGACAGCATTACCATGCCTGCTTTTGTACTGTCAGATACTCTTTTGATGTCGACCTCTTTGCCATGTACCTTTACAGTACCAGCATCAATATGTTCCAGACCAAACAAGGTACGCATTACTTCTGTACGGCCGGCACCGACCAGACCTGCAAAGCCAACGATCTCACCTTTGCCAACATGGAACGAAACATCCTCGAACAGCTGACCACTCTTCAGACCTTCTACCTCCAGCAGAGGTTCGCCGATCTCGATCTCTTCTTTCGGATATACATTTTCCATACGACGGCCTACCATCAGTGCGATGACCTCGTCGATATTCGTATCTTCCGCCCGCATGCTCTTGACTACAGTACCATCACGGAATACTGTAATATCATCAGCGATACGGAATACTTCATCCATCTTATGGGAAATATAGATGATGGCACAGCCCTTCGCCTTCAAGATCTCGATTTTCTTGAACAGCAGTTCTACTTCTTTCTGTGTGATAGAGGAAGTAGGTTCATCCATTACGATGATGGATGCATCATTGGAGATAGCCTTCATGATCTCCAGCATCTGAATATCAGATGTTGTCAGCATTTTCAGCTTATCTGTAGGTTTATAAGGGAGATGCTCGTCTTGCAGCAGTTTTACTGTTTTTTCCCGCACTTCTCTCCACTTAACTCTGCCTAGCTTATCCACAGGCAGACGTCCCAAGAAGATATTTTCTTCTACAGACATCTCAGGTACATAGTTCAATTCCTGTGCGATCATAGCGATCCCCAGGGATCTCGCTTTGATAGGATCTTTGATTTTTACCGGCTGTTCATCGATATAGATTTCGCCGGCATCGGGTTTATAGATCCCGTTAATGATTTTCATCAGTGTGGACTTACCTGCACCATTTTCACCACAAAGCGCATGTACAGTCCCTTTTCTAACTGTAAAGTCAATTTTGTCCAACGCCTTTACACCCGGAAAAGATTTTTCAATTTTTGAAACCCGAAGTTTGATATCGTCCCCCATAGGTTCCTCCCTTCCGTAATACAGACCATATAAAAAAGCCCGTTAGTACTTGTTGATTGTGTTACTTTTTAGAAATAAGCTTTTGAGTATTACGTTACACATGGCTGCATTTTAACGCTTTCCCATTGTGCTTATTTTTCGTAGAACCTTTATATGATATTTTGAGATTGTACTTATTTTTATTAAGTATATACTCAAATGTGCCAAAATGTCAATACTTCCAGAGAAACAATATATTCAATTTGAATAAAAAACCAGTGTATATATGCGGATTATTGATAATACTTTCTCTATAATAAAAATTGAAATCAATTCCATTATGTGACATTTTTTGATAACATTATCAAGAAAATCTTTCAGGACATCCCGCATATCCTCCGCCAATCGCATGCTGTATTCACAAAAAACACTGCTATGTTTTTCTTTTCCTCATCGATTTTGCTCTCTTTTCCTGCCATAAAAGAAAAAGCCTTGAAAACATATTATTTTCAAGGCTTTTGAATGGAGATGAGGGGAATTGAACCCCTGTCCGAAAACCCATCCATAAGAACTTCTCCCATCACAGTCAGTCTTTTGACATTCCCTCGTTACAACGCCGAATGACAGGCTTTGTCCCTCAGTAGCTTCATGAATCTTTTCCTACCGCAAAGCTTAGGCAGAAAAGTGCCCCACCAAGTCGATGCCGGATTCTCCGGCGGTGAGAAACCGGAGGCCGACAGGCGCCGTTAATTAGGCAGCCAGTGCAAAATTATTTTTGTCGTTTCTTTTTAAAAAAGGTTCCAGCTTGATGACGCGGTTCACTGGTCCGCGGATGGCTATCCCTACTTTCAAGACTCCCGTCGAAACCATTGCATCCCCTTGGTAGTGAAGTTTTTTCCGTTTTGGAATCTCTCCGCTCACAAAAGAGAAATGGTGTGAAACGACAAATCTTTACAAAGTAAGATTTCTGATTTTAAAGTCTTTTTCCGCCTGACGGCGAACATCATTTTTCGCAATGGTATCCCTCTTATCATAGAGTTTTTTACCCTTTGCCAGCGCAACATCTACTTTCACATAGCTACGATCAAAATAAACCTTCAGAGGAACCACCGTATAGCCCGCAGCACGAACCTCATGGTCCCATTTGCGGATCTGTACCTTATGCAGCAGCAGCCTTCTAGGGCGCAGGGGGTCTTTATTGAAAATATTGCCCTGTTCATAGGGGCTGATGTGCATGTTATAGATGAAGGCTTCCCCATCCTTGATCTGGATGTAGCTTTCCTTCAGGCTGCACTTGCCCGCCCGCAGGCTTTTCACCTCTGTCCCTGCCAAAGAAATGCCGGCTTGTATGGTTTCTTCGATGAAATAATCATGATATGCTTTTTTGTTTTGAGCAATCAGCTTTGTTCCCTTCGCCTTTGCCATACAGAATCACCTGCTTCTTTGTCTTTCCACTCTTACTGTAGAAATAACTATACCATAGAATATGAAAAAAATCAAATGACGATTCGATGACAAATATTTCAATTTATTTACAAGGAATGTCCATTTTTCAAGCTTCTTTCCATTTTTCTCCTCCGCAAAATGCCAATTCTTACGGTTACCTTAAATTTACATAGGTTTTACCCGCAGCCCAACTTTTTCTGCTATAATGAGAGTGGAAAAGTTTGATGTTTCAAAAAGAAAGGGGGTATATTTATGACAATGGAACCTACAACAAATTCTCTTGCACCTTGGCTCAAGGAACCCTGCGAACGGGAATCGGCTTTCGTGCCGCCGAAGGCACCCTATCCCTGGCGGCGATATTTTGCCCGCGGGTTGGATTTTGGGCTGATCCAGACGGTGTATCAGGTTATCCTTGCGGTCTTTCTGGGTATCAATTTTTCTGACAGAAACCTTCTTCTGGAAATTCTTGACAGTTATCTCTGCTGGGGCATTGTTTTCCTGTTGGAGCCATTCTTCCTTGCCAAATGGGGCAAAACACCGGGCAAATGGCTTTTCGGACTTTCTATCCATAATAAAGACGGCGGATTGCTGACCCGACAAGAAGCCTTTGCACGAACAAAACAGGTATTCTTCCAAGGGGAAGGCTATGGTATCCCCTTCTATAACCTTTATCGCAACTATCAGTCCTATAAAATCTGTCGGGATAATGGCATCATGGAGTGGGACAAAGAACTCCGCTACGAAGCAAAGCCCTTCCGTGCCATTTCTGTTTTTAGCTATCTAGGGGTTATAGCCGCCACTACGCTCCTTATGATCGGCATTGGTTTTTGGCAGATGACTCCACCCAACAAAGGCTGTCTGAGCGTTGCAGAATTTGCGAAAAATTATAACCATCAACTAAAATACTTCGAAGTCGAAGATGTCTACATGCTGACACCCGAAGGGAAATGGAAAGAACCGCAACAGGGCCCTATCTTCCTTTCCTCCATCACCCTCTCAGAACCTACCGTTAAAGAATTGAGTGGGAAACTGCTGTCCTTCTCCTTTACTGCGGAAGATACCGAAGGTGATCTTCTAGCCCCTTCCCCCGAAAAAACATGGCTGACCGCCGCTCTTTTGCGGACGCAAATCGGCTTTTACTATCCCGACCTCATGAAGGTGGAGGGTCATGTCTTACCATACGATGATGCAGAGGAACAATCTCCCGCCTATATTCCTTCTGTCATGGAATATATCGAAGAGCATCCCTACAGCACCTACACCATCGAAACAGGAAATCTCCGCATCTCTCAGAAAGTGACCCTCATTGGCTATGATGACGCACAGAAGCACGATAGCTATTATCTTTTCGCCGATGATGATGCAGAAGAAACTTATTATTCCCTGACCTTCACCCTGGAACAGCACATGGAACTTGCCTCAACTGAAACATAAAAAAAGAACCCTCTCATCCTATTGGACAAGAGGGTTTTCTTTTACATAAAATCTTCCAATTCTTCCTCAAAGACAAAATCGATGGTACCCATCATGCGGTCTACCTTCGCCACAGAAACCGTCACCCGATCCCCGAGGCGATAACTTTTCTTCGTCCGCTTGCCAAACACCAGCATATTTTTTTCATCGAATTCATAATAATCATCATCCATCTGCGCCAGAGAAACCATCCCTTCGATAGTATTGGGCAGTTCCACATAGATGCCCCAGTTGGTTACGCCGGAAATGATGCCTTCGTAAATTTGACCGATTTTATCTTCCATATATTCCACTTTTTTCAACGCATCGGTGTCCCGTTCCGCATCCTCCGCAATGCGTTCCTGTTTGGAGCAATGCTTTGCCCAATCGGGCATTTTTCTGAGATATTCCAGAGAGGATTTTTCATCCAGCTCACCATGGAGCATTTTTTTGATCATACGGTGGATTTCCAAATCAGGATATCTGCGAATTGGGGAAGTGAAGTGGCAGTAATATTTCGCCGCCAGCCCAAAGTGTCCGCCGTTTTCTGCCGTATACCTGGCCTGCATCATACTCCGCAGCACCATACGGGTGATGATGCGTTCTTCATCTGTCCCCTCTGCCTTTTGTAGCACCTTCTGAATTTCACGAGGGTGGATCTCGCCGTCCTTCTTCCGCAGATAATAGCCAAAGCCCCTCAGGAACTGTTCCATTTTTTCCAGTTTTTCCTCATCAGGCTCCTGATGGCTGCGGTACATGAAGGGCATTTCCTGCCAGAAGGAATTTTCCGCGATGGTCTCGTTGCACACCAGCATAAATTCTTCGATCATATTTGTAGCAATGCTTCTTTCGTAGGGTCTGATATCGATGGGCTTGCCGTTTTCATCCAGAATGATCTTGGATTCAGGCAGATCAAAATTCACAGAACCCCTTTTTCTTCTCTTTGCCCCTAAAATCTGGCGCAGCTCTTCCATATCCTCCAGCATAGGCAAAATTTCCCCATACTGTTCCTGCAGTTCAGGGGTCTCATCCTCCAAAATCTCACGCACCGCTGTATAGGTCATACGATAATCGGAATTGATGAGGGTTTCCGCAATGCGGTGGCTCACCACTTCCCCTTTCTGGTTCAACTCCATGATACAGCTAAGGGCCAGTCTGTCCACATGGGGGTTCAGAGAACAAATACCGTTGCTCAGCTTATGGGGCAGCATAGGAATGACCCTGTCCACCAGATACACGCTTGTCCCTCTGGCATAGGCCTCCTTGTCCAATTCCGTATGTTCCCTTACATAATGGGAAACATCGGCAATATGCACGCCCAGTTCGAAATTGCCATTCCCCAACTTTCTCAGGGAAATGGCATCGTCCAAGTCTTTGGCATCCTCGCCGTCGATGGTGATGGTCCGCAGGTCTCGCAGGTCTTCTCTGCTCTTTTTGTCCTCTTCTGCCACTTCCGCACCGATGGTTTCGATCTCCTCATAGACTGCATCGGGAAATTCCACCGCCAGGTCATATCTACGGATGACAGACAGAATATCCACACCGGGGTCATTCACATGCCCCAAAATCTCTACCACTTTCCCCTCAGGATTGCGTCTATCCTCGCCGTAATCGATGATCTCCACAACGACCTTATGTCCGGTCACCGCGCCTTTCGTATGGTCTCTGGAAACAAAAATATCCTTGGCAATCTTTTTATCATCGGCTACGACGAAGCCATAGCCCTTGCTGCCCGCTTCAAAGGTGCCGACGATGCGCTGCTGTCCCCGTTCCAATATCCGCACGATGACACCATCGGCCTTCTTGCCTTTTTCTGCTTTATGCAGCACTTTGTAAAGGACTTTATCCTTCTGCATAGCACCCAAGGTCTCGCTGGCAGGGATAAAGATATCATCGCCGCCTTCCTCAGGCGTCACAAAACCAAAGCCCCTTGCGTGACCAATAAAGGTACCTGTCGCCATCTGCAGATTCCGTGGAGAAGCCAGCTTACCTTTTTTTGTTTCAAAAACCCGTCCTTCCTCGATCAGTTCATTGATGAGCAACTCAAACTTTCCCCTGTCCTCCGCAGGCACAGAAAGCATGGCACGCATGTCCCTGCGTTTCATGGGTATATAGTCTTCACTTTCGATATATGCTAAGATTCTCTCTTTTCTTTCCTTCAGAATATCCATCTCTTCCATAAAATTCTCCTTTTTTCCTAGTATTTCCGATTTCCCCTAAAACCATTCGCAGGACTTCGTCTTACAAATGAATTTGCTCCGCAAATCGCCTTTTATTCCATAGCGCCATTCTCCTTTACAAGCAAAAGAAATGTCTCTATGAAATAAAAATGGCTCTCTCTGCTATATAACAAAAAAGAGATACCTTTTCGGCATCTCTTTCCTTCGCTTTTTCTTAACCTACCAGATTTACGATGAACGCAATGATCATGAACAGTGCGCCGCCAATTTTTGTGTATTTTTCCAGTGCGCCTTCCACAGAATTGCCTTTGTTTTTGCTCCAGTAAGAATCGCTGCTGCTGCCGCTCACTGCGCCCAGGCCAGCGGAACGTTTGGACTGCATCAGGATAATAGCTGCCAGAACAACTGCCAGAATCATCAAAACAACTGTTAATACCATACCGATTGTAGACATACGAAAACCTCCTGTATTTTCACTCTTCCGAGTGTAACATCTTCAGTTTACGAGGACACTCCATCCCACGATTTGTATATTGTAGCACATTCTCTCCCTCTTCGCAACAGTTTTTTGCCCAAAACTCAAGTTCCTTCCGCTTCTTTCAGGGCCGCCTACAATTTGGTGAGGCTGCGGAAATTGATAACAATCATGGTGATGGAAAGGATCGCCGCCAAGCCATCTGCAATGGACCCTGCGAAAAGAACGCCGTTCAAGCCAAATTTCAAAGGCAGCAAAAGCAGCAGCGGCAGCAGCAAAAATCCCTGTCTGGAGGCAGAATGGAAAATGCCCTGTTTCACACTGCCGATGCTGGTGAAATAATTTACCGTGATGGGCTGCATCCCAAAGGTAAATACCATAAACATATAGATCCGCAGATATTTTTCCGCAAACTGGAAATATAATTCTTCCCCAACTCCAAAAATGCCGATGATCGGTCTGGGGAAAAACTGGAACAGCAAAAACGCCGTGATGCTGAAACAAAGCCCGATCTTCACAGCTTTTTTGTAGGTTGCCTTTACTCTGTCATACTGCTTTGCCCCAATATTGAAGCCCAAAATAGGCTGACACCCTTGAGCAAGCCCCACCACAAAGGAAATCATGATCATATTCAGCTTCGCCGCTACGCCGGAAACCGCCAGGGGAATGTCACTGCCGTAAATGGACAATGCCCCATAATACGTCAGGGAATTATTCAGCACGATATTCACTAGCATCATGATCGTATGGTTAATGAAATTACCGGTCCCCAGCTTTGCAATCTGTCCAACATAAGCTCCGTTCAATCTCAGCATATCCTTTCGGATAGGAAATGTCTTGAATTTTGGGAAATAACGGATACAGAGCACGAAAGAAACGATCTGCCCGGCAATCGTTGCCACAGTCGCCCCCTGAATACCCTAGTCAAGTACGAATAGAATCAGCCAGTCCAGAAAAACATTCAACACTGCCCCCACTATGGTACAAAACATGGAATAGGAAGGGCTTCCATCTGCACGGATGATAACGCTTGCGGCACCGCTGTACAGCAGGAAAGGTATCCCAACAGCCGTGATGCCCAAGTATGCCTGCGCATAGGGCAAAACCGTATCCGTTGCCCCGCAGAGGATCAAAATGGGTGTTTTCAGCAGCAAAACCACCGCCATATACAAAATGCCCACCAAAAACATCAGCATCAGACCGTTGCCAATAAAACTCTCTGCTTCTTCCTTTTGTTTCGCCCCAAGATTGATATTAAAATTCGCCGCGGTCCCCACGCCGATCAACTGGGCAAAAGCCATCAGCAGCATTGTCGTAGGGAAAGCCACATTGGTAGCCGCATTGCCCAGCATCCCTATCGTATGCCCAATGAAGATCTGGTCTGTAATATTGTAAGCCGCCGACACCAGCATGCCGATGATAGACGGTATGGCAAATTTCCGTATCAAACCGCCCAAAGGCGCATAGTTCAAGGGATTTTCCTGCTTCATCGCCTGTTCCATCCTTCTTCCTCCCTTTGTTTTCTTCATTTTTTATCATACCACCCCCAAAATAGAAGAGCAAGGCAATTCCCACCGGTATCTTCCACATGGATCGGCTTCGTCTTCAAGCCTCACTGCATCCTCATTTTTTTCCAAAAAACCATTTTTACAAATAAAAAAGCCCCAAGCAATGTTTTTTTGCTTAAGGCTTTCTCTCATTCTTTTGTCCGGTAAGGTGTCAGGTCTTCAAAAGGAATCTGCCCGTAAGTCCAGCCCAGTTCCTTCATCTTCCCGTGGGTCATCACGCCCACCTTCCCGTAAGTATTCGTGTTCAAATCTACTTTCAGGGTCAAATTTGCTGGGATGATCTTCCGCAGATGCTTCTGCAAAAAGTCTCTTTTCCCCTTTATGCTCAGCTCCAATACCAGATGCAGGAAAAACTTCTCTCGTTCCAGTTCTGCAGTGTATTTGCCTTCCCCGCAGCAGCCATCCAGCCAATCCAGCAAATGAAACCGGGTATACGGGCCTCGGCTGTTCCAACGATACAGGATCTCTTTCCGCAGCGCCTCCGTTTCCAGTACCTCTGCCCCCAGAAATCCCATCATCTTCGCCAGCCGCAGCAGCCCGCTTCTTTCCGCCGTCAGGATCCATTGGTTATTCACCACCTTGTCTCTTGCTGCCGCTTCTTCCTCCAGAATTTGCCCCTCAATCTCCGCCAGCTTCTGAAATTCCTGTAATTCTTTTACCGTATCGGGTAAATACCCGCTGTATCTGTTTTCCTTCATGCTGTCACCCCGATCTCACCCAAAATAGGGATCTCATCAGCCCCCAGCACCGTATTTCCTCCAGCGCCGTTGACCATGCAATCGGAAATATCCACTACGCCATCTGCCTCCAAAGCTCTGGATTCCAGATAGCTGATCCGTACCGTCAAATATTCGCTTTCTGCCCAGCTTTTCCGCAGTTCCTGAAAATATAACTCAAATCTGCTTTGGATATCCGCTAGCACCGTCTCCTGCACCGCTCCTTCCGCCAGAGAAATTCCCATGGTAATGTTGCAGGTCACTTCCTTAACTCCTTCCACCGTCACCTGATGTCCAATGGGCGCAATCCCATATCCGTCACCTCTGCTTTCCGGGTCGATCTCCTTCTGCAGCTCTGCCAGTTCCGTTTCCGTAGGGGAACGCCAGCCCTGGTCGATGATGACCAGCTTCACCGTGCCGCCGCCGTCCCATGCAGGGTATACCTTTACCCCACCAACGCTCTGCAGTGCGCTGACCTTTCTCTGGTAATCAGAGATGTTTCCACCGAAGGCATCTGCGTCAAAGCTGGCAAAATACCGTTTCCGAAGTTCCTCGTCCCCTTCTTCATCCTCGCCGTCCGTCCGCAGTTCCTCCAACATGGCAACCGCTAATCCGTCTATGTTTTCCAAAGGCAGCAAATTCCCTAAGTAATCATTTCCGCAGGCACCTGCCGTTTCACATTCCAGCACATATCGCCCGTCTGCTTCTTTGGAAAGCACCACATAATAGTATTCCTCCAAAAAAAATCTCATGCCCGCTTCCACGGGGTATTCCTCACCGTCTTCATTGAAAAAACGTCCGTAAAATGTCGCCTTTACCGCAGGCTTTCTAGCGATACCCCGTTCTGCCGCTCGTCTGGTCAGGTCGTCCCCCGTTGCTGTATCTGCGAATGTTCTGCCCTCCAGCATATCCAAATCAGCGTAAAAGGTGGCCGTTTCCGCCGCATTGGGTGCCATGGCATCATAGATCAGGCTGCCCTGCCGCTTGTCTCTTTTGTCATCAATCTGATCCAGCTTCCGCTCCATCAGTTCCTCATAGCTTTTCACCATCAAATGTCCACCGTCCTTTCCGCTGTGATCTCACCGAAAATAGTATGCACCAGAAATCCTGCCGTCACACTGTCCTTTTCCTGCTGAAAGGAAAAATCCGTCACCGCTGTCACTCGATCATCTGCCAGCAGCGCATCTTCGATCCTCTTTTTCAGTTCTGGAATCACATAGGTCACATTCTTCCCATACAATTCTTCCAACTCGATGCCGTAATTCCAATCGTAAATGGCATATCTGTATCGTTCCGTCTGTAAAGTTTTATGGATCGCCTGTTTCATGGCTTCCAGCCCATCCACCGTTCCCCTCACCTCTGCCCGCTCCTCGTTAACCTTCCAGGTCAGACTGGGGATGGTCTTTTTCTCGATACTCATCATGTCCAGTTTCACTTCCTGTATCGGTGTCATCCTATTCCTCCTTTCTTACTCTGCACAGCACCAAATATTGCTGTCCACCAGCCGCCCGCAGCAGTGCTACAGCCTCGCCAACCTTCAGCTTTCTGTCCCGTTTCATTCGGTAATAAGACCATCTGTCTCCTTCCGTATCCGTCCATGTGCGGATGCGTCCTGTTTCTTCCCATTCCAGCACTTCCTCTGTCAGCACCAAAAAGGGCTCCGTCAATTCCAGTCCCTCTTCCAGTCGGATGCAGAGAGGCTCTGTCGCTGTCACCGTCCCAACGCAGAAATCCGCACCCGTTTCTGCCGCATCCAATGCCAGCTGTTTGATAATTTCAAGCATCTTCCTTCCCCCTTATCCTCTCAGCCGCCTGCCGCAGCTTTCCCGCTCTTCCCAGAGCTTTTTCGTCATCTGCTGCATCAGCTTTTCTATGTCAAATGGTGTCCCCGTCTGGGGTTCTTCTCGTTTCATCATTTCCGTTTTTGGCATTTCCTGCTTTCTTTCCGCAACAGCTATTTTCTCCTGCTTCGCTTCTTCCTTCACAGGCACAATGCTTCGTCTCTCTTTTTCCATTTCCAGCATCTCCCAAAGAAAAGCCCGCCCTATTCTGCCTATCTCTGCTTCTGCCTGCCTTTCTTCCCGAAAAACCTCCGCCGTAAAAAGCTTGGAACCTTTTTGTTTCTCCGTTCTTTCCCCTTCTTCCACAGCCTCCATAGGTTCTCTTTGTTCTTTCTCCTCTTCCGCAAAAAAGAGCTTCTTCTCCCGTTCTAAAACACTGCTTTCCCGTTTCTTTTCTTCCAAAACGGTTTCGACTTTTTCTTCCCAGAAATCCCTTTTCCTCTCCCTTTGGGTCAAAGAAACAGAATCATCCATCTCAGTAAAAGGATTTTCCAAGTTCTTCGCACCATTCCAAAACCCAATGCCCTTCGTCTCGCCTGCCCCGAGCTTTTCCTTCCAAAAATCCAGCAGGCGCACGAACAGCCCTTTCTTTTCCTTTTCCATTCCCCTTCTCACCTCTTATCCTCTGGCCTTCTCCGCAGCTTTAATTTCAAGCTCGATGACAGCACAGCAAAACATCCGCTCCGGTGTAGTCATTTCCGCCCATTCTCTGGGTCGTATCCCGTATTTTCGGAGGGCATAGCAGGCATAATCCGCCTCGTCCACACCCTCCTCAATCAGTTTTTTGCCTGTTCCTTCCAAGCCTTTCTCCGCTGCTGAAAGCCGTTGATGTCTTTCACCGCTTCCAAAAGCCGTATGTATTCTCCGGGATACAGCATTTCCTTCAACGCCTTTTCCCCGCTGTCCACACCATAGCTTTCCCAAAGTTCCTTATCCTGCAGATCAGGCTTTACCACAGAAAGCAGACACAACACCGCCCATTTGTCCTTTTTGCCTTTCGCCGCCCTGCGGTATTCTTCCTCGCTGACTGCTCTAACCTCCCAAAGCACCTCTGCGCCGTCCTCTGCAAAGCAGGGTGAAATGCGTGCTTTCCTGTTTTCCGGGAATCCATTATTCTCCTTCAAAAAGCTTTTCAAGTCCATCCTTATTCCTCCTCGATCCGAATCTCCAACTGCATCCGATGCTCCCCATCGGCGAAAATATGGGTACAGCTTTCGATCAGCACTCTTCCCTTCAGGCTGATCTCCGCCAGTCCCGGAATTTCCAGCCAAATACTGTTCCCTGCATAAAGCATCCTATCCCCATTGATGTTCTCAATGGTCAGCTTCTTCACCACTCTGCATTTTTCTTTCAGAATACTTTCCGCCAGTTCCTTTAGCTGCCCACTGTTCATGGTGTAGGGCACCCGCTTGTAATACTGCAGCCTACCCCATTTTTTCACCTTGTCTCCCTGTTCCACTTCCCATGCTTTCCGCTCCGTCTCCTTCCGTCCCGCATGGTAAAGCCGCACTGCATTATAGGTATCCTGGCTGATATCCGTCTTATATGTATACTCGCTGATGCCGCCATCGCATTTCAGCACTACCTCTGCCGCCAGTTCCTTTCGCTCCTTCACCGTCAGCCAGCCGGCTTTATCAAAAAGGAAATATTCCTTCCCCATAGCCTGCCCGCAAATCTCCAAGGCAGAAAGGATAATGTCCATCAGCGTTTCCCCTTCTTCAATCCGCTGGGGAATCTTCCAGCCGCTGTCGGTGATCTCTCCCACCTGCAAGCCATAATCCGCGGCAATGGTCTGGATAATCTCCTCTGCCCCTTTGTTCAGGAACACATATGTCGCTTTGTTCCTTACCAGATAAAACATCTGGTCATAGGCAGTCACGCTGATGATCTGTTCGCTGGTTCTCTCCTTCGTCATCACAAATCCGCTAAACCGCAAGATCGTATCTACATAAAGGGAAACCTTGTCCCCCTCCACAAAATTCACGATACCGTCTCTGGCTACCTGAAATTTCAGTCTTCCGGCCTTTCCCTTGATGCTGGCGTACCATTCCACGCCCCCCTCCAAAATCGGTGTAGCATCATAAAGATTGCTGCCGTGCTGCAATAAAAGCTTAATCGTCATCCCCTTCTCCCCTTTCTGTTACAGCTTCAAAACCTGTCCGGGATAAATCTTATCCGGATTGGCAATGCCATTCTTCTGGGCAATTTCCTTATACCTTGCCCCATTGCCCAGCTGCTTTTTCGCAATGTTCCAAAGGCAGTCCCCCTTCTGTACTGTATAGGTTACGGCAGGCTGCTTCGCCTGTCTCTCCTGCCCCTGCTCCACCATAGCATTACCTTTGATACTGTAACGGATGCTCTTCGCCGCTTTCCATTCCTTCCAGTGCAACTCCACCCAGAAGTCCCCCTGTTCGCCGCCTTTTTCCGTCACTGTGTAATCTTCCAGCAGCACTTCCATGTTCCCGCAAAAAAGCTGTGTCCCGTCTGCCAGCTTTCGGAATAAAACCATCTGCACAGGCTTTGCCGCTGCCTTGTATTCCTTAAAAAAATTCAGGAAATATTCCGGCTCATGGAATCCGTCCTCCACCTGTACAAAGCCGTACTGTCTCCCCGGCAGCAGCGCCGTGAATCGAATCTCCTGCAGTCCCGGCTTTTTCGCCAGATTCATCTCCCCAAAGTTCAGGATATAAACCGTCTTGTTTCGGTTCCCTGTCTTTGTTTCCATCTCGGAAGGTGTCACAGGCAGCAGGATTTGTTTTCCGTCCTGCTTCAAATACAGTCGATACATCCGCTGTCACCTCCATTGATCTCCTCCACAGCCCTGCGCAGTCGGTCGTATTCCCCCGCCAGCAGCAGTCTCGCCAGCAACCGTTCTGCCCCGACTACGCCATAGCTGTTCTGCAGTGCCGCATCTTTCAGGTCTGGAAAGACCACGCTTTCCGCCAGCACCGTCCCTTCATATCTCTTCTCATCCTCGCCGCATCTTTTCCAGATGTCCTCGTTTTCTCTCTGGCTCATGGGGCGGATGCGCCAAAGCATCTGCCCTCCGTCTTCCGCCAGCCTTTCCGTCAGAAGGACTTCTCTTTCCCCCCTATCCTTTCGGTTTTCTCTATAAAAACATTCCTGTCCCAAAAAATCCCCTCCCTTTCCAAATTGGTTTACAGCTTGTTAAAACTATCCAGCAGTTCCACGCCGCCAAAGGTAAATTTCATTTCCTCATCCATGGCCGCTTCGTCCACATCCAGCTTGCCAATGAGCATTTCTTCAATGTTCACATCCTTCAGCAGCACCGTCTGTCTGCCCGCTTCCCCCGTAGGGTCTTCATTGGTCAGCATCAGTTCAAAGTAGGTGTCCACACCATTTTTCATGTAGTCCACCATCACCTTACGGAACAGACTGCTCACATAATACACCGTCATGGTGCCGGTGCCTTCCCAGCCACCGCTTTTCTGCTGCTTTGCCGTCAGCCCCAAAATAGGGATGGTGGTTCTGGTTTTCTTTACCTTCGCCTTAATGTTTTTCACCTGCATCAGTTCGTGTCTTTTCCCGTCAATGATGGCAAAGCAGGTGCCCAGGGCACCATTGACGGTGTCTTTTGCTCTCAAATAACCCATCTATCGCACCTCCTTTACGCAACTTCGACTTTCATATACAGCTTTTCCATGGCGTCCACAGGCTGCACGTTTTCATAAACCACCACATCCTGTTTTTCCACGCCTTTTTCCACAGTGAGATCCTCCGCTGTGAAATTCTCGATGGCTTCAATCTTCATCAGTTCTTCATGGTATGCCAGAATTTCTGCCTTCAGCAGGTTTCTGCCGTTGGCATTGTTGCTCTGTTTCCCCAGATAATACTTACTGAAGATATTCGCCACATCGTTGGCGATGCTGTCCAGCACCCTTACCACTCTGTTGCCGGAAAAATCGCTGTTTTTCGCCACCTCAAAGGAGGTAAAGCTGTTGATGTCCCGCAGCACCCGCAGCTTGCCGTCCTCTTCATAGAATAAAAACTGCCCCGCCTGAATGCCCTTGATGTACTCGCTCTTTTTCCGCTTTGCGTTCACTTCATATTCCCCATCGTAGACCATATTCGTCAGGCTTTCGTTCACCTCAGCCCCTGCTGTAGCACCGGCCACCCAGTACACCAGTTCACTGGCTGTACCAACAGAAATCACGCCTTCGTGGTCTGCCTCCGCATAATCATGCAGCACCGTCACGAATTTTACGCCTTCTTCCTCTCTCATCCGCTTTGTAAAGTTCACAAACAGCTTCTTTGTTGTCTCATTACTGCCTTTGTAAGCCAGCACATTGAAATCCTCTGCCTCTGCCGCTTCCAAAAATTCTGTATATGCGCTGCCTGCTGCCTCCTCTGTGGTGCCGCCCGTAAGGTATAACCCTGCCACTGCTGTCAATACGCCCGTGCCTTTGAAGGCAACATACGCATTCTCCTCCAGTTCTTCGATGTTTGCCGCTGTCTGGCTGTCCACCATCTCTGTCCCCAGATAAGTCTCCACATCGAACTTTCCTTCCTCGTCTACATTTTCTAAAATAGCGATGCAGATATCGTTACCTCTCTCGCCGCTGTATTTTGCTGTCACCGTCAGGTTTCCTTCTGTTGCGGTCGCCTTTTTCCCGCCGTTCAATCGATACAGATGTACCTTTTTTGCATGGAGGAAAAGCTCCCGCATGTCCTTCATCTTTTCATCCAGATAATTATAGCCAAACAGGGCTCTGCTGTCTGTTCGGAAGCCTGCCGCTTCCACTGTCAGCATCCCTTCTTTGCCCCAATCCATTTCCATACCGACACAAACCACGCCTCTTTCTCCCAGATTGCCCATGGCTCTTGGTCTGGAAACAAAATTGATGTATGCCCCGGGCAATACCTCGTTCTGCACTAAAAAAGTGCCGCCGCCTAATGCCATATCAATACTCCTTTCTTTTTCCTGTCAAATATGCCTGAATTTTCTTTTCCGCTTCTCCCTTGGTGTATGCTCTGTCCTCCAGCACCGCTTTCACCAGGTCAGCACCATACCCAAAGGTCTTGCTCTTACTCAGCTGTTCCCTGCTGAATGTCGCCTTCTGTTTCATAGCCCACTGCTTCCTTTCCGTTGTATTCCAGCCGTTCCATCAGCCCGATCTCTTCCTCGTCAAAAATGATGTGATATTCATATTCCGCCATGACTTTCACGCCGTCTTCCGTCGTTTCCTGCTTCATACCACTTGCCGCAAATTTTTCATCTGTGCCAATGATACTCAGCACTTCAAAAAGCCCATCCGCCGCCGCCATTCCTTCCGCCGCTGTTTTCGCCCCGCCGCAAAAATACCGACTCTCCACCATGACTTTTCTTGCCGCTCGTCTGCCCAGCAGCCGCTTCTGCTCCAATTCTCTGATCTCCACCGTAAGGCAGGGTCTTCTTGCCCCTTGGGGCACTCCCTGCCCATAGACCGGCAGCCCGAATTTTTCAGAGATTGCCTTTATCACTGCTCTTCTGATTTCCTCTGTCATACCATATCTCTCCTTCTCAGCCCCACTGCCTTATGGGTCAAAAACACCTGACTATCTCCCGCCGCAAAATACTGCCGTTCCTCGCCGTTTTCCTTCCGCACCCGAAGGGCACTCCCCACAGGAATGTCCTTTTCAGCAGGATAAAGCAGAATGACCGTTTTTTCCATCTCCGCCAGCAGTCCGTTTTCCCCACAAGGGGTGTTTTTTTCCGTCAGGCGGCAGGGGAAGTTGTCTGCCTCCCCCTTCTGATGCATAGTCTCGCCCCAGTCCGCCTTTTCCTCTTGGAAAATCTCCACATAGCAGGTGTCCCAGAATAGGCTCTCCACGGCTTTTTTTGCTCTTGCAAATTCCTTTTTCATGCCGCTTCCTCCTTACCAGTCCATCCGTCTCCAACGGTCAAGCTCCACCTGAAAGCAAGCCAGCAGCTTTTCCTCCTCTGCCCCACAGCCGTCCTCCTGAAAGGTGATGGAAACATCCCCTTCCTTAATGCTTTTGGCCTTCTGGGAGGGCGTCGCAACTGCACTGCTGTCCAACAGCAGCCCTGCCAGTGCTACACCTGTCCCCAGCAGTTCTTCGGGCAGCTCGTCAATGTTGCAGTAGGCTTTCATCATTTCTTCGCTACGCCCTGCCGCAAAGTCCATGGCGGCAAGGTCATCTTCGTCTCTCAATTCCTGCAGCTTCGCCAGAATTCTTTCCTGCATCCTTCCGCCGCCTTTCCTTATGCTTTGCTGATGTTCACCACAATACCGTCCATGCCGTTGTCTGTGATCCAGATATCATGGTATTTTCTGTAGTCAATCTTCCACGCATTGGCGTTCTGGTTTGTCATAGGGTCAAAAATTCTTGTCACATCTGTTTTGGAAATGGCCACAGGTGCCTGTTTCACCATGATGATCCAGTTGATAGCCTTGGCGTCTTCTGCCGCCGCAAAACCACCGTCAGTTTCATTTTCTGTCACGCCATCCTTAAAAGTATATTTTGTCTGGAATCGTGCAGAAGGCACTCTGATGATAGGGCAGCCGTCGATTTCTTTCACTTTCAGCTCTGCGCTGCCCTGCTGGAATACACCGCTTTCCAGCACATTTGCACCGCCTTTTGCCAGATCCAGCATCCCTGCCACCTTTGCACTCATGGCAATGACCATTTCACAGCCGTCGCCTACGGTATCCCGAATCGCAGTCATATCGTTCATCAGGTTTTCAAAAATCGTATCTACCGTTGCTGTGTATTCCTTTGTCTTTTGGGCTGTCTGCGCCAGCTCAGCGATCTTGCTGTAGCGGTAAGCGTCGATTTCAGGAATGACCTTTGTATTCTGGAATTCCCGCATCACTGCCCCTGCTGTAGCCGCAAAATTTGTTTCATCCACATCCATAGCGTCCAACTGGAAGGTTCTGCCTCTGTCCTGGGTCAGCTTCTTCGTTTCATAGGTCACTGTCACCGCACCCTTGGCAAAGCCCCCGTCTCTGTCATAGTCCCCCAGACCGCTCATCTGCATTTTTGGAATTTTCACTTCCGCGCCGCCGTTGTACTGCACCTGTCCCGCATTGTCCTCCATCCAGCCTGTCGTAGATTTTTCCACCAGCTGGCTATCCAGTTCTTCCATAAAAACAGATGCATATTCAAAACTGTTAAAACTCATATTTCCTCCTCCTTATCTACCCAGGCCTCTTCTGAAAGCCTCTCTAATCTCGTCCTCTCTCTTTTTCTGCCCGCTTTTTGCTGCGCCTGTGCCCTTTTTCTTTTCTGCCTTTTCATGGAACAGATAAGGCGCTTCTGCCTTCACCGCCTCCATGTCCAGCCCTGTCAGGCCTTCCTTCTGATCATAGGACACTTCTTCCATATCGATCAGTGCCATGATGGCCTTCACATTTTTGCCGCCGGCTTCCAAAATGGCTCTTTCCACCGCCGCAGTCTTTCTATTTTCCGCCAGTTCACCGTCCTTGCCATCCAGTGCCTCCTGCATTTCCTGCATCTGGCTCTCCATCTCTTCCGCAGCCTGCATCAGTTCCACCTTTGCCGCTGCGTTTACCATGCCCTGCTTGGCAAATCTTTCTACCATCTGTGTCAGTTTCATTCTTCTTTCCCCTTTCTTTCTCTTTCCAACTGTTCCATTTCACTGTTCACATCCTCAACAAAGGGATGTTTCCCCAGCAGTGTCTTTTCGCTGACGATACCCTTGCTTTCTGTAATAATCTGCATCGTCTCCAGATCATCGGTGATGCCGTTGGTGTTCAGGGTAATCTGGATTTTCCTCCAATCCCAGTCAGTGCCATTTTCCCGGTTCCAGTCCTCCACTATAAAACGGAAAAACTCCTTCATGGCTTTCTTGATTTCCGGTATAATGCCGTTGATCTTCAGGTAAAACATAGCATACTGGAATTTCAGTGCCACCCCGCTGGCGGCCTTGCCCCAGTCGTCGCTGTCGGTGTCCACCCCCATGCCGAAGTGGAAAATATCCTTCCGCAACATCTGCATCCAGTCCAGTCTGCCCTCCACAGGCAGCTGTACCTGCTTGGCCTCCACGCTGCCGCTGCTGTCGCTGATCTGCACCGCCTTGTTTACCTGTAGCTTTCGTGCCACCGCACTGGCTGTCTCTCCGCCGTAGCCTTGGATCACCCAATACAGATCCACCAGATCCAGCAGATTATTTGTCCCTTCACTGCTTACATAATCATAGGCATCGATGAGTCCCTTCACCAGCTGCAAGTCCGTCATTTCCCTGTCGTTGTTTCGCAGAGGAATAAAGGGCACTCTGCCCCAGCCGTGTTCCACGGTCTCCCTTTCCTCGCCATCCAACAGTTCTGTCACCGTCCAGTGACCGCTTTCGTTTTCTTTCAGGAATTCTCCGTGGCTGTTCTCCGTGTAATAAGTCACGTTTTCTGCTGTCCACCATTCCACACGCCGCTTGGTTTTTTCTCTGCCGCCTTCCAGCGCCTTGATGTCATAATATCGAATGACTTCCTTAATATCCTGCTGATAGACCTCGTCGTAAACCACGATGATCTCCTCCGCAGGCACGATGCAGTATCGGAACGTCCCTTCTTCGTCATAATAAACATGCAGATATTCCACACCTTTGTTGGCCGCCCCGATGATCCAATTCTGCAGCATACTGTTGAAGCCCTCGTCAGTAAAATCCGTCAGCATGGCCTCAAATCCCCTGCTTTCCTGCCCCCTTACGCTGATAGTAGGCTCTCTCCCCACCAGATAGGCGGTCTTTTGTGCCACCAATGTATGGTGGAACGGGTTCACGCAATGGTGATTGCTTCGGTTCGGGTTAAAAAACATCTGCATGCTTTCTTCCCCGTCTCTCCCTGTTTCGGAAACCGGGCTTCTGCGAAAGTCCTTCTGCAAAATGTCATGCTTCCCCTGATAATATCGCTCTCCCTCTTCCATCCTCTTTTTCTTGTCGCTGTTTTTGTCCTCCTGAATGATCTCCTTCAGAATATGGCTGTCATTGAGGCTTTTCCCCGCCGCCAGCCTTGCTTTCAGCAGCTCCATTTCTGTGATAAACAATTCCCCTTCTCCTTTCTCTACCTGATCCATACATGTCTCATATCATCCTCTCGGCTGTAGCGCACCGCGTCAATGGCATGATTTTCTCTGTCTGGAAATGCGGCCTTCCAGCTGCCTTTGCCGTCCCCTTCGTATTCGTATCCGTAGAATTCCTTTGCCGTCTCTGGGCATCGCTTCGGGTCAATGATGATTTCCTCCAAATCCTGTAACCACTTGATGCCGTAATACACGCTGTCAGGCCCTTTTTTCGCTCCCACAGCAGCCACACCATAGTCCCGCATCTCCGCAATGGATTTCGGCTCTGCGCTATCACAAATGACCGCCCTGTGGTTGGGATTCTCCTTTCCGATCTCCTCTGCCAATCTTCGGTTGCTCATGCCTTGGGCCCGCAGTTCAAAGAAGATATACAGCCGTCTTCTGGTCTTGTCGTAGTGGTTCACCGTATAATGCAGTGGGTCTACGGCATACCCCCAGTCCAGCCCGCGGCTGATTCTGTCAAAAGCGGAAATTTCCTCGTCGCTGATCTCCCGCAGGGTCAGGTTGCGGAAAACCTCTCCGCCGCTCCCCGTCACTTCTCCCAAGTATTCGTGTCGGTAAATCTCCGGGTGCCGCTTCCGTATATATTCTGCCTCCACCAAAAATTGGCTCCCCAGCCATTCCTCCGGCATCTCTTTGTAGGTGCTGTGATGCACCAGCCTGCCCTTCCGTTCCTCTGCCATCTCCTGGTTCACCCAGCTTCTGGCGTGCTTGGGCGGGTTATAGCTGTAAAAAATGCGAAATTCCTCGCCCCCTCGCATCAGGCTTTGATTCAAATTCCGCAGTTCCTGCATCCCGCCAAATTCATCCACCTCTTCATACCAGATGAATTTAGCATACCCACCCTGAAATTTGATGGATTTCAGCTTTCTCGGGTCATCGCATCCCCGAAACAGCACCTTTTGTCCTGTACTTTTCCGTACCAGCTCCATGGGGCTTATCTTTCTCTCCCATTCATCCTCCACACCCAAAGCATGAATGGCCCACGTCATCTGCTCGAAAACACTGTCCCGCAGATTTGCCGCCACTTTTCGCAGCACCACTGCATTGGCATCCTCGTCCTCCACCAGTCCCAGTATGATTTCAATGGAAAGAAACGAAGATTTTCCGCTTCCTCTCCCGCCTTTCAGCCAGTAGTGGGTATGTCCCCCTTCTCGGATATCTCTGTGCAGGCCGTAAAATCCTTTCCCAATGCACTGGCTCAGCTTCGTCATCTTCATGGCAGATCATCCACGATGAAGATGGGACTCTTTTCCTCGGCTTTTTTTTCCTTTTCAAACAAGCTCTCCCGTTTGCCCAAAAGTTCTGCCGCTTTCATTCGCATCTTCGGGTCATCATCCTCTCGCATCATTTCCGTCAGAAAACACAGGATTTCTTCCTTCTCCGCCACTGCCGTTTCCTCTTCAGATTTCTGCATAGTTTTTTCTGCCTGCTCAGCCTTTGTTTCCTTCCTCCTTTGGATCTCCTTCTGGACCTTCTCCATCCGCAGCATATCGCCCACTGTCCTGCTGATATTTCGATACCCCAACAGCTTTGCCGCATCCAAAGGTTTCATTCCTGCGGCGCAAAGCCTGCAAAATTCCCTCTGCCGTTCCGTCAATTTTCTCTCTGCCACATTTGCATCGCCTCCTTTCTCCACTGCTCCTTCAATATATCCCCTTCCAACTCTTATGCAGTCTCATCTTTTTCCATCTGCAGCAACTTTTCCAAAATCCGATCCTGCATCCGAAATAACGTAGCCCGGCTTATATGCAGCTTCATCCCAATGAAATCAAAGCCATACCCTTTCTCGTATCGCATCTGGATGTATTCCCGTTCTTCTTCCGTCAGCCCCCGCAACAGCCCATCCACCTGCTTTTTCTGCTTCATGATTCCCATGATCTCGCCCTGCAGTTTGGCCATGTCTCCTTCGTATTGCTGTTCAATCTCCTCCAACATCTGAGCCACCGCTGCGGAATCATTCTCCCCAATCAATTCCCCCTGCTCTTTCCGCAGCTTGATAATCCGTTTCATCTCTTCCTGTCTCCGTCCGCATCGTTCTGCCGCACATCCCCAGTCCAACAGCCGCATCTTCATACGCCCCTTGTCGCTGTCCATTCTCCCTTTCACATATGCCTTCCAGCCCAATCTCTTCTCCTCCTAAATGCAAATATTTGTTCCTGTTTTAGAAATATAAAGAACATCTGTTCTTATCTACTTCTAACATTTTCCATTCCATGCTGTCAATAGCAAATGAGATGATTGAGACTATCTCATACAATGCGACAAAAATCTTCCCCTTTTTTCAAAAAAATAAAGACCCCAAGTCCTTTTGAACTTGAGGTCCTCTCTCTATTATGCTTCCGGAATCCAAAGTGCCTGTCCTTCATAGATCATATCGGCATTTTTCAGCCCATTGGCCTCCATGATCCGTACGATCCCGCTATTATCTCCATAAAATTTTCTGCTGATGTACCCTAAGCTATCTCCGCCTTCCACAATATATTTTTTGTTTGTCACCTTTTCTGTTGTTGCAGGTTCCGTTGCCTGTGCGTCTTTTGCCTGCTGTACGGCAAAAACGCTTTGCACCTTTACCCCTTCGAAATCCTCTGCTAGGTTCTGATAAGAAGTCTGCATAGCAAGCAGCTCCGTCTCCACCATCTTCAATCTGTCCAAGCTCTGCATCATCGCCAGCCCCATGCAGACGCAAACAGCACAAAGCACACAACTTACCGTCGCCAGCAATCGGTCATGCTCCTTCTTGGCCTGCTTCACTTCCTTCTCCCGCTTCTGCAGCACCCGCCGGATTTCCTTCGCCGCATCCATCCGTTCCTCTGCCGAGGGCTTTCTTCTCTGCCGCTCTCTGCCTTCTGCCTGTTCTGCCGCAAAAACCTCAGTTTCTGCCTGTGGGCTTGTCCCTTCCTTGGCTTCCTCTCTGGGGCGGATCATGCTGTTCTCCAGCATATATTCCTGCATCTCTCGGTTTCTGTCATAGTAAACGAAATATCCTCTGGCCTGTCGAAGCCCTGTTCCGTCCTCATTGTAGATATAGAAAGTGTCCAGCTTGTCCATGGTATCCACTACAAACAGCACCTGCCATTTTTCCTTAAAGTATTCCTTATGAAACACCTCGTCCCGTGCCATCAAAAATGACCCAAAGCTGGGCTGGCAATGAACCCATCCCACAATGGTCATCCCCTTGAAATAGGTCTGCATCTGTCCGCCGATGTATTCCCATGTCTCTTCACTGAAGCATTCCACGCCGTTCTGCTGCACCGTTCCTTTCCCCTGAATAGCCCCGGAGATCACCAGCACCTCCTGCCCTTCGATCACGTAATGCTTCCCGATCAGCGCCGCCAGCTTTTCCTTCCCGCCGCCGCTTCTGCCATATTGATACAGATATGTATAAACATAATCCTCCACGAAGATCTTCACATGGTTTTCAATGCTCCCCATCTGCTTTGTCCGCGTAGGCATGGAAATTTCCTTTCCCGCCGTGCCGTATAAATTGCTGTCGCCGTCAAAAAAATATTGCATGCTGCTTCCTCCTTTTGCGTTGTTCTCGTTGCTCAGACTGAAAATCGTATCTTTCCATTCCTGTCTACAAAGATACCATTTCTTCTTTGCATATCCTGTCAAACGCTGTCGTCGCAGCCCCTTTTTCATCAGCAAAAGCCGCCCTTTTTCGCTGTTGAAAAAGGAACGGCTTTCTTATTTCGGCAATATGTTTTATCTGAAGTCTCTCGACCTCTAAACTACTCGAATTCCACCCATTCGAGCTAAAATGAAATTTTCAAAAACTCATTCATAACTCCTATGAGCATACACATGCATTTGCTCCCAAACTATTTTCTTATATAAAACCCGTTCGTTTTTGCAAGCAAACCGAACGGGTTTTATATAAGAAAAATGGGTTTCTCCGCTTGGTTTCACATCAATGGGGCCAACACCTTCAGCAGCCACCCCTCCAACCGCAGCAGCAGTGTCCCCCGTTTATAGTTCTCCAAGGTGATCTCCTGACATTTCTCCAGTGTGTCCTGAAAATCCCTCTCAATATTTTCGATTTCATCCACCTGATATAAAAATGCTGCACATTCAAAATGCAGATACAGGCTTCTGTAATCCAGATTGATGGTTCCTACCACAGCCTTCTCATCATCACTGGTAAATACCTTTGCATGAACAAAACCGGGTGTATATTCGTAAATCTTCACCCCTGCCTTCAGCAGTGCAGGGTAATGATTCTTTGCCAAAGCAAAGGCAAATTTCTTATCGGGCACATGGGGCAGAATCAGCTTCACCTCCACTCCCCGTTTTGCAGCAAAGCTCAGTGCCGTGATCATCCTCTGGTCGATAATCAAGTATGGCGTCATAATATGCACATAGTCCTTGGCCCGGTTCAGGATGTCCATGTAAACCGTTTCCCCAATCAGCTCGTCATCAAAGGGGCTGTCCCCATAAGGCATAACGAACCCCATGGCCTGCTGGTCTTTTCCTTCTTTCTCCAGATATTCTCCATATTCCTCCTGTTTTTCGGAAACACTCCACATCTGCAAAAACATCATGGTCAGTCCCTGCACTGCGTCCCCTTTCAGCATCACCGCCGTATCCTTCCAATGGCCGTGTTTCTCCACCCGATTGATGTATTCATCCCCGATGTTGATGCCTCCCGTAAAGCCCACCTTCCCGTCAATGACAAGAATCTTTCGGTGGTCACGGTTATTGTAATGGGTGCAAAGAATGGGGCGAATCGGCGCAACCATCTTGCATTGGATGCCCTTCGCCTTCAATTCCTCCGGATATTTGTAAGGCAGATCAAACATAGCGCAGGTCCCGTCGTACATCACTCGCACCTCTACGCCTGTCTTTGCTTTCTCCTCCAATATCTCCAGGATTTTTTCCCACATGTATCCTTCCTTCAGAATAAAGTATTCCATAAAGATGAATTTCTCCGCCTTTGCCAGTTCCTCCAGCATAGCTTCAAATTTATCCTCGCCCAAAGGGAAATATTTCACCTTAGTATTCTGATACACAGGAAAATTCCCGTTTTTATGTACATATCCTGCCAGCCTTGCCGTGCCCTTGTCCGCATTTTCCAAAGCCTGCAGCACACTCTTGTCCTGCTGCACATAATCTTTCGTCTGCTTGTAAATGCTGTTTAGACGTTTCTCCAAGAATCGATATCCCGGCTGCATTTTTACATACAAATATAACGCCCCGCCCACCAAAGGCAGCAGCATCGTTATGATGGTCCACATCAGCTTTGTTTCAGGGCTTTCCTCTTTATTGATAATGGTCAGCACAATGCAAAGGGCAAATACCATGTATCCCCCAAATGCCATGGGGATATATTTCCCAAAAAAGTTAATCACACAAAAAATCATTGCAATCTGGATGATAAACAGCACTGCGATCACCGCAGTCCGCCCATAAACCACCCGCATGGCCCCCTGGTGCCCTTTTTGCAAAACCGTATTTTCTTCTAAAATTTTCTTTTCTTCCCTACTCATTCTCGGCTCACCTCAATCCGATCTCTCAATGCCTGCATCCGCAGATCCAGCATACTGCTGACTTCTGCACACTTGCTCAATTCTCTGGAAATCTCCTCCGCATTTTCAATATTTTTTTTGTATTTCAACTTATGCTCCAAACTTGCCCAAAAATCCATGGCGATCGTTCTAAATTGCACTTCCACCTTCATATTTTTCTTTTCATTGGATAAAAAGATTGGAATTTCCAAGATCAAATGCAGACTTCTGTATCCATTAGGCTTCGGATTCACAATATAATCCTTTACCTCCACCACTCTGATATCGTCCTGCACCGTCAGCATTTTCGCCGTCATATAAATATCATCCGGGAAGGAACAGATCACACGGATACCAGCCACATCGGCCAGGTTCTTTTCAATCCCCTCCACGCTCATCTCGTATCCCTTTCGCTGCATCTTTTCAAAGATACTTTTTGGGGATTTGATCCTGCTCTTGATGGATTCAAAAGGATTGCGGTTGTTTTGCATCGTAAATTCTGCATTCAAAACATTCAGTTTCGTTTCCACTTCCATTAGCGCACATCTGTATTGCATCATCAGTTCCATAAATGGTCTTGCCTGCTGCAGCAACACCTCAGGAAATTCAGATGCTGTCAATGATTCTAAATCGAATTCTTTTTTCAATTCCATCTATTCCGCCTCCTTTTCTATTATGTAAACAGTATAGCATATCCCTCGAATCTTGTCTATTTTTCTGTTTTGCCGTACTGTCATGAGCCCATCCATCTGCCGCTCCTTCGCAGGTTGCCCCCCGGCTTCTTTCTCCTCTATCCGACTACTTCTTTTCTGTTGCGTAAAATTTCACAAAAAAAGAGACCTCTTTTTGAGGTCTCTTAAAAACTGATTCAGTTTATATTAGCTGTTTGCTTTTGCTGCTTTGTATTTTCTTACAGCTTCAGCCAGTTTAGG
>CALCGT010000058.1 GCA_937901125.1 uncultured Clostridia bacterium | reverse complement strand
TTGTACCAGACTATGAGTCTTTTTTTATCTGTTGCACTTAGATTGTAAATTCAAGCAATAAAAAAAGCCCATACTCTAAAAATGGACTTTTTGACATAGGAAAAGGGACGGATTTCTCCGTCCCTCCCGAGTTTTTGCTTAATCGTCTTTATGCAATCGAACGTAATTTTTCAATTAGGTTAAATTATACCAGACCCTGAGCCATCATAGCAGCTGCAACTTTCTTGAAGCCAGCGATGTTAGCACCAGCTACCAGGTTGTAGCCCAGACCAGCACCTTCTGCAGCTTCTACAGAAATCTTGTGGATGTTCTTCATGATGCCTTTCAGTTTTTCGTCAACTTCTGCGCCATCCCAGCTGTATCTCATGGAGTTCTGAGCCATTTCCAAAGCAGAAACTGCTACACCACCAGCGTTAACTGCTTTGGAAGGAGCAACGATCATGCCGGGTTCTGCCATAGCACGAGCCAGACCTGCGTTTGTTGTAGGCATGTTAGCTACTTCGATGTAGTATTTTGTGCCGTTAGCGATGATCTGTTCGATTTCGGGAACATCCAGTTCGTTCTGGTATGCTGCAGGCATGCAGATGTCAACTTTCTGGCCCCAAGGTTTCTGTTTAGGGAAGAATTCGCAACCGAATTTATCAGCATAGTCCTGAGCACGGTTTCTGCCGGAGTTTCTCATTTCCAGCATGTAGTTGAATTTTTCTTCTGTTGTGATACCATCGGGATCGTATACATAGCCGTCAGGACCGGACAGTGTAACAACTTTACCGCCCATCTGAGCTACTTTCATAGCGATACCCCAAGCTACGTTACCGAAACCGGACATAGCTACTGTTTTGCCTTCGAATGTGTCACCACAATGTGTCAGAACTTCGTTAGCATAGTATGTAGCGCCGTAACCTGTTGCTTCGGGTCTGAACAGCGAACCGCCGTATTCCAGACCTTTGCCTGTCAGTACGCCATTTTCCCAGCAGCCTTTGATTCTCTTGTACTGACCATACAGGAAACCAATTTCTCTGCCGCCTACGCCGATGTCACCAGCGGGAACGTCAACGTCGGGACCGATGTGTCTGTACAGTTCTGTCATGAATGCCTGGCAGAATCTCATGATTTCCATATCGGATTTACCGTTGGGATCGAAGTCGGAACCACCTTTACCGCCGCCGATAGGCAGACCTGTCAGGGAGTTTTTGAAGATCTGTTCAAAGCCCAGGAATTTAACAACGCCGGAGTATACATTGGGAGCAAAACGCAGACCACCTTTGTAGGGACCAATAGCACTGGAGAACTGTACTCTGAAACCACGGTTTACCTGTACTTTACCAGCATCGTCTACCCATGTAACTCTGAAGGATACCTGTCTTTCGGGTTCAACCAGTCTTTCCAGCAGACCCATTTTTTCATATTCGGGATGCAGTTCAACTTCTTTTTCGATAGAAGCGAATACTTCTTCTACTGTCTGGATGAATTCGGGTTCGTGTGCGTCACGCTTTTTAACCTGTTCGATTACTCTTTCAATATAAGCGTTCATAACTCTTTGACCTCCTATTGTTTATACATTAACAATTAGTTTTTTCCGCACCACTGGATGCGGATTTGCCCCATGCGGTTAGGGCAAATTGAAGAAAAAGCTTCGCGGATTTAACTGTTCTTTTGGAACATACTACTCCCACTCGCTTCTTTCATGGATTATTATAACACATATTTTGGACTTGTGTAGTATTTTTTTCAAGTTTTGGATTTATTTTTACACAAATTTTCATGTTAAAAATTATGCAAAAAAAAACCTTTCCTTCTTTTTTTGTGCATCGTTGTGGAAAGCAATTCCACTATCAAGGTTTCGGCAATACTTTTTTACAGTTTATTCAACAAACTGCACAATTTTTCATCGAAAAACAGGATATACACTTTGTCCATCAGTCGGATATTGTTATTTAAATGACGATTGCATATAGAAAAAACAATTTGCATGACATTGCTCCAAAACAAAAAGGACGCTCTGTCAGACGTCCTCTGTTTCTTATTTCTTTTTAAAAAAGTTTCCGATATCGAAGCCTCGTTTTTCCTGATGCTCCTCCTCGCCGCCCTCGGAAATAAATTCGATATAGCGGCCTGTACCAATAGCAACACAGCTGACTGCATCCTCCGCAACCATAGCGTGGATACCCGTTCTGCTCTGGATCAGTTTATCCAGACCATAGAGCAGGCTGCCGCCCCCAGTCATAACGATGCCCCTTTCATAGATATCAGCCGCCAATTCAGGAGGGGTGCGTTCCAAAACGCCATGTACCGCATCGGCAATCGCTTCCACGGATTCCTGCAGTGCTTCCAGCATTTCATCGGAAGTTACTGTGATATTCTTTGGCAGACCTGTGATAAGGTTTCTGCCCCGCACATCCAGCGTAACGGGAATGGTACGTTCAAAAGCCGTACCGATCTTGATCTTCAGTTCCTCGGCTGTTCTTTCGCCGATCAAAACGTTGTGTTTTTTTCTCATATAGCGAATGATGGCATCATCAAAGTTATCCCCTGCAATTTTCAGGGAATAGCTGACTACGGTGCCGCCCAAAGAAATGACTGCGATATCCGTTGTGCCGCCGCCGATATCCACCACCATGCTACCGCAGGCGCGGGAAATATCGATGCCGGAACCGATGGCTGCCGCAATGGGTTCTTCGATGATATGCACACGTCTTGCCCCCGCCTGACGGGTCGCGTCTTCTACGGCTCTTTTTTCAACTTCCGTAACGCTGCTGGGTACGCAAACAGCAATGGTAGGCTTCACAAAGGAACGCTTGCCCATAGCCTTTTCAATGAAATACTGCAGCATTTTTTCTGTCACATCATAATTGGAGATAACACCTTCCCGCAAAGGACGGATGGCAACGATATTGCCTGGCGTTCTGCCCAACATACGTCTTGCCTCTTCGCCCACAGCCAGAATCGTGTTGCTGTCCTTATCAATGGCAACAACGGATGGTTCCCGTATCACAATGCCCTGCCCCTTGATATATACCAGAACAGTGGCAGTCCCCAGGTCGATGCCGATATTTTCGCCAAAACTCATAAAATTAAACATACCGCCGCTCCTTTGTTCTTCTTGAACCAAAATTTTTCTGTGTCTTTTCAGTATACTTGAATCTACGTCCCTTGAAAAGCTGTTTCTGAAAAAATTAAGAAAATTCTTCCTATTTTAAATAGGAAGAACTTCTTTCTGATAATTGATTTTTTATCTGATCTCGTCTCGCAGCACTTCGATGGCCTTTTGCAGCTGAGTATCTGCCCTTTCCGGAATATCCTTCAAGGCTGTGTTCTGATATTCTGCCGGCAACGCTACCACTTCGTCGGGCTCAATGCCTACGCCATGGATGGATGTACCCTTGGGCGTATAATATTTCTGAATAGTAATATTCAAACCGGAACCATCGGGTAGGGTAAACAGCCGCTGCACCAATCCCTTGCCAAAGGTCTGGGTGCCGATCAGCGTCCCCCTGTCCGTATCCTTCACGGCACCGGCGAAAATTTCCGATGCACTGGCACTGTTGGCATTGACCAGCACCACCAGAGGGATATCTAAATATTCTCCGTCACATTTCAAATCATTCCTGTTTTCATTTTTATCCAGCGTATAGACCATGGTGCCTTCCGGCAGCAGTTCTTCCCCGATCTCATAGACAGAACGCACCAGACCGCCGGGGTTATCTCTCAGATCCAGGATCATCCCCTTCATGCCTTCCTTCTGCAGTTCATCCAAGGCTTCCTTGAACTGGGTGTAGGTGTTTTCCTTAAACCCGCTAATGGAAATATAGCCAATCTTTTCATCCATCATACGGCTGGATACACTTTCCAGAACGACCTTTGCCCGTTCCATGGTAAATTCCAGAGTCTCTCCGATGCTTCTACGAAGAACCTTGATGGTCACTTCTGTGCCTTCCCTTCCGCGGATCTTTGCCGCCACATCGGAAAGCATGCTCCCCCGCATATCCTCACCATCTACACCAATGATAACATCCCCGGCTTTCATGCCGGCTATCTCTGCAGGCTGCCCTGCCATCACGCTGCTGACAATGACTTCCCCGTCCTGGGTGCTGTAGACCTCGATGCCTACGCCATCAAAATTGCCGTTGGAATTATCCATATACTGCTTCAGATTTTCCTTCGTCAGGTAATATGTATATCTGTCCCCAACGCCTGCCATCATGCCCGCATACAGCATCTCTTCCACCTGTTCTTCATTCAGATCATCCACATAATACTTATCCAGATAGCTTTGGATGATGTCGATCTTTGCCTCCCTGCTCATGCCGACTGTAAGGGGTAAGGCATGCCAAGGGATGATGCGGCAGATGGGGTTCCATGCCACACTGACCGCAAAGACCAGCACCAGTGCCGCCCCAAAGCCTTTCCAAAAATCCTTTCGTTTCACATTCATCGCCTCATTTTTCTCAGACTTTCTTTATCCTATGTTTTTCCGAAAAAAATTATCCTACGGAAAAAGGGGAAGCATTGCAAGGTATCCCCTCAATGTTCCCCCTTTTGCTTTCAGCTGCACTGCCGAAAGGGATATTTGATTTTTTCCGTTTTCTTTCTCTTTTATACGCGCAGATGCTTGCGGATGGAAGTCACGCTGCCGATAACCCCCAGACCGATACCAAAAATAACACCGAAGGGAATCAGGAAACCAAATACATCCCCCGTCAGGCGGAACTGGATGAATTTGATCACAGGCAGATATTGGAAAATAGCGCTTGTCACCTTCGCATAGATGGGGAACCCAAGGATCAGCGGAACCAGTGCTCCCACCAGACCAATGATGATACCTTCGATGATGAAGGGCCAGCGAATGAACCAATCGGTAGCACCCACGTATTTCATAATGTTGATTTCCACTCTTCTGTTTACGACAGAAATACGAATGGTATTCATGATGATCATAACGGAAATAGCACCCAGCAGCAGCATAACGATCACACTGGATACACTGAAGATGCGGCTCGCCTTCAACAGCAACTCTGTTTCAGTCTGACCATGGCGCACGTTTTCAATACCGTCTATATTTTCCAGAGCAGTCAGGACACCATTCTGATTTTCGATGCTGTCCAAAGAAATCTGGAAGGAATGGGACAGGGGATTGTTTTCATTATCCAAACCCACAAAGATATCCTCATCGGCACCCCAGTCCTGCTTCAGTTTATCCAAAGCATCGGTGGGGGAGATATATTCCACGCTTTCCACATGATCAATCTTGCCGATCTCTTTTTTCATATTTTCAATCTGTTCCCCTGTCAGTTCGCCTTTCAGAAAAACAGAGATACCGATGGAATCCTCCATCTGGTCCAGCATATACTGCAGGTTGCTTCCTACGCAGTAGGAAAAAGACAAAATGGAGATGCAGGCAGCAACGGCGACCATAGAAGCCATTGTCATCAGCAGGTTCTTTTTCAGCCCGCTCAAGCCTTCTCTCACAAAATATTTGATCGTACTAGGCCTCATCGCTATAACCACCTTTTTCAATATCTCTTACAATGTGTCCGTGCTGCAGGGTTACAACGCGCTTCTGCATGGCATCTACGATATCCCTTGCGTGGGTCGCCATAACAATGGTAGTACCACGTTTGTTGATATCGTCCAGCAGCTGCATGATACCATCTGCCGTTTCAGGGTCCAGGTTTCCCGTAGGTTCGTCACAGATGAGGATGGGGGGATTGTTTACGATGGCTCTGGCAAGGGCAGTTCTCTGCTGTTCCCCTCCGGAAAGCTGGTTAGGATAGCTTCTGCCTTTTTTGCCAAGACCCACCAGTGCCAGTACCGCAGGCACATTTCTGCGGATGATGCGGCTGGGGGCTTCGATGACCCGCATGGCAAAGGCCACATTTTCATACACTGTCTTATTGGGCAGCAGGCGGAAATCCTGGAATACCACGCCCAGATTGCGGCGCAGATAGGGGATCTGCTTTCTACTCAATTCGTTTGTTTTCACTCTGTTGATAATGATATCCCCTTCCGTCGGGTCCAACTCCTTCAAAAGGAGCTTCATCAGTGTAGATTTACCGGAACCACTGGAACCAACGATGAATACAAACTCACCTTTGTTGATATGCAGGTTGATATTTTCCACACCGGTGGAACCATTGGGATATATTTTTGTTACGTTATTCATATGGATCATAACGTATCTCCCTCTTTCTGAAAGTTTTTCTATCTTAGAAAATCCGATGGATTTCTTCTTTTTACATACTGAATTATTATATCATAAACAAAAAGTCCGAACAAGTGGCATAACCGTCGGAAATCCTCGATTTTTATTAAAATCACCTTAATTTTGCAGATTTTCCATGAAAAAAGGGCGAGAAATGCTCGCCCTTACCCCTTGATACTATGAAATTTTATTCTGACCAACAGGAAACAGAACTACCTGTTAATATGCCATTTTATCCATGTAGATCATGTATTTGCTTACCATCAGTGTAATCTTGAAGATGATGGCATCATCAAAGTTTCTCAGATCCAAACCTGTCATCTTCTGCAGCTTATCCAGTCTGTAAACCAGTGTATTTCTGTGGATATACAGCTGGCGGCTGGTTTCGGAAACGTTCAGGTTGTTTTCGAAGAATTTATTGACTGTTGCCAAGGTTTCATCATCGAAATCATCCATGGTCAATCCATGGAGCACTTCTTTGATGAACATACGGCACAGAGGCAGAGGCAGCTGATAGATCAGACGGCCGATGCCCAGTTTTTCGTAATTTACGATAAATTTATCTGTTTCAAAAATCTTGCCAACTTCCAAAGCCATTTTCGCTTCCTTATAGGAACGGGAAACGTCCTTCAGATCGCTGACGATGGTACCGCTGGAAATATAAACATGGCTGTTGGTTTCCGCATTCAGTGTTTCTTCGATGGTCTTTGCGATACGGTCGATCTCTTCCGCTGTTTCTTTTTCCCGCAGTTCTTTTACCAAAATGATGCTGTGTTCATCTACCGCAGTTACAAAGTCCTTTGTTTTTGCAGGGAAAATGCTGCGTACGATCTCTACCACGTTCATTTCCTTATCAATATTGGTCTCGATCAGGTAAACGATGCGGTGTACGTTATTTTCGATATGCAGCTTTTTCGCACGGCTATAAATATCTACCAGCAGCAGGTTATCCAGCAGCAGGTTTTTGATGAAGTTGTCTTTATCATATCGTTCTTTATATGCAACCAGTAGGCTCTGGATCTGGAATGCGGCGATCTTGCCAATCTGATAGCCTGCTTCATCCTCCCCTTTTACCTGGATGACATATTCGGGTACCCCATTATCGTAAATCTTAAAATACTGATAGCCCAGGATCAGCTGGCTTTCCGCAGGAGAACTGATGAAGTTTTCCACAGCGTCGATCTGACGACCGATCATATTTTCTTCTGTTGTGGCAATTACCTTGCCCTCTTTTTCCACTACGCTCAATTCCTTGCGTGTGATATTTTTCAACCCATCAATAGTGCTCTGCAAAATCTGATTTGAAATCATCGCCCTCACCTCAATACTTTTTCTGATTCTTCTTTCGACACTTTTCCTTACCACAGAATACTGTATAAAATGCCTAAAAACCTCTTTCTAACGAGGTATCAAATTCACCTAAACCCATTTTATAACAAAATGCCAAAAAAAGAAAGAGGAAATCAAAAAAAAACAGTCAAAATCTCTTTGCGCTTGATTTTTCCATAAAAACATGACCCGTTTTTTATGGAAACTGACTCTAGATTTCCTCTGATCGGGATAAAAAAAGTATATTTCTAAACCAAATTATACGTCATTTTTTACTTTTCCGAAAATCCCTTACCCAAAACTTCCCGTACGTCTGTCAAAAGGAAAAAGGCGTTTCGGTCGATATTCATAATAATGCTTTTGACGAAGTGAACTTCCTTTTGAGAAAAAACACAAAAAAGCACTTCCCGTTCTTGACCGGTGTACTTTCCCGTTGCCGAAAATGCCGTAACCCCTCTGCTCAAATCTGTCAAAAGTGCCGCCGCGATCTCCTCATTTTTATCGGAAATGATCCATGCGGCCTTGGCATAATTCATCCCTTCGATCACCAGATCGATGAACTGATCCGTGACATAGACTGCCAAAATCGCATAGAGCCCCATTTCTACCCCGAAAAGTGCAATACCTGCCAAAATAACAGCCGCATCTAATATAAAAATGAATTTCGGGATGGAAACAGAACGAAATTTTGTATGCAGCAATGTGGCAGCCAGATCCACACCGCCCGTTGTGGCATCCACCGAAAGCACCAGCCCCAAGCCGATGCCCAGAAATACCCCGCCGAATACCGCCGCCAGCAAAGGGTCTTTGCTATAGAGGGGAAACCATTCTTCCACATACAGCATCAGGGAAAACAAGGATGCCGTCAAAACACTGCGCACCATAAAGGCTTTCCCCTTCTTTTTCCATGCCAATAAAAAAAGAGGGGCGTTCAACACGATGTTCACAAACCAAAGGGGTATATGAAGTCCAAACCGTGCCTGTGTCCATGCGTCCAGCATGATGCCGATACCCGTGATGCCGCCGGCAACCAGATCTGCGTGCTCAAAAAACCCCTCTGCGCCAATGGCCATCAAGGCCGTACCGGCGATCAGATAGAACCAATCCCTCTTTTTTAAAGTTTTCATATCCTCACGTCCCTTTCAGGACGCTTTTGCTCAAAAGTCCATCAACGTCCCTTTGTTTTCAGGACTGTCAGCGCAAATTTGGGCAGACGCATCATACGTCTCCATCTTGTAGGCTGTGTGATGAGGCGGTGGAACCATTCCAGACCCAGCTTCTGGAAGATCTTCGGTGCCCGCTTCACATTGCCTGCCATAACGTCGAAGCTGCCGCCAACGCCGATGGCTACCTTCGCCCCAACCAGACGAATATTGTCATAGATCCATTTTTCCTGCTTGGGTGCGCCCAATCCTACTAACAGTATGGACGGCGATTTTGTTTTTATGTCTTGGATGATCTTCTTTTCTTCTTTTTCATCGAAGTAGCCGTTGTGTACACCGGCCACCTTCAGACCAGGGTATTTTTTCATCATCATCCTCGCGGCTGCAGATGCCACGCCAGGGGCACTGCCAAAGAAATAGAAGGTCTCCCCTGTTGCAGCCAGCTCTGCCATCAGATTTTGGGTCAGGTCGTAGCCTGCTACCCGTTCCTTCAGGCGGATCTCGCTGTATTTGGATGCCCAAACGACACCGATGCCGTCAGGGATCACCATATCTGCCTCATGCAGAATATTCATCAGCTCTTTATCCTTCTGGGCTTCCATAACGATTTCGGGATTTGGTGTGCAGATGAAATGCTGTCCCTCTTCCGCAAGCATCTTCTTCGCCTTTGCCACGGCCTGTTCCATTGTCACTGCATCAAAAGGTACCCCTAACACATGCGTTTTTTTCCTCATTCCAAACACCCCTTATTTCTTTCTGTGTTCCAACAGTTTCGCCAGATATTTTTCGTTTCTGTGAGCCATTTTTTCCAGCTCCAGTTCTTTCTGTTCCAGCTTCGCCACATATACATCTTTATGGTTGATGACATCATCCACCAACGCCAGTGTTTTTTCCCGATCAAATTCCTTCAGCTTGCCGCCGCTGGGCATATCCAATTTTTCCAGATAATATTCGATCTTGGGATCGTAAATAAAGCCGATGAGAGGCACCCGCTGTCTTGCAGCGAAAATCAGCGTATGCAGGCGCATGCTCAGAATGAAATCTGCCTGAGAAATGATGCCCATAACTTCATAGGGAGAATAATTTCCCTTTAAAATATAAGCGTCCCGCTTCATTTTCTTGCGTACTTTTTCGCTGACCGTGATATCATTGGGCATCTGCATCCCCAGAAACACAATGTTCCTGTCATATTTTTCCACGATGATATCGCACATTTCCGCAAATCTGCCGATAAATTTGTCCATATCCTTCCAGTTGCGGACGGAAACCACTACCATAGGCTTATCTGTAGGCACGCCTTCTCCCTGCAGGATTGTCTGGGCTTCTTCCCCACCAATGCCGTCCATGGTGAATACAGGGTCGGCTGTTACAAAGCATTTCTTGGGGTTCACGCCCATAGAAAGCAATTCTTCATAGGAATTTTCTTCTCTTAATGTGATCAGGTCGGCTTTATTGACCACCTGTTTCACCAATCTGCGGTTGCGCTTGCCGCTGACAGGGCCGATGCCGTTCGCATAGAGCATGACCTTTTTCCGCATCATCTTCGCCGTAGCTGTGATGGAAAGGTAATACATCAGGGAACGGGTGGAGGTACTGTCCTGCAGGAGAGAGCCGCCGCCGGAAAGGAGCACATCGCAGTTTTTGATGGCACGGAGCACATCCCTCACCCCAAAGCGATAAACCGCTTCGATACCGTATTTCTCCTTGGTTTCCTGAGGTTTATTGGACAGGACGGTGATATGGTAATTATCGCCCATTTCCTGAATGTTCTTGTGCATGGAAAGCATGATGGCTTCGTCGCCGGTGTTATTAAAACCGTAATACCCGCTCATCACTACATTATACTGAGGCACATGGGTTTCCTTCCATGCCGCATCATAGGCACAGATGCAGTCTCCTGCCATTTTTGTTACGGAATAATATTTGAAGATGACTTGTCTGCCGTAAGCGCCCATTTTCTGGCGTTCTGCATCGGTCAGGTCGTTGAACGCATGGACTACATCTCTGTAGAGCAGTTCTTCACTGGAAAGCTCACATCCACGGCAACAGAAGTTATTTTCCTGGGCCAGTTCCAGCTTATCCTCTGCAAACAGACCGATATAGCCTTCGTTCCCTGCCACGATCACGGGTTTTTCCGCCGCCATAGCTTCCAGTGCCGCACGGCTGACCCCAACGAATACATCGCCCACAGCCACCAGTTCATTGATATCTGTTCTCCCGCCGGTCATGGTGATACATTCCCTGCCGATGGCAGCATTGGCTTCTTTCGTTTTTTCCAGCAGTTCATCATATACATCGCCGCCGCCGACAATCAGCATTCTTAGACCGGGGATAGCTTTTGCCAGCTTGGGTCCCAAAGCGATCAGTTGTCTTGCCACCAGGGCACGACTTTCATCCATTCGGCTGACATAAACCAGTGTGGGTTCTTCTTCCTTCAGGTCGAATTCTGCACGAACCCTGCTCTGGTCTGTATTCGGAGAGAATTTTTCTGTATCGATTCCGTTGATGGTCACGAAAATATCTTCGTAACGCACACGGTAATTTTCCATCAGGTAATCCCGGATATCATCACTGACCGCAACCACCTTCTGCCCCCAGTTGGAGAGGTATTTCAGGCCCATACCTGTGTAGAATACCCAGTGGGCGGAGGTTACAAAGGTAAAGGCATTTTTCATCCGAACCTTCAGCAGACCGCAGACAAAGCTTGGGATACGCGCATGGGAATGGACGATATCCACCTTTTCCTTTTTGATGATCTTTTTCAGCATGAAATAGGAACGAGCCATTTTCAGTACATTTCTCTGGTTCAGAGGCACCTGATAATTACGGATACCCGCTTCCGCCAGTTCCTTTTCATATACGCCGCCGTTGGAAGCAACGATGATATCATAGCCCTGTTTTTTCAGCTCCTTGGAAAGCTCCACAACGTGGGTCTCCGCCCCGCCGATCTCCAACCCCATCAGAGCCATCAAAATTTTATACTTTTTCATAAGCTGTCCCCCTGTTTATTCGTGAATGCTTGTGATCTTCATAACGGGTTTCGCATATTTTGTTACCACATTCATTTCAGAATTTGCCTTCATTTCCACGATGCCTTCCACGAAATAACCCTCTTCCTTTTCGATGACAGGGCCTTCAACGGTCAGTGTCACACTAAAGTAATCAGGGAATTCCACCGCTGTGATGGTGCCGTCATTCTGCAGAACGTTCTTCAGAAAAGGCTTATAGTCCACCTTTGTGATGGTGCCCAGGCAGATGCCTGTTTTTTCATCGAAGATCTTGTCTCCTTCGTGGAGGGCATTGACCGTTGCCATGCGCACCTCATCGATGAAAGCCGTATATATTCTCTGTTCCGCGGAAGCATCAACCCCTGCGGATTCTTCTCGATTCACCACGCCAAATTTGAACACTGCCACGGCGCACAGTGCAACAATCACAACGATAATGAGGATATCTACAATATTCGGTCTTCTCTTTGCCATATCACTCACCATCCCTTACTTCCATGACAATGCCCTTAAAAGCATAGCCTTTGCCCTTGACATTCAACTCCATGCCGACCTTAACTGTGGTGCCTTCCACTGTGATGTCCTTTTCTGTTTCCGTCCCGTTTCCTTCGATGGTCACATAAATATCACTGTAACCAGCTACAGGCACTTTTTCATATTTGCCTGTGGTGCGGTTGAACATGGTCTCTGTGAAAGGCTCTGCCTTTACCTCCGTTACCACGCCCAGATAGGTGGATGTGGAGCTTTCATAGGCATTGCTCCCAACCACAGGGAAGTTTGCTGTTTCTTCCACTACTTCTTTCCCCATGACCACATAGGAATAGGTCTTTGTTTCTGCCGCTGTATCCATCTGGCTGCCGCCGCCCAGGAACATCTTCGCCCCGACGATGCCTGCAGCGATGACCAGCAGGATCAGTATCATGTCCACGATATTGAAAATACCGAATAGCTTTCTGTTTTTCATTTTCTTGCCTCCAGATAGAGTTTTTCGATTCTTCTTGTCATCTTATCCGCCAGGAAGGTGCTTTCTGCATCCTTTTTCGCCTGTTCGCCAAAGGCTTTTCGCTTCTCGTCATCCGCCAGCAGTTCTTCCAGCCGTTCCGCCAGAGCATCGCTGTCGCCAATGGGGATCAGGAAACCATTTTCGCCGTGTTTGATGACTTCTGCCACACCGCCGCTGTCTGTACCAACCGCAGGAATCCCTGCGATCATGCTTTCCAAAATGGACAGGCACAACGCTTCCGCCCTAGATGTGATGACAGCGATATCCAGTGCCGCCTCGATGGTTTCCACATTCTTTAGGAAACCGGTGAAAGTCACGTTTTCGCTAATACCCAGCTCTGCCGCCCTTCTTTCCAGTTCTTCCCGCAGGCTGCCGTCACCTATAATATAAAAACGGACATCCTTTCGGTTTTCCAGCACCTTTTGTGCCCCCAGCAGGAAGGTCTCATGGTCTTTGACTTCTTCCAGTCTGGCGACCATGCCTACTGCCTTTTCCCCCTTCTTGCTGCCGAAGGATGCCAAAAGCTTCTCTTTTTCCTCCGCCGTAGGAATGGGGATAAGCTCGATGCCGTTATAGACCACTGCGATCTGCTCCGGGGATGTGCCGCCGCGTACCATGCTGCGGCGAACCGCCCGGCTGACAGCAATGATCTTATCACTGAAGGCTGCGTTTACCCTTCTGCGGAGAATCTTCTTAGGCAGGGGACCGGGTGCCCCTTCCATACAGTGCTTCGTATTGAAGATATAAGGCACTCTTGCCAGCCTTGCCGCCATACGGGCTGTCATGCTGGCATGGGTATGGACGATATCCGGCTTTTCCTGCCGAAACACCTTCGCCAATGCCTTCATAGCCTTTTTATCGAAGGACTTATCTTCCATCTCCTCCATAGCGATGACAGGCACATCCAGTGCTTTCACCGCTTCCACCAGCAGGCTGTCATGGGGCAACAGAACCTTTACCTCGAATTTCTCTCTGTTATGATATTTCAAATAATACAACAGCCAGCGACCTGCGCCGCCGATATTTCTGTCCGTCAAAACATGGAGGACTTTCATTTTTTTCTCCATTTTTATCTTTCCTCCGTTTCTCTTTCGCCCTTTCTTTCCCCCACACGCACTGCTGCCATGCCGATGCCGATGAAGCACCAGAAAAACAGCACGATGCGGTAATCAAACCACAGATGATCCGTCAGCCCCTGCAGCAGAAGCCCCGCAAAGCCGCCAAAAACTGCCCCTAGGAGGAATTTGAATCTTCTGGGTACGGTTCTCATGGCAGAATACAGTTTCTGGAAGAAAAAGAGGAACAGCAATACCATCACGATGAAACCGACCACGCCCAGTTCGATGAATTCCTGCAGGAACAGGTTATGGGCGTGATATGCATTCGCCGCCTCGAAGGAGAACAGCGGATAGATCTGATTGAAAGCGCCGATGCCGATACCCGTTGTCCAATAATGCCGGATAATATCGAAAGCAGCACGATAAATAGACACACGATACAAGGAAGAAGAGTCGCTCATGGTCACGGAGCTGGCAATTCTCGCCCAAAGGCTTTCCGGCAGGATGAAAGGCATCAGCAAAAGCAGAATGATCCCCAGAGGGATGAGTCTCTTTTCCGAGAGCAGAACGAACAGACCTGCGGAAAACATCAGCCCCAGCATAGCCCCGCGGGAGCCAGTTGCCACCAAGCCCAGGCAGATAACACCGAAGCAGCCGGTATAATACAATCTGCCGAACCAGTTTCGCATCTTCCACATCATGCCCGCCGCCAGAGATCCTACCAAAATCAGGTATTCTCCCAAAACGTTGGGGTTGTTAAAGGTAGCATAGGCACGGGTGGTGATATCGAAGCTTTCCGCATCCACCCAGGCGGCGTCCATTTCTACGCCGACAATATACTGATAAACCGCATACAGAGCAATCAACGCCCCCATGCTGATGAGCACCCAAAGGATGAAATCCAATTTTTCTTCTGTATCAATGGCATCCTTTGCCACAAAGAACACCGCCATCAAGATCAGGAACAGGCAGGTAGCCAAGATTGCCGTAGGGAAGGCATAGCTTGTCACCCCTGCGTAAAGGATGCAGGCCGCAAAACAGCCCAATAACACGCTTACCATGCTGGTTCTCTGCATCCGAATCCGCCCTAAGAAAAGCTGTACGAAATACAGGGCAAAGGTTCCCAGACACAATACCGCCAAGAGCATGGTAGGGAAAATCGGAATCGCCGCCACGATGCCCGCCAGGCACAAAATCAGGAAATTCTGATTGAACACACGGAAAATGATACTTTCCCCCATAGCAGTCGCCAGCCCGTTGCTTCTTCTGCGCACCGCCATGCCGCTCCAATGGGTCAGGTTATACCAGAAACGGGGCAGAATGCCATGCTGTGTATACAGGTACTTGTCCCAGTTTGCCCGCAGAAAGTTCAGTATGGCACTATTTTCAAAGGCATTTTTCCAGCCTCTGCAAATTTTTGCATATACGCTGTAGGCAATGCTGTCCATCCAAAGCACCATCAGCACATTCCAGATACGCTCGATGACACGGAAACAGAAACTATCTTCGATGATAAAAGAAATCTTTTCTACCATAGAGTATGTTCTCCATTTTTTCTTTCTCTTTTGAGAGGAAGCTACGGTGCTTTTCCCAATGGCTTCGCCATTGCCGCCTGTTCCTCTTTTCAAAATCTTTTTGATAATATCAAACACAAAATCACTTTCTTCGATTTTGAGAAGTTTCGCAAAAATCATGTAGGACACAATGCCTACGCCGCCGCAGACACACAGCAGGATAATCTGTCCAAGCAAACCGCCTATGACAGAGGCCACTGCCATTTTGCAGCCGAAAACCAGCACCAGCATCCCCGCTGCCGCCAGAAGCATCTTGCCGATCTGCCCCACCAGAGACTTATCCAGAATATCCGGATACTGCTTCACTGCAGGAACCAGCAGCACCACTGCTGCCGCTGTGGAAGAGACGGCCGCCGCCAACGCCAGACCGCCGATGCCCATAGGCTCTAAGAGCAGCCAGCAAAGCACCGCATTGATGACAATAGAAACAAGACCGGAATAGAAAGGGGTTTTCCCGTCCTGATTGGCATAAAAAGCACGGCTCAGGATATTCTGCACGCCATAGCCTACCATGCCCAAAGCAAAGAAAAATAGGGCTTTGGAGGTCAGCTCCGTTGCCAGCAGGTCAAATTCTCCACGCTTGTAAATCAACGTTACTACAGGCTCTGCCAAAACCATCAATCCCACTGTCATGGGGATCAGCAGGAAGATCATGGCTTTCAGCGTTCCTCTGACCGCCAGACCAAACCCCTTCTTATCCTCCGTCATGCGGGAAAATTGGGGAAATACCATATTGGCGATAGCCAAAACAAAAACACCAACGATAATGGTATACAGATTGTTGGCGTATTCCAATGCAGAAACGCCCAATTCACCATTTGTTACATTCCCGCTGGAAAGCTGGGATGCAAAACGGGTATTTACCATGAAATTGATGGGCTGAATCCATGTGCTGACCATTACGGGCAGCATCAGCTTCCCAATTTTTTTCAGTCCTTCATCCTTAAAATGAAAATCGGGGCGATAATGATAGCCCTTCTGATGCAGAGAAGGAATCTGGATAATTGCCTGCATGGCCCAGCCAATCAGGAATGCAATCGTCAGACCATAGATTCCAAATCTTTTGTTGAAAAAAATATAGTATACAATCAATACGCCGTTAGAAGCCACACTCAAGGCCGCAGGCACATTAAATTCCTCCAAGGACTGCAAAATCCCCACAAAGGAAAATGCAATGGCTGTAAACAGCATGGTCGGGAATAACATCCGCAGCAGCTCCACGCATAATTTTGCTGTTTCAATATCGTAACCGGGAGCAATCAGCCACGTCAGCGGCTCTGCCAGAACCATGCCCAACAACATCATCAAAATCGTTACGGTTGAAATCATCGTAATAAAACGACTTGCCAAGGCATAGGCTTCCTTCCTCCCATACTTCTGCAGATATTCCACAAAAATAGGAATAAAGCTGGCTGAAATGGCCGATGCAAAAACCACATCAAAGAAGGTACGGGGGATCCGACTCGCCAATAAAAACGCTGCTGCTTCCATGCCTGTAGCATAGTTCGCCGCCAAAAGCTGTTCCCGCACCAAGCCCAATATTTTCCCAAAAAGGGTAATCAACATCATAAAGCTGACGGTCTTTACCGCCCGATTGCCTTTTTCCGACATAATAAACTCCTAAAACTCATTTAAAATCTAAATAAAACCGATGGGATAGACAAAAAATTCTCATCCTAACCCACCCTATATAGTACCTTATTTCCCTTTGTTTTACAACAAAAAGCGCAGATTCCAGGCAAAAAAAATGTTTTCAGAGAACCCCCTGAAAACATTTTTTCTTTCTTATTTAATATTGACTGCTTCGTAAGTCACATTGCCATCCTTCACACGGAAACGCAGCATAGTATAATTCTGATTCACTGTGCCGTCTGCTCTCCAAAGATTAGGCAGGTTGATATAACGAACACCGTCCTTTGTGGAGGTCCAATAGCCTGTATTATAGCAGGAGATGACAAATACCGTCTTGCCCTGTTCCACATATTTATTCAAAATTGCACGGAAATAGTTGGCTTCTGCCACAGATTTGAAATCGGAAGGGGTCTTATCCATCACCAGAACGATGGTATCATTGCCCGCATTGTCGATATCCCTTGTGAAACTTGCCCACTGGGAAGGATTTGTTGCAGTGATGCCGCCCTTCGCCGCAGAAAGCATAGCAAGGCTGACACCGCCGCGGTTCAGGAAACGATAGCTTCCGTTCCAGCCCAGGGAATCCAGCTTTTTCGCAGATTGGATATCGTTGGCACCACCGTAAATGGCAACGTCCGCATTGGCATCCACATAGGATTTCACCTTGCTTCTTGCGCTGTTGTATGTTGCCGCCGCAATTTTCTGATCTCCTGTATATGCGATCTTTCCTGCCACGTTGAAGTAGTAAGCACCGTCATTTTTCTTTGTTACCGGCTGATTCAGCACATCTTTCGCCGCTGTGGCCGCAGGTGCTTTCACCGCTGCAGCATTGCCGACAGTCACTGTGATATAGGCCACGGCACCGTCCTTTTCACATTTGATATAAGTAGAACCTGTCTTTTTCGCTGTGAAAACATTGCCGGAAACAGAACCGATCTCCGGATTTGCTACCGTATAATTCGTGCTGGTGGATGCCCAGTAGGAGAAACCATCCTGATCGTAGGCATTCATGGCGATGGTGGCTGTATCGCCTGCCTTTGCCAGTTTGATGTTGGTATTGGTGGGGCTCAGTCTCGCCACCTTGCCGCTGACCACATTGTTCTGATGTGCAACAAGGTTATCATAGACAGCAATCACCGTAAATGTGCCACTAGTCTTGGGTGTAAAAGTATAACCGTCCCATGTGCCTTCTACCCCGACTGCATCCAGATCTACTGCACTGGCAGGAATTTCGATGCGGTTATAATATTCATCCAAACCATACACCGTAAATGTGATAGGCTTGCCTGCCAAAGTTCTTGTCATGGAAGGCTGGATGGCAATCTGTTCAATCTCGCCCTTTTCTGCATTCTGGAAAACACCTACAGCATTGATGACCTTTCGTTCAGAGCCTTCAGAAACCTGATTCTGCACAACAGGTGCTTTGTCCTCCGTTGTCTGGACAGCCATAGTGGAGGAACCGCCGCCGTCCAGGTGCATGGCTTCATAAGCACCATATTCCTGCATCAGCAGGCCCATTTCCCAATGGGTGGCACCAATGCTGTCCCCTCTGCCGTCCACTACCATGAAAATGGCTGTGTTGCCGTCCTTGGAAACACCAAAGGCAGTTCTGGGTTGTCTGCCGCTGGCAACGATGGAATTTGCCGTTGTGATCTTGCCGTCCACCAGCAGTTTGCCGCCGCCACCAAAGGCTGTATCGATCTCATCCAGATTTACGGAAGATGTAATATCCAAACGAATGGCATCCCCTGCCGCAAACATATTTGCCGCATTGGTGTAATAATCTCCGCTCATGACGATCAGATAGCCGTCCTCGGGCACTGTCACCGTTTCGCCCTTCTGGGAAACGTATGTAATGGTATCATTCTCCACCACGAATTTCACCAGATTTTGGAAACGTCTGTCCAAACTAGAAGTATTGCTCATTGCATTTCTGTCCAAGTAGATAGGGAATACCATGGATGTGACTTTGTTCATGGAAGCCAGTTCAATGGTCTTTTTTTCATTGCCGAATCTGGCTGTCATGGTAAAATAATCGAAGAAGGGATTGCCATCCTCATCCATGAAAAATGCCGCATACTGTCCTTCCTTCTTATTCAGGGTCGTCCCTGCGGAGATCACTTCCCCGTCACGGACGATGGGACCAAAAGCCGCAGAATAGGAACCGCTCAGGCCAAAGAAGTCAGAGTTGACCCCTGCCACAGCACCATTGTCTGTCAGTAGTTTTTTTACAGTCTCCTTCAGGCCATAATCATTTTTGCTTTCCACTTCTCGGATCTCCAAGGTGCTTTCCGTCAGGTCAACCTTCAGCACATGGATATTCTGGATGCCCACATCGGTCATACGGCTGCTCTTTTCATAAGTCACCCCGCGGGTCACTGTTTTTTCTGTTTTCTGGTCATAATAGGTGGTTGCCCCATAGGCTGTTTCCGCTCCAAAATAGCTCAGGGGAGAAATCAGCATGGCCGCCGCCAGCACGGTTCCCATGGCGCGCTTTACCAGTTTTTTGTTTCTGTTCATACCCTCATCTCCTTAACAAACATAAATGCCTTTTTATACAGACGGAACTTCTCTCCAAAAGTTCCTGTTTCCAGCAAATTTTCTTCATTATGTAAATCATCATACCATAAAGGACTAAACTTTTGTTCATTTTAAAAAAATTTTAAGAAAACTGTAAAGATTCAAGAAAATACTTCCATAAAAAAGGACACAGCCACAACTGTGTCCTAAGTCTTATTTCACTACTCTGATTTTTTCCACACCATAGGCACGGAATAATGCTGCCATTTCCGCCGTGATCTCTTCCCCGCTGGCCGCGATGGGGATAGCAGGGGGGCAGGAAACACAGGGGCTTGCACAAATGCGCCCCACAGCCGCTTGGCAATCCACTTCCTTCCACTGGCTGAAAATCGCCTCCCGAATAGACAATTTCTGTTTCGGCAAGGTCAAAGACGTCTGTATGGTGGTGGACTTTTCTTTTTTCGGGGGCAGGCTGCCCAACGTAGCTTCCACCTTGGCAAAATCCGATTCCCGATTTTCCGGCGTCGCCATCAGCACTACCGCATCCAAATCGGCAAATTCACATTCCACACCCTTTTTCCGCAAAGCTTCTGCCGCTTCTTCCCCGGTATATCCCATTTTTCCCGTAAAGATCGTCAGCTTCAAGGGGTCGCTATCCATGAGTTCCCAGCCCTGTTTCCGCAGGGCTTCTTTCAGCACATTCACTCTTTCGATGGTCTGTGCCAATCTTTCAGGATAGCCTTTCGCCAGATATGGATTACATTTGTCCAAGGACTGCAAAATGAGATAGGAAGGACTGGTAGAGGCGAAAAGATCCATGGCTTTTTTCGCCTGACCGCCAATCTTCTCTGCCCATTCCTTGGAAAGCTGCAAATAAGCGCCCCCTGTCAGCACAGGCAATGTCTTATGGGCAGAATCACAGCTCATGGCTGCCCCAAGGTCGATGGGATGCAGAGAAGGACTCAAAAATTTCAAATACGCCCCATGAGCATTATCCACCAGCAGTGGGATGCCAGCTTCTTTGCAGACTGCCGCCAAAGCCTTGATATCAGGGCGATAACCCAGATAATCAGGAGCAGTGATGTAGACCGCAAAGGGCTTTCGTTCCATTTCTGCCAGCTTTTGGTCCACCTGTACCGCCGTGATAGGACAAGTGCAGAGAGAACTTCTCTCCCCTTCCTCCGGCATCAACCATTCCACATCCAAATCCAGCAGGGCGCAGCTATAGAGGAACGCCTTATGAGCGTTTCTCGCCGCCAACACCACAGGGCGTTCCGCCCTTCCTTCTGCCTGCTGCAGGGCAAGGAACAGCATGGAACGAATACACTGGGAAGAGCCTTCCGTACTGTAAATCGTCTTTCCAAAGCCAAACAAACGGGTGGCATGGGCTTCGCTTTCGGCAATGATGCCTTCCGCATCATAAAGCTCATCAGCTCCACTGATTTCCGTAATATCCATTTTTTCGCAGCCCAAAAAGGACACACCCTTGTGTCCCGGCATGTGGAAACGGGTCGTGTCCTTTTCTGTGTACTGTTTTACAAAATCGCAAATGGGCGTTTTCATTATAACCCCTCTTCTGCCTCTGCAACCTTCATCATAATGGCACATTCGATTCTTTTCTTGAACAGGTCGCAACCATATTCATAAATGCCTGTGATGCTGCCTGTTGCATGGTATGCGTTTGCCGCACAGCCACCGGAGCAATACAGCTTCGCCCAGCAATCCTTACAGCCTTCTCTGGCATAAGCGTTGCAGCATTTAAATTCATCCTGCACTTCTGTGTTTTTCACGCCTTCCCAGATATCGCCCATACTGTATTTTTCATCTCCAACAAACTGATGGCAGGGGTACAGCTCACCCCAAGGGGTCACTGCCATATATTCTGTGCCGCTGCCGCAGCCGGAAATTCTCTTGTAGATGCAAGGGCCATGCTCCAAGTCCAGCATATAGTGGTAGAAGGTGATAGGCTTGCCGTCTCTCTTTCTCTGGAGCATCTCCTTCGCCAAAATTTCATACTGTTCAAACAGGATAGGTTTATCCTCTTCTGTCAGGGCATAAGGGTCTGCAGGGTCGCAAACAACAGGCTCCATGCTCAGTTCCGTAAAGCCAAGGTCTGCCATATGGAACAGGTCTTTTGTGAAATCTACGTTATTGTGGGTGAAAGTGCCACGCATATAATAGTTCTTATCGCCGCGGGCTTCCACGAATTTCTGGAATTTGGGCAAGATGGTATCGTAGCTGCCTTCCCCTACGTAATTCTTTCTCAGGTGGTCATGGACTTCTTTTCTGCCATCCAAAGACAGTACCACGTTGTGCATTTCCTTGTTGGCAAATTCGATGACTTCATCATCCACCAGAATCCCGTTTGTAGTCAAAGTAAAACGGAAGTTTTTATTATGGATTTTTTCCTGTTCTCTGGCATAAGCAACAATCTGCTTTACCACATCCCAGTTCATCAGGGGTTCGCCGCCAAAGAAATCCACTTCCAGGTTCCGTCTTGTACCAGAATTTTCGATCAGGAAATCGATGGCGCGCTTGCCCACTTCAAAAGTCATCAGTGCCCGTTCCCCCTGATATTTGCCCTGGCTGGCGAAGCAATAGGAGCAGTTCAGGTTGCAGGTGTGAGCCACATGGAGACACAGCGCCTTGATGACTGTGTTTCTCGCCTTGAAATCATAAGCCAGATGTTCATAATTGTCAGGGGTGAAAAGCTTGCCTGCTTTTCTCAGTTCCACCACATCGTCGATACATTCCTGTACATCCTCTGCTGTGACATCATCGTATTTTTTCACCATGGCATCGATGATATCCCCCTGCATATTTTCCCGAATCATGCTGATAACGTCATAAGCCAGCTGGTCCACACTATGGATAGAGCCGCTGCAGGTATCCAGCACAATGTTATAACCATTCAATTGATATTGATGTACCATTTTTCTACCTCATACTCTATTTACATTGAAAAAAGGGCTGTTTGAAACAGCCCCTTTCTAGGTTTTTCTGATTCAGTTCGCGATTACTGTTTTTCGCAAGGCTGGTTTGCTACACCGCAAGATGTTTTGCAAGCGGACTGGCAAGATGTCTGGCATTCGCCGCAGCCACCGTTCTGTACGCTCTTGTTCAGGTCGCGAGTTGCGATTGTTTTGATTCTGCTCATATCGTTTACCTCCCCTAAAGTTCATGGATTTTTTATTGAATCATAAGTTCCTTCCCATTATACCCTAACCATCCAAAATAATCAAGTAAAACCTCCGGATACCGTCTCCTTCCCCACTGTCCCCGTCTCTGCTTTGTAAGGCTGTCCACAGTTCTTTTCCCCTTTCCCCGCGCCTTCTTTTTGCCATTTCCGCTGAAATCTCCATACTACTTTTTCGTCCGATTTCATAGATTGAAATAAATCATATTTTCAGGAGGGATTTTATATGAAACGAATCCTCTCATTTTTATTATCCATGGGTCTGATTTTCGTGGTTGCTGCCTGCAGCAGGGAAAGTTCCCTGACAGAACTGGAATCCATCCAGAAGCAGCTGGCAGAAATGAAGGGCTATGCCTGCACAGCTACCCTGACCCGTACCTCAGAAAAGGGCGAAAAAGTCTACGAAACCAAGCAATATTACAAATCCACCGGGGAATACCGTCTGGAACTGACTGCTCCCGAAAACGTGGCAGGAAACTACACCGTTTTCGACGGGGAACGCATCTGTCAGTATAACCCCAAGCTGGACAGCAGCATCATCAAAAACGTGCCGGAATCCCAGCAAAGAAACGAACTGTTTTTGGGGCAGTTCGTCCAGAATTACATGCAGTCTGAAGGGGTCAGCGTGGAAACCGCCGCTTTGGATGAATCCAAATGCGTCGTTTTGGAAGCTGTCATTCCAGGCAATGACCCTGCCATTTCCACAGAAAAGCTCTGGGTAGACCGGGAGACCCTCCTGCCTGTCCGCTTCGTCATCTATGATGCCAACGGCAAGGAACGCTACCGAATGGATTATCATGAATTTACATTCAATCCCCAGTTTGATGCATCCCTTTTCACCATTGAAGAATAAATCCCCCTGTTTCTGTCCATACTGAGAACAGTCAGCAGGGAAGTTTTTCATATTATACATATTTCTTCCGCCGCTGACCAATCCAAAACAGCGGAGTGTGAGAACATGATCGTCAGAAGAGGAGATATCTATTTTGCAGACCTGAGTCCCGTAGTGGGCAGCGAACAGGGCGGTATCCGCCCTGTCCTCATCGTACAGAATGATGTGGGCAACAAACATAGTCCCACCGTCATCTGCGCTGCCATCACATCCCAGATGAATAAAGCAAAGCTGCCGACCCATATCGCCCTTTCCTCCGCTGTTTATGCCCTGCCAAAGGATTCTGTTGTCCTGCTGGAGCAAATTCGAACCATCGACAAACAACGGCTGAAAGAAAAGCTCTGCCATCTGGATGATGCCATGATGAAGCGGGTAGATCAAAGCCTGCTCATCAGCTTAGGTTTAAAATAAAAAAGGCTGAAATAAACAGTCCCGAAAACGATAACAAAAGCCTTGGGCAGACTCTCTGCCCAAGGCTTTTCTGTTTCTGTCTTATCTTTTTCCGCCCTTACCGGCACTTACCAGCACCAGCCACAGGAAATACAGCAGGATGAACACCACTGTAAAGACCACTACCTGCTTCAACGTAATGGCTGCGCCTGTGATGAGCATGAATCCGTGGTAAAAAATACTGCAAAGGCAGCCGGATTTTACCGCACGGATAAAAAGTTCTTTTACATCCATTTCTATTTCTCCTATCATTCCCAAGTCAATCCATCTGCGCCATCGCTTTTCGGATGAAACGATCAGGATTCGTTCGTCCCAAGGATGATGCGGATATCTACGCTGCCCACTTCATCGGGTGCCAGTTCCACCTTTGCTTTATTGAAGTATTTCACCAGATCCTCTCCTGCACCTTTGGTCTTGACCTGGATCCGTGTATAACTCAACTGTTCACCGTTATAATTAGTCGGATCTGTCAGGCGGAAGCCTTCACCGCTCAGCAGTTCTGTAAATCTGCCAGCCAGACCTGCCACATTGCCGCCATTGGAAACCTCGATCAGGAGGCTCTTGCTGTCGATGGAGCCATCTTCGTTCACCTCAGGAGCCACGCTGTAGAAAATACGATCTACCATTTCCTGTGTGGCATCAGGATCATGAATGAAATAGGACACACCGCCTACATACTGACCCACACCAGGCAGCGTTTCCATGGTCATTTTGCTCATATCGATCTTTGTGATATAGTTGGCATATTTCAATGCGTCAGTCAGGCTCACATCTGTTTCCACATGCTTATACATGACCTTGATATAATCGCCTAGATTCTTTACAATGCTTTCCGTACTCAGCACCTTCTGTGCCAGAGCCTTCAGGAACAGCTGCTGCACTTGGATACGCCCAACGTCCCCGTTTGCATAGCCTTTGCGGAAACGCACCAACTGCAATGCCTTATTGCCATCCAGTGTTTGCAGCCCTTTTTTCAGGTCAATTTTGATATCGCCTGTATCGCTCATATCCCATTTCATATCCTGTGGAACATCAACCTCTACACCGCCTACGGCATCGACGATTTCCACCAGTGCATCAAAATCAACTTTTACATAATGGTCGATGCTGATGCCCAGCAAATCCTCCAGCTGCAACACTGCCGCCTCAGGGCCATGCTCCTTCCCGCCGATGGCATGGACTGCGTTGAATTTCATCACGCCATATCTGCCGCCCAGCAGGTTTTCCACCTCATCGCAGACGGAAACACGGGTATCTCTGGGAATAGAGATCAAGCTCAGGCTTTCCTGGGCGCTGTCATAATGCACCACAAAAGCCACGTCTGTTCTGGTTCCGTCCTTATCCACGCCGAAAACAGCCACGTTCATCTTGATATTCCTGCCCAGTAGCGCATCCAAAATATTCATATCTGTTGCGTTTGTGGTGATGCCCAAATTGGAAAAGGGCATATTACCTGTCACCTTATGATAGGCAAAGCACGCACCGCCCGCCAAAATCACGAACACCAGCACAATGGAGCATACGATTTTAAAAAAGGTCTTGATCGGATTAAAAGGTCTTCTTCTCTTCGGTGCTTTTCTTTTTCCACTCATTTATTCTTCTCACCCATTCATCAGTTCTTTATCCATAGTCTGTACGTCTTCTTTCGGTTCGATTCCGTTGATTCTCCAGTCGATCAGCTCTTTCGTGCCTTCTTCATCGATATCGAAATAGGAGCCGCCCTCCCCGGGAACGGTATCGCTTGTGATCTTCTCAGGGTCAAGGTCTTTCACATATTTTACATATTTCAACGCTTCTGATACAGAAATATTACTTTCTGTGCAATCCAGTGCAACTTTCACCAGATCGTCCAGATTTCTCATCAGGGTATCCGAGCTGCAAACCTTTTCGATCAGTGCCTGGATAAATTTCTGCTGCACTTCGATACGCTTCAGGTCCTTCTGAGCATAGCCTTCACGGAAACGCACCAGCTGTTCCGCCTTTTCCCCATCCAAATGCTGCATACCGGGATACAGGTCGATATACAAATCCTGATAAGGATCTACATAATACAATCTCTGTTCTACTTCAAAATCTACGCCGCCCACAGCATCAACAATCTGACGGAAGGCAGAAAGGTCAACCTTTACATAATAGTCAATTTTGATGTCCAGCAGATCTTCCAGCATGGCTACCGAGAAGGTACAACGGTTGTCATTGCCCGCATAGGCATGTACCTCTGTCAGCTTACACTGACCATAAATCCCATTACGATTAGGCACGTAAGCATTATTGTCCTCCAAATATTCGATCATTTCATCGGTCATGGTGACTCTGGTATCTCTGGGAACGGAAATGAAATGCAGCTCCTTCGTATTGGTATTGAAGCTGGCTACCATATTGACATCGGCACGGAAGCCGTCCTCGTCTGTCCCCAAAATCGCCACATTGATGACTTCTTTGATCTTGGACTGATCTGCCGTGGAAACGACAAAGTCAGATTTTTCCGCCTTGCCCTGCCATTGATCCATGGCTACCCAGACCTTTGCGGCAGCGTATGTACCGATCAGGATCAAAATCAGCGCGATCACCAGCAGGATGCCCCTGCGGCGTCTCTTTTTCTGTTCTGCTCTGCGCCGGGACATCCTTCTGCCCTGGGCCACTCTTCTGGGGTCGATATAGGTCTGTTCGTCATAACCCCCTCTTTGCTGTTCTTCGGGGTAAGGGACGCGGGTCTGCCCACGGCGCACCTGACGCTGGCGCAGCTCCATATCATCGGGGAGTCTGCGGCGTCTTCTGTATTCTCTTTTTTCACCCATGATCTCTATTCTCCTCTATTTCAGAGTTTACTCACAATATTATATTTATTTCTTTGCAACCCTATAATTATAGCAAATCTGACAATTCCTGACAATAATGGAATGGAGCCTCCCTCCATTTTTTCACAGTTTTTGCCCTTTTGCATAGATTTCTTATTCAATTTGAGCCTATCCTATTTTATTATACACGATTTCACTCACATGAAAAGGGACAAAATTCTTAATTTTCCATCCTTCCCCCTCTCCGTCTTTCTTTACTTTTCCGACAAATTCTCGTATAATCCCTATTTATAAGGAAAAGATCATCCAAAATTCGATTTGCGAGGAGGAATTTATATGAAGGAACAGGCTTCCGAAAAAGCTTCTGTTTTCCATAAAATAAAGAAATTCTCAGCCACACCTCAGGGCATTGCTGCGATTCTTCTGTTCAGTGCCATTTTCATCACCGGTCTGGTCTATCTCATCACTACAACAAAAATTCTGCACGTAGGCTGGAAAATCTTACACGCCCCTTCCATGCTGCTGCTGAATATCCTGCCGGTGCTGTTGGTATTGCTGCTGCTCTTCTTTCTGACAAAGCGGCTGTTTTTCTCTGTCAGCTGCACCGGGGTGGTTCTGATCTTTTTTGCTATCGCAGACCGCATGAAAGTCTCCATGCGGCAGGAACCCCTGCTTCCCACCGACCTGACACTGGTGAAAGAGGTCATCGCCATCCTGAAAACCTTTCCAGCCTATCAGCTGGTTCTCATTGGTGTATTGCTTGTCCTTTTCGCAGCACTGCTGGTGCTGAGCTTCAGAAAATCCAAAAGGGCAACGCTAACTACTGCCCCCCGCATCACAGGCATCATTCTGGTCATCGCCTGCGCCTTTGGTTCAAATCAGTTCTGGTACGCTGATAAAGTCCTTTACGACGGCTATCCTACTGTAGATAACCCCTATTTTCAGGTTAACCAATACAACACCCGGGGGATGATCTATTCCTTCCTGCATCAGTTCAACATCACCCAGATAAAAGCCCCCGAAGGCTATGATGCCACCTACTTTGCAGAACTGGAGGCTACCGACTGGGCAGCTCCTGATCCTGCCCCCGGCGAAGGCACACAGTATCCCCATATTGTAATGATTATGGGAGAGGCTTTCTCCGACCTCAGCGAAAACGAGCATCTGGATTTCACCAACTATCAGGACCCTCTGGAAAATTTCAAAGCCATCTGCGCAGAGGAAGATACCATCAGTGGGCATATCGTAGTGCCCAATTTCGGCGGCGGCACCTCCAATACAGAATACGACGTACTGACAGGCTGTGCCACCCGTTATCTGGACAGTTCCCTGCCCTCCTATAATTTCATTCACAGCGATTTCGACGGCATTCCCCGTCAGCTGAGTATGCTGGGCTATGAGACCCTGTCCATCCACCCCGGCTATGCCTGGTTCTATAACCGCCAGAACGTATACCCCGATCTAGGCTTCGAAACCTGCTATTTCCTGGAAGATTCCTTCGATCTGGCAACCCAGGGCTATGGCGGCTATATCAATGAAGAAGCCACCATGGATAAAATCATTGAAACTCTGGATTCTCACATCAAGGAAAAGGATACCCCTCTTTTCTCCTTTACTGTGACCATCCAGAACCATGGTCCCTATGAAAAGAAATACGGCACACTGCCTGCCAATTTCTCCACGGATGTTCCTCTGAATGAAACCCAGACAGACCTCCTGACCCAATATTTCCAAGGCATCATCGATGCAGATGAACAGATCGGTCGCCTGAAGGAGTATGCGGAAAATTCCGATGAACCCATCGTGCTGGTCTACTTTGGCGACCACCTGCCCGGCTTCTCCAACGGTATGGAATTTTTTGACCTGCTGGATTACCCTATCAATGCCAACGGTACATTGGAAGAACAGCTGGCTGTTTATGAAACACCCTACTTCATCTGGCAGAACGACAGCGCAAAGGCTCTGGAAAATATGCAGACTGCAGAAGAAATCGGCTTTCCCGAAAATGGACTCATCAGCTCTCAGTTCCTGGGGTCTGCCGTACTGGAACTGTTCGTCCCCGATTTTGAATCTCCTCTTCTCAGCTGTAACAACAGACTGATGAAAGAGCTGCCCGTATGTGCCAAAAACATTTATGTTGACACGGAAGGCAATTACACAGATACCATTTCTGAAGAACAAGCAGAACTGGTACAAGTCCTAAAAAACTGGCAGTGTTACAAGCTTTTTGACGAAAAACTGCCCTAATTATACACTGCAATATTTTTCGTGTCAGGAAACTTTCCTGGCACTTTTTCTTTTGCATAAAATTTTCAAACCTCAGACAAGTAATTTTCTTTCCTTAAAATTCACTGATTTTCCGAAAATTTCTTCCTGTATTTTCCATTTATGCAATAAATTTATTGTAAAAATTTTCCATTTTATATGAAAATGCTTTGCAAGATAACCGCATTTTTTGCGATATAATGCCTTTTTTCGGCATTGTATTTATTAAAATACAAACAAATGAACAAAAAAATTGTATTTTTTTGAATTTTTTTATTGAAATTATTTAATATATAGGATAGAATAGACTTGACCCTAATCACTGTTGCAATTTTTATTTTCTGACACGCTTTTTGGCAGAAAGGAAATTTGAGGGAGGGAATTGCAGCAGGAAAAAGTTTCGTTTCACGAAATTTTTTCGCCACAGGAATGGCTTTTCCATTCATGCTATTATCATTATTTTTTATGTAAGGAGGAATTCTTATGACAGCAACTGAAAATCGTGGTCAATTTGGTTCCAAGCTAGGCTTTATCCTGTCTGCAGCTGGTTCTGCTGTAGGTCTGGGTAACATCTGGAAATTCCCCGGCAAAGCTTACAACTGCGGCGGCGGCGCTTTCCTGATTGTTTACATCCTGATGGTTGCCATTATCGGTACAACTGTTATGATGGCCGAATTCACAGTTGGTCGTAAAACACACAAAAACGCCATCGGCGCTTTCCGTGAGATCAACGAAAAATGGGCCTTCGCAGGTGGTCTGGGTGTCCTGACCGGTTTCATCATCCTGTGCTACTATTGTCAGGTTGGTGGTTGGACAATGAAGTACATCTATGCTTACATCGTTGAAGCAAAGACTGTATATGCTGACCCCATGGCTTACTTCCTGGGTATGCTGGGTGTTAATGGCTTCCCTCTGCAGGGTGCTATTATCTTCCCTCTGATCTTCCTGCTGCTGACATGCTTCATCATCAGCCACGGTACTGCTGGTATTGAAAAAATGTCTAAAGTTCTGATGCCTCTGCTGTTTGTGCTGCTGATCGGTCTGATGATCCGTTCCTGCACACTGCCCGGCGCTGACGAAGGTCTGAAATACATGCTGCATGTAGACTTCTCTACAATCGGTACAAACGCAATTCTGGTTGCTCTGGGTCAGGCATTCTTCTCTCTGTCCCTTGGCATGGGCGTAATGGTTACATATGCTTCTTACCTGTCCAGCGAAGATAACTTGGTTTCCAACACAGGTATCGTCTGCGTACTGGATACTTGCGTAGCCCTGTTCGCAGGCTTCATGATCATCCCCGCTGTATTCGCTACAGGCATCGACCCCGGTATGGGCGGCGGCTTCGCATTCGCAACACTGGCAGGCGTATTCCAGTCCATCCCCGGTGGTACACTGTTTGGTCTGCTGTTCTACTTCCTGCTGTTCTTCGCAGCGGTAACATCTTCCACATCCATTCTGGAAGGTACAATCGCATTCCTGGTTGAAGAAAAAGGCTTCGAAAGAAAGAAAGCTCTAGTTGGCACATCTGTTATCCTGTTCATCATCGGTGTATTCTACACACTGTCTCAGGCTTACATGAACATCAAAGGTATCTGGATCTCCAAGAACGGTCTGGAATACCCTATCTTCGGTGACTTCTTGGAATACCTGACAGACAGACTGCTGTTGCCTCTGGGCGCATTCTTCTCTGTACTGTTTGTTGGCTGGGTATGGGGTCCCGACAACGCTGTGGAAGAAGCTACTTCCAACGGCAAGTACAAATTCGCACTGGCTCCTATCTGGAAAGTTCTGGTTAAATTTGTAGCACCTATCGCGATCATCTGTATCATCGTAGCTGGTATGGTATTCGGCATGTCCATTTCCTAATCAAAAACATTTTCTTAAAAAACTGAAAAGTATATCTTTGCATAAGACATTATGCAACAAGGTCGGAGGCTCCCCCTCCGACCTTCTTTTTTCCTGTTTCTTTGGTATTTTTCTTGAGAAATGTCATTTTTTTATTCATACCATACAATTCATTTTCCGAACCAGTGTTAAGAGACCCCCCCTAAATCTTAACGGGATTTTTATAGATATTTACATGTTTTTACGCTATCCTTATTTTAGGATATATATGGAAATTATTGGAAGGTCATACAATTTCTTCTTATTCTGGAATAAAACATCCATCAGACGTCAGACAAACTGCAGGAGGGAACAGTGTTGTTTGCCGAAAGAAGAATGCAATCATTATTTCCACATATCCTTCCAATTATTTTCCTATCCTCGGAAACAATCAGATTTCCGTCTCATTGTTCTTTTGTAAAGGAGGTATACTTATGTCTACAACTGAAAATCGCGTTGAGTTTGGTTCCAAGCTAGGTTTCATCCTGTCCGCTGCCGGTTCTGCAGTTGGTCTGGGCAACATCTGGAAATTTCCTGGCAAAGCCTATAACTGCGGCGGCGGTGCTTTCCTGATCGTTTACATCCTGATGGTTGCTCTGATCGGTACAACTGTTATGCTGGCTGAATTCACAGTTGGTCGTAAAACACACAAAAATGCCATCGGTGCTTTCCGCGAAATCAACGAAAAGTGGTCCTTTGCAGGCGGTCTGGGCGTTCTGACCGGTTTTATCATCCTGTGCTACTATTGCCAGGTTGGTGGTTGGACAATGAAATACATCTATGCTTACATCATTGAAGCAAAGACTGTATATGCTGACCCCATGGCTTACTTCCTTGGCATGCTGGGTGTTAATGGCTTCCCTCTGCAGGGTGCTATTATCTTCCCTCTGATCTTCCTGCTGCTGACATGCTTCATCATCAGCCACGGTACTGCTGGTATTGAAAAAATGTCTAAAGTTCTGATGCCTCTGCTGTTTGTGCTGCTGATCGGTCTGATGATCCGTTCCTGCACACTGCCCGGCGCTGACGAAGGTCTGAAATACATGCTGCATGTAGACTTCTCTACAATCGGTACAAACGCAATTCTGGTTGCTCTGGGTCAGGCATTCTTCTCTCTGTCCCTTGGCATGGGCGTAATGGTTACATATGCTTCTTACCTGTCCAGCGAAGATAACTTGGTTTCCAACACAGGTATCGTCTGCGTACTGGATACTTGCGTAGCCCTGTTCGCAGGCTTCATGATCATCCCCGCTGTATTCGCTACAGGCATCGACCCCGGTATGGGCGGCGGCTTCGCATTCGCAACACTGGCAGGCGTATTCCAGTCCATCCCCGGTGGTACACTGTTTGGTCTGCTGTTCTACTTCCTGCTGTTCTTCGCAGCGGTAACATCTTCCACATCCATTCTGGAAGGTACAATCGCATTCCTGGTTGAAGAAAAAGGCTTCGAAAGAAAGAAAGCTCTAGTTGGCACATCTGTTATCCTGTTCATCATCGGTGTATTCTACACACTGTCTCAGGCTTACATGAACATCAAAGGTATCTGGATCTCTAAAGAGGGTGTTATGTACCCTATCTTCGGCGACTTCTTGGAATACCTGACAGACAGACTGCTGCTGCCTCTGGGCGCATTCTTCTCTGTATTGTTTGTTGGCTGGGTATGGGGTCCTGACAATGCCATCGAAGAAACTACTTCCTACGGCAAGTATAAATTCAGCCTTGCCCCCGTATGGAAGGTACTGGTAAAATACATCGCGCCTGTCGCAATTATCTGTATCATCGTAGCTGGTATGGTATTCGGTATGGCTATTTCCTAAGCAAAGCTATTTTAGCCACGAAAATGGTTCTTGAGCCATAAAAATAAAAAGGCGGCGTTATACCGGCGAAGGGAATCCACCCCCTCCCCGGATTCCCTTCTCACACGCCCCCTGATTACAAGGCAAAAAAAGCGGCAGCATTCAAATGAATGCTGCTGCTTTTCTTTTTATCATTTTCTTTCGCACCATAATCCTCGTTTTCCATAGAATGGTTATTGTAAATGCCTAAAGGAGGAAATCTTATGAAAGAAATGTGCAGAAATTTTGTCTGCGATCCCAGCAGATGCCCACAGCAATCTGCCAATACACAACGCTCTACCCCCTCTGCAGCAAAGAACGCCGCCGCCTCTGCAAATCGATGCAACGCCTGCGTCATCGAACAGGTAGGTCTGGCACAGGCTATGGTACCCTTCCAGCACTATGAAGCCCCTATGGATCAGGAACAGAGCCTGATCTGCGGTACTGCCTTCGCCGATCTGGCGATGCCCTATTGCTCTGGCTGGAATCTCTATCGTTTTAGAAGGGAGGATTGAACATGGATCGGGATGAACTACTGAAAACATTGACTGAACTGGATTTTATCGCCGTAGATTTAGGCTTGTTCCTGAATACCCACCCAGATAATGCGGAAGCCATCATGGCTTATAATCAGGTCATCACTGCAGCCGACGCAGTCCGCATGAAATACGAAGAAGCCTATGGTCCTCTGTGCTCTTTCCGCAGCTATGCTTCCAATACCCAGAATTGGCAGTGGAAAGATAACCCTTGGCCTTGGCAAAAAGATGCCAATTTTTCTCTTGCCGGAAAGGAGTGTAAATAAATGTGGATCTATGAAAAGAAGCTGGAATTCCCTGTAAAAATCACACAACCTGATGCTCGTCTGGCAAAGATCATGATTGAGCAATACGGGGGTGCAGATGGAGAGCTGGCAGCATCTCTTCGTTATCTCAGCCAAAAGTTTACCATGGTGACCCCTGAAGCAAAGGCAACCTTAAACGATATTGCTACAGAAGAACTTGCCCATTTGGAAATGATGGGCACCATCGTTCACCAGCTTACCGAAGGGCTGACAAAAGATCAGATCATTGCCGCCGGCTTAGACCCCTACTACGTGAACCATGGTCTGGGTGTATATCCCTCCTCCGCCGCCGGCGTTCCCTTTTCTGCTACTTGCCTGCAGTCCAAAGGCGACCCAATCACCGATCTGTATGAGGATATGGCAGCAGATGCTACACCCTCGTATGTGCAACCTTTTCTCGGGAAGAAAAAAATGCCGGAAAACAGGTGTTTCCTGTTTCCCGGCATTATCAATGATTTTATCATAATACAACTCTCTTGAATTTTTAAGAAAAAAGGAACGACATCATACTACTTATGCCGTTCCTAAAAATTCCAGTAGATGGTAATGGGTACTTCTCTTGTTCCTGGTATTCGCCTTCCTACATCGATATGATTGATCAGCACCTCAATCATCTCTCTGGTCAGATGGTCGATATTCATATATCTTTCTATGATTTCCTTCGGATCATTCCTTCCTTCCATTTGCACCTCAACATCTGCCAACTGTTCTCTTGTATGTATCAAGATCTCTTCTAATCTGGTTCTCTCTGCAGTAAAGCTTTTCGACAGCTCCAAATAATCCCTTTCCGCTAGAATCCCTTTGACTTTGTCCAGATACAGTTCACAAATCGCTTTCCCATATTCTTGTATCTTCTTTTCACAGGACACTATCCTTTCCAGAATGCAATTTTTCTGTTTTTCCAGACAATGACTGCATTCGATGTTGCGTTCCAGTTCCTCTTGATCCAGAAATTCCTCCGCAAATTGCTTCAATTCCGTAATAACCATTCTTTCCAGTCGGTCTACCGAAATAAAGGCACCTGCACAGGCATCCTTGGATACGGAACGATTTGGACAAGTCAGAAATCGCCTTTCCTGCTTCTTCACAGAACGTAAGTGATACCCACATTCTGCACAGTGAACCTTCTTTGAGAAGATTCCTACAGAACCTGATGTAAAGGGCTTTGTTCTCTGCTCTCGTATTCTTTTCACCGTTTCCCACAATTCTTTATCTATAATTGCTTCATGGGTTCCCTCTACACAATACCACTGATCTTTCGGGCGAGGTTTGTTCTGCTTCGTCTTATAGGATACACTGCCGTATTTCCCCTGTACCATATTGCCGATATACATTTCATTTTCCAGCATATCTGCTATAGTAGAATATTTCCATAAAGTACTGTTTTTCTGCTTTGCCGAAGAATGGATGATTCCTTTTCTTCTTTTATATTCTGTGGGATTCGGGAGATCCCGATCATTCAGCATACGAGCAATGGCCGATTTTCCATATCCCTGAGAAAACAATGTAAAAACTTCTCTGACGATTTCTGCCGCTTCTTTGTCAATGATCAAGTGCCCCTTATGATCAGGATCTTTCTGATACCCATATAATGCAGTTGCTCCAATATGATACCCATTCTCGCGTCTGTTTTTCAGAACGCTGCGAATATTTTCAGACATATCTTCCAGATACCATTCATTCACCAGTCCATTGATCTGACGAGATTTTTTATTGCCTTTGATATCCGTGTCCGCATTATCTACAATACTGACAAAACGAATCCCCCATAAAGGGAACAGTCCATGAATGTACTTTTCTACCAGTTCCAGCTCACGGGTGAATCGGGATTGTGTCTTACAAAGTATGATATTAAATTTTCTATGCTCCGCATCTTCCAGCAGACGTTTAAATTCAGGTCGATTACGATCTGCACCAGTATAATCATCATCGCTATAAATATGATAGATTTCCCAGCCTTGGACCATGGCATACTGCAGCAGCATCGATTTCTGATTCTGGATACTTATACTATCCTCTGCGGCATTCTGCTTATCTCTGTCTTCCTCTGATAAGCGACAATAAATTGCCGCCTTCATAGACTCCCCCCTTTCCATTCTTATCTACAACTTGTCGTTACATCTTTCCCCCTCTCTATCCCATTGATCATTTTAATCCACGCTGCAGTAAAATGCTGCCTCGTCGGTTGACTATTTCCACCTTTAAATACACTGGATACATTATTTCCTCTATCGCACATATTGCAGCCTCCTTTCTCTATACCATATGCACATACAGCTAGTCTTACTGCTTTTTTCTTAATAGCTAAAGGAGTATATGTTCAACAGAGTATTGGCACTTTTTTGCGAATAGCACAAAAAAGCCGGAATCAGATTTCATTTCTGATTCCGGCATATCATCATACCATGGTTCCATGTCCTCTCACAACTGTTCCTTCCTCATCATTCATGCTGGAACGAACCACCAAAGGGATATTATACTTTTTTGCCATTTCCACACAACGGCTATGGAGTACTTGTGCGCCGTTCAAGGCCATTTTCAGCATATCGTCATAGGAAATCTCATCTAATTTTCTGGCTGTAGGAACCTTACGGGGATCGGCAGTATAGACCCCATCCACATCTGTATAAATCTCGCAGGCATCTGCCTGCAGTGCTGCTGCCAAAGACACAGCAGTGGTATCAGAGCCGCCTCTGCCAAGGGTGGTATAATCATTGTTTTCATCGACTCCCTGGAAACCGGTCACGATCACGATATTTTTCTGTGCTAGTTCCTCACGGATACGATCCGTTTCAATCTTTGTTAGCCATGCATTTCCATGGTCGCTGGTGGTGTGCATCTTCACCTGAAAGGCATTCAGGGAAATCGCAGGAACGCCCAGTTTATGAAACGCCATCGCCATTAACGCCACAGACATCTGCTCCCCAATGGCACAAAGCATATCCAGTTCTCGTTCAGAGGGATTCTCATTGATATCCTTCGCCATATTGATCAATTCATCCGTATATTTGCCCATGGCAGACAAAACCACAACCACATCGTTTCCTTTGTGATATTCTTCCACGCATCTCTTTGCCACATGAAAAATGCGTTCCTTATTTTCTACCGATGTGCCGCCAAATTTTTTCACGATCAACATGCTCCAACACCCCTTTATTTCAAACATTCCGTTTTATTTCCATTCTTCCACATCCATTTTACTCAGCACAACTTGCATATTAAACGCATTTTATGCTATTCTTATTGCAAATAGTGCTATACGAGAGGTGAAACTGTGGAAACAGGATACGAAAAACGAGGATATTTGTTGGATGATTTCCGATTATTCCATCTGAAAGACAAAAACGGAACAAATGTTGACTATCACTATCATGAATTCTGTAAGATGCTGATGCTGCGCTCCGGCAGCGGCGGCTATACCGTAGATGGCAAACGATACACACTGGAAGCAGGGGACGTCGTCCTCATTGACAGCCAATGTGTTCACCGCCCTGAATTTGAACATGGCGTCCTTTACGAGCGTGTTATCCTCTATATCTCCCCCCAGTTCTTGCAGCAGCAGTCCACAGCGGACTGTCATTTGGAGGATATTTTCAGAGGAGAAAACGGACACGTGCTACATTTGGGAAAGCCGGAAAAAATCTGGGCATTATCTGATGCCCTTGAGCAGGAACTGGCGGAAGACCATTATGGCAGGGTCATCCTAAGCAATGGGCTGCTTTTGCGGCTTCTGATAGAGATCGCCCGAATCATCAGAAATCCGGAAACTACCTTTGCAAAGCCCATCACCCCTACCGACAGCCGTATTTTAAATATCCTGCGCTATATCGATGCTTACCTGACAGAAGATATCAATATCGAAACATTGGCAGAGCAGTTTTACATCAGCAAATACCATATGATGCGTCTGTTCCGACAGGAAACAGGGCGCTCCATCCACGGATATCTCCAGGAGCGCCGCCTGATCCATGCCAAAGACCTGATCCGGCAGGGCGTATCCGCAACAGAAAGCTGTTTCCAATCGGGCTTCCGCAGCTATTCCTCTTTTACACGGGCATACGCCAAGCATTTCGGCACCACCCCCACCGGGCGGAAAGGCCATTCTGCTCCGGCCGATGAAACGTATGATTAACCAACTCCTTTCAAGAAATCGAATCGGAAGGTGGAAAAAACTATGAGAGACGAAAAATATGGAAAATTGACACAATATCTGCAGAAAACTGGTCAAAAAGAAATCAAACTGACCCTTACAGAGATCGAAGGGATTTTGGGATTTCCCCTTGTCCCATCCGCTTATCGATATCGCGAGTTCTGGGCGAATTGCACCGCCAGCACAAAAGCATATAGCTGGATGGATGCCGGTTATGAAATCGCTGCAGTAGACTTGAAGGCAGAAACTATTTTATTCAAACAAAAAGACTGGCTCTGAAACCATTTTTATCATAGAAAAAAGGTTGCACTTATAAAGGGGCAGCAGAACAGAAAGCCCGTAGCACCTATGAATATCTGATCGACCTGACCGATGATCCCGCCGTACTGGCCCCCCTGCGTTTCCTGCGGGAACGGGAAATCGTACACTTCCAGCGGTTTGGGGAAGCATTGGAAATTGCCCGTGATCACCTGAACCAGCAACACTATTTCTTTATGCAGAAATATGGCTGTGATACAAAATAAAAGCCACCAAAAAAGCTCGGAGAAAAATTCTCCGAGCTTTTTTAGTATTCGTATCTATCATTCGATGATTTCCAATTCTTTGGGGAACTGATTCAGCACATCACAGCCATCCTCTGTGACCAGCACCAAATCCTCCACACGAACGCCCGTATCACCAGGTATATAGATACCCGGTTCGATAGAAAAGATCATACCGACAGCGGCAGGTGTTGGATTCACGGAAGAAACATCACCAAATTCATGCTCTTCCAGACCGATAAAATGTCCCAATCTATGGTTAAACTGAGGGCCATACCCTTTGTCTGTAATGAGGGTTCTGGCTGTCAGATCCAGTTCCATCAGGGGAACGCCAGGTTTGATCTTGGCAATGGCCGCTTCATTTGCCATCCGAACAGTTTCGTAAATTTCCCTGTGCTTCTCGCTGACTGTTTTATAATAAAAAGAGCGGGTCATATCGGAGCAATATCCATCCTTGATGCAACCCACATCGAAGAGGACAACATCCCCTTCCTGTAGCACCGTATCATCGGGATTATGGTGAGGGTCTGCCGCATTGGCACCAAAAGCCACCAGCGGTTCAAAGGAAAAGCCATCTGCACCTAAGCCAAGGTAAACCTTTCGCATCTGCTTTGCCACTTCTTTTTCTGTCACACCTGTATGAATCAGTTTTTTGAATTCCGCCATAGCCATGTCGTTGATATGGGAAGAAATGCGCATTTTTACCTGCTCTTCCGCATCCTTGATGCCCCTTACGGAATCGATGGCAAGGGAAGTATTCACAAAGCCCGAAGCTGCTTTTCTCTCCATCAGGGGCAGCAAAAATCTTGCTTTCAGTTCTTTATCTACCCCCAAAGAAACTGTATTGTCCACATAACGGGAAACAATTTCCATAGCGGGGTCTGTATCGGAATACCAAACCTTTTCCACACCCACCTCCTGGGGGATAGAAAAGAGGTGATTCAGGAAATAAGCGTGCTTGCCATCCCTCCGCAGCAACAGGGCATAAAAACGTTCCCCCGGTTCGTAATATACCCCCGTCAGATAGCAAATAGACATGGAGTCAACGATGAGCATCTGGGAAACACCCATTTCCTGCAAGGCTGCCATCACCCGGTCTACTCTATTTTGTTTCATTTTTCTTTCCTCCTTGGTCTTTACCCGATCATAGCGCACAGCGGCGCAGATAGTCGATCACGATACGCATGGGCTCGGAAACCCATTTATCCCGATGGTGCAGCAGCTGTGTCCATACTTCGATATCCAGCTCCGGCACATGAAGATACTGCACCGTGCCTTTTTCCACATAAGGTCTGGTGGCATAATCCGGCAGCAGGGCGATCCCGGCGTTTTGTTCCACCAGATTGCAGATCAGATCTGCATTGCCGCTCACAAAAACAGGCTGTACCTCCTGGGAACGGGCAGCCAGCTGCTCATCCATCATACGACGATAGCTCATACCTTTTTCTGTCAGCAGGAAGGGCTGTTTTACCAGTTGCTCCAAAGGGATGCTTTCCTGCCCTGCCAAGGAATTTTCCGCAGCGCAGACAAAATGGGCACCAATGCGGGATTCCTGTAAGATCACATAGTTCGTATCATAAATATGACTGTCCAAGGTATACACGATATCCACTTCGTTCTGGTTCAAAAGGCGAAACATCTCCTGCGTCCCACCAGAAATGCATTCTAAAGTAATCCCTGGATATTTGCGGTGCAGTCCCGGGAAAATGCGGCGGATGACCTCGCTGCTCAAGGAATCCGCTATAGCCAGGCGCACCTGCCCGCGGATTTCCGTTTCTCCCTTGGTATCCTCCGCAAAGCCCTGCAGCAACTCATTGATCTTATAGGCAGAGCACAGCAGACGGCTGCCATGTTCCGTCAGGGTAACGGTGCGGTTGATACGTTCGAACAGGGGCACCCCCAGTTCATTTTCCAGCTGGCGGATCTGGAAAGAGACCGTAGACTGGGAATAACCCAGCTTGTCCCCCGCTTTGGTGAAGCTGCGCAACTCCGCAACATGTATGAAAGTAATCAAATTTTTGATATCCATTTGTTCCCCTCTTTACATCGATGATTTCGATTCAGTTTATCCTTATTATCAATTTTACAAATTCATAATCTTACTGTATACTAAACTTAATCAAAAATCAAGGGAAAGGAGCGTTTCCATATGGAACTTCTCTATCTAATCTATGACTTCCTCTGGGCAGATCTGATCTCTATTCCCCTGCCCAGCGGCGATACCCTCGGCCTTTCTTTGCTGGTGCTGATCTTAGTGCCCGCGGGTATCTATTTCACCATCCGCAGCCGTTTTCTGCAGATCCGTCTGTTCCCGGAAATGCTCCGGGTCACAACGGAAAAGAAAGCGGGCGATGATGCTCACAGTATTTCCGGCTTACAGGCTCTCATCATCTCCACAGCCACCCGTGTAGGCATGGGCAATCTGGTGGGTGTCGTTTCTGCCATTTCCATGGGCGGTGCCGGTGCTGTTTTCTGGATGTGGATATCCGCTCTGGCTGGCTCTGCCACAGCTTTTATGGAGGCCACTCTGGCACAGATCTATCAGGAAAAAGACCCCCTTTACGGCGGTTACCGCGGCGGTCCTGCCCGCTATATCCACGCTTACGCTGCAAAAAAGCGCCAAAAAGACCCTGCAAAAATGCGCTATTCCATAATAGCAGTGCTGTTTGCCATTTCAGGCCTGATCTGTTGGTGTGGCATCAGCCAGGTTATCGGTAATTCCGTTTCTTCCTCCATGGAGAATGCCTTTGGGATTCCTCCGCTTTACACAGCTATCGCTCTGGTAGCTGTTTCCGCCATCATCGTCCTGCGGAAACACGCCACAGTAAAAGTTCTGGATATCGTAGTACCTATCATGGCTGGCTGCTTCTTTGTAGCTACCCTTATCATCATCGGGAAAAATATCGGCGCACTGCCTGCAGTGTTCCATCGTATTTTCGAAGAAGCCTTCGGCATCCGTCAGGTGGCTGCCGGCGGCATCGGTGCTGTTATCATGAACGGGGTAAAACGTGGTCTGTTCTCCAATGAAGCTGGCTCCGGCTCTGCCCCCTGTGCTGCTGCAGCGGCAGATATCGACCATCCTGCCAAGGAAGGTCTGCTGCAGGCATTTGGTGTATTCCTTGATACCATCGTCATCTGCAGCTGCTCCGCTATGATCATGCTGCTGGCTCCTGCGGAACTGCTGGAAGGTCTGACAGGTATGGATCTGCTACAGACAGCCATGCAGTATCATTTTGGTTCCTTTGGCGTGATATTCATCGCCATGACCCTACTGCTGTTCAGCTTCTCCACCTTCATTGGTATTCTCTTCTATGCCCGTTCCAATGTTGCTTATCTCTTCGGCGATAACTGGCCATCCCAGACAGCTTATAAGGTGCTGGCACTGGTGATGCTGTTCATCGGCTGCCTTGCAACCTATACCTTCGTATGGGATCTGGGCGATGTGGGCATTGGTCTGATGACGATTTTCAATATGCTGGCGCTGTTCCCCATGTCCAAGGAAGCCTTGGCTTCCCTGAAAGAATACGAAGCAAAGATTAAATTACGCAAAAAATGATCCTACATAAAAAAGAGTCCAAACGGACTCTTTTTTAATGCAGACAAAGTGAATTTCGACAACCTACTTTATTTGCAGTATTCTTCTTTCAGATCAAAAGCGTGGTTCATGGGGCCGCTGCCTGCACCCAAGTCCAGCATTGCTGCCAATGCACCGGAAATATATTCTTTCGCCCGTTTCACTGCTGTTGCCAGATCATGGCCCTTTGCCAGATTGGCTGCGATAGCACTGGAAAGGGTGCAGCCTGTGCCGTGGGTATTTGGGTTATCGATACGCTTGCCGTTGAACCACTGGTATGTGCCATCATGATAGAGCAGGTCGTTGGCATCGTTCATGCTATGACCCCCTTTGCAGAGAACGGCACAGTGGTAATCCTTGCTGATCTTTTCCGCAGCCTTCACCATATCCTCTGGGCTTTCGATCTTCATACCGGAAAGGACTTCCGCTTCGGGGATATTGGGTGTTACCACCGCCGCCAAAGGAAGCAGCTTTTCTTTCAAAGTAGAAACCGCATCATCGCTGATAAGCTTTGCACCGCTAGTGGCTACCATAACAGGGTCCACCACGATGTTTTCTGCCTGATAGGCTGTCAGCTTTTCCGCAATCACAGAAATCAGTTCCACAGAGGAGACCATGCCCACCTTCACCGCATCGGGGCGGATATCTGTGAATACACTATCGATCTGCATCCCCAAAAATTCGGGTGTCACTTCGAAAATACCCTGTACCCCTACAGTATTCTGGGCTGTCAGTGCTGTCAATGCGCTCATGGCAAATACGCCATTCATGGTCATAGTTTTCAGATCGGCCTGAATCCCTGCGCCGCCGCTAGTATCGCTGCCGGCAATGGTCAATGCTGTTCTCATGCTTCATTCCTCCAAACTTTCAGTTTCCTTTTTTCTGCCGCAAAAAGGTTTACGCCTTTGTCATTTCCTCAGAAAGTGCTTTCAGTTCTTTACATTCTGCTTCGATATCCTCCGTCCCAAAAATAGCGGAAACCAGAGCCACACCATCTACGCCTGTGCCAGAAAGCTCCAGCAGATTTATCTTATTGATACCGCCAATGGCAACCACAGGAATGGATACAGCTTCGCAGATAGCTTTGGCTGTTTCATGGGATACCTCAAAGGCATCCAGCTTTGTTGTGGTGCTGAACATGGCACCAACGCCCAGATAGTCCGCACCGGCTTTTTCCGCCGCAATGGCCTGTTCTACGGTCTGGGTAGAAACGCCGATGATCATACCTTCGCCCACCAAAGCACGGACGTTGCCTGCTTCCATATCCTTCTGCCCTACATGGATGCCGTCTGCCTTGCATTTGATGGCGATATCTACATTATCGTTGACAATAAAAGGGACTCCATATTTTTCACACAAAGCCTTCATTTCGATTGCTTCCTGCAGGAAGGACCCTTCGTCCAGTTCCTTTTCCCGCAGCTGTACACAGGTTGCGCCCCCCTTAAGGGCTGCTTCTACCTGTTCCATCAAAGTCTGCTTGCCTGTCCATGCTCTGTCTGTTACGGCATAGAGCAGCATGGTCTCTTTTTCACATTTCATACTTCCATCTCCTTAGAAAATTTCGTATTTCGCACAGCGTTCCAGTTCCTCCCCATTCAGGTTGAAAATGGCATCGATGATATAATTTCTATAGCTGGAATTGCCGTCCTGCTCTGTCAGTCTTGCGTGAGCCTTTTCCCCGCAGATGCCCATGGCGCAGACTGCCGCCGCTGTGGCTTCCAGAGGGGTTTCCGGGTTGGCTGTCACATAAGCCGCTGTCATGGCGGAAAGCTGGCAGCCTGTGCCGGTGATGCTGCTCATCATGGGATGACCGTTATAGATGCAGAAGGCTTTTTCCCCATCGGCAACAATATCAATGGCACCGGTAATCGCAATGACTGCCCCTGTTTTCTTGGCAAATTCCTTGGCAAAGGCCACTGCCTGGGACAGATTTTCCTTTGTCACCTTATCCGCCACATCGGCATCCACGCCCTTTGCGCCGCCTGTGCCCAAAGCCAGTGTTTTAATCTCGGAAATATTCCCCCGAATGACGGTAAATTTGATTCCTTCTATCAAATCCTTTGCTGTTTTTGTCCGCAGACGGGATGCCCCTGCCCCAACGGGGTCCAAAACCGCAGGATGTCCCAGCTCATTGGCTTTTTTGCCTGCCAGATGCATAGCAGGAATGGTGCGCTGGTTCAGCGTACCGATATTGATATTCAGACCGCCGCAGATGGAAGTGATCTCTTCCGCTTCATCTACATCATCGGCCATGATGGGAGAACCGCCGCAGGCCAGCAGGATATTGGCACAGTCATTCACGGTTACATAATTGGTGATATTATGGATCAAAGGGCATTTTTCTCTCACATTGTCAAGCATTTCCTTCAACATATCTGTTTCCTCCTTCTTTTTCTCAGACCTTTTTCAACATTCCTGTTTTCCGCAAAGCCCCCAGCAGGATGCCAGAGAGAATCGCGCCGCCTGCCGTGGAGATCAGGAAAGGAACCACATAGGCATAAAAGGCGATCTCCCCCGCCTGCATCCCCATCAGGAGGATGGCAACGGGATAGGCACACAAACCGCCCAGAACTGCCGTCCCAAAGACTTCTGCGATCAAGGTCAGGGGGATATTTTTTGTTTTCCAAAAGGCGATGCCACAAAGCAGTGCGCCGATCATACTGCCGGGAAAGGCCATCAAACTGCCAATACCTAGCAAATTACGGATGACACTGGCGCAAAATGCCACGGTCAACCCATAAAAAGGCCCTAAAATAACAGCACATAAAATATTTACCATGTGTTGTACAGGTACACATTTGCTCCCGAAAACGGGAATATAGAATAAGCTGCCCACCACTGCCACTGCGCAGAGGATACCAGCAAAGCATAATTTTCTCGTTTTTGTGTCTTTCATCTTCATACGTCTCCTTTTTTATCGTTCAGGGAGAACGACGGATATAACAGCGCTCTCCCTGAAGCATACACTTCCCCCTTGGGGGGATACATTCAGAACTATCGGTCGAAACTTCATGGCTTCCTCTCACGCCGGAACACGGCTTCCCATCGCTGTTATATCTCTGCAGGACACAAGGCGCTCCCCTTCTATCCTCCCGCGGCTGCGGGCCGTTCCTTTTCCGAAAGGATCCGATCAGAAATACACTCACCTATCATTTGCTCGATTTACTTTTCTCTCAAACTATGCTTTTATTTCAAAGCCTTTAAAAATTGTTCCACATCCTCGCACCCCATCAGTCCGCTCATGATACAGGCACCCTTCGCACCCGCTTTCCGAACAGAATCGATATTTTCACTGCCGATACCGCCGATGGCATAAACAGGAATGGATACGCTTTGGCAGACCGCCTGCAAAAATGTCAATCCTCTGGAAGGAAGGTCCTTCTTGCAATCGGTGGCAAATACATGCCCCGCTGTGATGTAGGTACATCCCAGTCGTTCCGCTTCCTGCGCCTCTTCCACCGAATGGCAGGATGCGCCAATTTCTTTGAATTTTTCTTTTTTCTTTTCATCCAATTCCCGCAAAATATGCAGGGGCATATGGATGTTTTCCGCGCCCAGTTCCATAGCCGCATCTGCAAAGCTGTGCAACATACAGGGAACCTCGTATCTCTCGCAGAGCTGCAATACCTGCTCCGCCAGTTTTTTATATCCTTCTTTTGTCAAATCTTTTTCCCGCAGGATGATCCCCTTGGGTCTACATGCTGCGATCTTCTCCACTCTCTGCAAAAAATCCTCTTTGCAAAGGCTTCGATTGGTTACACACAAAATATCATACATACAGATAATCATTCAGTACGGGCTGCAAGCCTTCCTCCGCCATATCCTCATACATCTTCTGGAAGCTGCGGTCATCATTGATTTCAAACTGCTCATCGCCTTCTGTACCGTCTGCCTCCTTCCCGGTGTATTTGCTTTCATGGTCGCCGATACCCGTGGAAACCCCGGCGGAAACCTTCGTTGCGGCAATTTTTACGATACCGTCACGGAAAGATTTGCTTTCACGGGAAGATACGGTAATGCCGACAAAGGGCATGAAAATACGATATGCACAAAGGATCTGACACAGCTGCTTTTCACCTACATCCAAAGGACTGATCTTATCGTTATTGATAATGGGTCTCAGTCTGGGACAGGATAAGGACATTTCCGCATGGGGATATTTTCTCTGAAGATAATATACATGCAGTGCACTTGCCAGTGCGTCCTTTCTGAAATCGGAAAGCCCCAGCAGTGCAGAGAATGCTACCCCTCTCATGCCGCCTCTTAACGCTCTTTCCTGAGCATCGAAGCGATAAGGCCAAACGCGCTTATGCCCCATCAGGTGCAGTGTTTCATATTTATCTGTATCATAGGTTTCCTGGAAAACAGTCACATAGTCTGCGCCACATTCGTGGAGATAACGGTATTCTTCTGTATTCACAGGATAAATTTCCAAGCCTACCATACGGAAATATTTTCTTGCCAGCTTACAAGCCTCACCAATATATTCCACATTGCTCATGGTACGGCTTTCCCCGGTCAGGATCAGGATTTCTTCCATGCCGCTGTCGGCGATGACTTTCATTTCCTTTTCGATCTGCTCCATGGAAAGCTTCATGCGGTTGATGTGGTTATAGCAGTTGAACCCACAGTATACGCAGTAGTTTTCGCAGTAGTTGGCAATATACAAAGGTGTGAACAGATAAACTGTGTTGCCGAAATGTTTGCTGGTTTCCAGTCTGGCTTTCTGTGCCATCTCCTCCAGAAAAGGTTCTGCTGCGGGAGAAAGCAATGCTTTGAAATCCTCTACGGAGCAAGTTTCATGGTCCAACGCCGCACGGACATCCCTTGCTGTATACTGGGAATAATCGTATTCCTTCATCTGGGTCATTACAGTCTCACAAATTTCAGATTCGATGATCTCCATCCCCGGCAGATATTCCATGTGGTTCTTTCTGGATGCAGGATTGGTTTCCAGTTCATGCTTCCGCTTCAATGCTTCAGGGGAAAGATGCTGGGAATCTACAAAATATTGATTTTCCATGTCATTCCCTCCTTAATCATGCAAGAAGCCTGTCAGAGGATCGGATGCGGATGCACCTCTTGTCAGCACTCTGCCCAAGCCGGAAAGATATGCTTTTCTGCCTGCTTCGATAGCCTGACGGAATGCTGCTGCCATCAAGGGCAGGTCGCCTGCTGTTGCCAGTGCTGTATTGGCCATAATTGCCGCTGCACCCATTTCCATCGCTTCACAAGCCTGAGAAGGTCTGCCGATGCCTGCGTCTACGATAACAGGCAGGTCGATTTCGTCCACCAGAATCTGAATGAATTCTCTGGTTGCCAGCCCTTTATTGGAACCGATGGGAGAAGCCAGGGGCATGATGGTCGCTGCACCTGCGTTTACCAAGTCTCTTGCCACATTCAGGTCGGGATACATATAAGGCATGACCACGAAGCCTTCCTTTGCCAAAATTTCTGTAGCCTTGATGGTTTCGTAATTATCGGGCAGCAGGTATTTGCTGTCGCGCATGATTTCTACCTTCACAAAGTTACCGCAGCCCAGTTCTCTTGCCAGACGGGCGATACGTACGGCTTCCTCCGCATTTCTTGCGCCGGAGGTATTGGGCAGCAGGGTTACATTCTTGGGAATATAGTCCAGAATGTTTTCCTGATCCTTTGTATTGGCACGACGTACTGCCAGTGTGATGATTTCTGCACCGGCATCTTTTACAGCCGCTTCGATCAGCTTCAGGGAATATTTCCCAGAACCCAGAATAAATCTGGAATTGAATTCATGTCCGCCAATGATGAGTTTATCTTCTTTCTGCATGAAAATCCCTTCTTTCATAAATCGTTATGGTTCTAAATTTCCAGAAAGGATGCGCAAAACCATGTGGGCCTGATGGGCTGCACAAAGCATCACACGGGGGGCCACCAATCCAATGTCATCTGCCACATCGCTGATTCCATCCCCACATAGATAAAAACGGTTCGTGATCCTTCTGGTTTGGATACTGTTTGCGGAGCCTAGCCCCGCCATTCCGGAAGCAGCGATCAGATATTTCGTATGTAATTTTTCCAGCACACCATCTGCCAACATGGCTTTTGCTTCCGCCCTGTCAAAGGCCTCGCAAATGATATCGGCTTCGGAAAGGAGTGCTTCAAAATTCTCCTCTGTTACACAGACTGCATGGGTCTCCACCTCTAAATAAGGGGCGATCTCCCGCAGGTTTTCCGCCAGAGCTTCTGTTTTGAATCGTCCGATCTGATCTGCCTTATATTGCTGCCGATGCAGGTTGGAAATATCCACCTTGTCAAAATCCACTAAGATCAGCTTGCCGATGCCCGCCCTTGCCAAAGAAACGGCGATATTGGAACCCAATCCGCCCAAACCGCAGATGGCAACGGTGCTGTTGGTGAATTTCTGCTGCAGTTCTTTTCCGTGCCTCGCTTCCAGTGCTCGCTGCATGTCTTCCTTACTCGGAATACAGCGCAAATCAACCACCTCCTACAAAATTGACTACTTCGATGACATCGTCCTCCCGCAGAACCGTTTCGCCATATTTTGCTTTGGGTACGATTTCGCCGTTGCGCTCCACTGCGATGCGCGTGGGGTCATACTGCGTAGACACCAGATATTCTGCCAGTGTTTTGCCGGCGATGTCCATGGTTTCCCCATTGATTTTCACCATCCTTTTCACCTCCTTTACAATAATAAAGGGAAGTCACCCCGATTTGGCAACTTCCCTTGTACTGTCTTTGTTCAGGCATCCCTACGTTGGCATTATCCAAATCAGGTGTATGGGTCGAAGGTTTTCCTTCCTCTCAGCCTGTTTCACAAGCTCCCCGCTGGCTATTCACTTGCAGTTTCATTATATACCCGCCATTTCAAAAAGGCAAGGCTGTTTTTCTTCAATATCCTAACAGTTTATTGACGAAATAGGGGAACTGGATCAGCCACCAAGGCCAGTCATGGTTTACATCCTCGCCCCAAAGGTCTACCCATGCAGGCACGTTCAGGCGGTGAAACTGCTCCTGCATGATGCAGGCATCGGCTTTGGCTTCATCTTCCCATGCCCCCTGACCGCAGCAGATGATGATCTTCCCATGGCAGAACTGTTCCACCAAAGGATGGTCATAGGGCATCTGGGGCAGGTAATCCACAGGGGAATTATAATAAATATCCACATCATCATAATGGGGGAAAAAATATCCCGCATGGAAGAGACCGCTCAAAGAAAGACAGCCGCCGAAAAGATCAGGTCTGCGCAGGTAGAAATTCACGCAATGATACCCACCCATGCTGGCACCGCTTAGGATAACCTTGCCATAGTAGGGTGTGGGGTCTGTTTCTCCGTGGATCTGGTGCAGACGAGGCATAAATTCCTCACAGATATATTTGAACCATTGCTCATGCCACAGGATGCGCCCATGATAATCGCCTCCGGCGGCGCTCCATGTTTCTTCATCCACACAGCCAACGCAAAACAGCTGTAACCGTCCGGTTTCCAGATGATCCGCAACGGTATTGATCATGCCGCGGTCTTCAAAATCGTAAAATTTCCCATCCTGACAGGGAAATACCACTATGGGCAGACCTGCGTGACCATATACCTTAAATTCCATATCCCGATTCAGGTTATGGGAATATTCTTTGTAATAACAAGTGTGCATTATTTTTAACCTTCCTTCTTCTGTACTACAAAATCGATAAAAGCGACCCTTTCTTCGTCTGTTTTAAATCTTGCCATATAGGCATAATCGCCCATGGCGCTGGCCAAAACTTCCGGCATTTCTTCATAGACCACAATATTCTGATGGTATCTGCCAAAGATCTTATCCCTGTTATGCACGTATGCTTTCCCCTTTCTCTGGGACGCATACACGCAGCTATAAGGTCTCTTTTCGGGGTCGAAATTGCCTTTATCATAGCATACCATATCTGCCCAAATCTGCTAAACATCAATATCGTTGGCATAGTTCATCATATCCGGCGTATAGCCCCGGGGGGTCTCATATTTACTTCCAGACCAAAGATTTCCCCCTTTTTGCCCAAGCCTTCCTTATCTTCCTTCAGTACAAAGAATTCGCAGTGGAAGAAACGGGAATTGCTTTCAAAGGCTTTGATGGTTCTTCTTCCAGCATCCTTCAAATCCGCAGGAATCTGCTTTCCGGAATAATAGCACAGCTCCAGTCCTTTATTCACCACATCCATAACAGGCTCTGTAAAAAAATGACAGGTCTCGAAAATGATATCTTTATTGGAATCACAAATACCATCATAGGAAACGATGGTACCGTTGATGAATTCTTCCATGATATACTGCACCTTCGGTAGATTGGCATAGAAGCTTCGCAGTTCTTCTTCATTTTTTAGCTTATATGTAGCAGAAGCACCAACACCATTATCAGGCTTTACGATTACAGGATAGCCTGCTTCCTTCACAAAAGCCAAGCCTTTTTCCAAGGTCTTCACCAGATGATATCTTGCAGTGGGAACACCGGCTTTTGCATAGTATTCCTTCATCTTGCTCTTATATTTGATCCCATCGATATTGTCATTTTTCAGACCAGTATTGATATTGAAATCTGTCCGCAGCTGGGCATCCCGCAGCAGCCAATATTCGTTGTTGCTTTCCAGCCAGTCAGTACGTCCATACTTGAATGCGAAAAACGCAACAGCTCTATATACTTCATCATAATTTCCCAAACTGCTGACTTTATAATATTCCACCAAAGAATCCCGACATTCCTGGCTCAGCTGATCATAGGGTTCATCGCCGATGCCCAAAGTGGTCACGCCATTGTTTCGCAGTCCCTGGGTAAAATGATAATAGGTCTTAGGGAAATTAGGTGATAAAAATACAAAATTCATAAAATCGCCTTCTCTCTTGTAAGTCATGGTACGATTGTATAAAAATTTATACAAAGATGCAATAAAATCAATCTCTTTTGGACAAAAAAGTTGCTCTATGATGAAATTTGTCCCAGTCATATCAAAAGAACAGGCAGCCCTGTATACACAAAGCTGCCTCATTCTTATGTCAGTATTAAATGAGCAAAAAATGCGCCATATCCAACCAAAAGAATACCCCCACCCAAGCGGTTTAATTCATGTTTTCTGACTACGCAAAGCCACAGGAGCACCACCGCCCCAATGGCAATGATACTATCCAGCAGGAAAGATGCACTATACACTACAGGTGTAATGATGGCTGTGGTACTTACAACAAACAGGATATTGAATAAATTACTGCCAACGATATTTCCCACAGCAATCTCGGATTTACCTTTGACTGCCGCTGTCACGCTGGTCACCAGTTCCGGCAGGGAGGTTCCCAGTGCCACAATGGTCAAACCAATGATCCTTTCGCTCAGGCTGAAGATACGGGCAATTTCCGTTGCCGCATCCACTGCCACATCACTGCCCCAGACGATCAGCCCCACGCCAATCACGACCAAAAACAGCAATCTGGGCATGGATTTTGGCTCCACTTCTTCTTCCACCTCTGGTACCACACCATTTCTCGCCATCCGTAGCAGATACAGCAGATACAGGATCATAAATGCCCACAAAATAATACCTTCCCATCGGCTGATGACATGATCTCGCAGCCCCAATACCGCCAGAACGATGGATACAAGGATCACAAAGGGAATCTCATAACGAACGGTAGAACGCTGTACGCCAATGGCACGGATCACTGCTGTCAGCCCCAAAATCAGCAAAACATTTAGGATATTGCTACCCAATACATTCCCTATGGTGATTTCCGCACTGCCTTTCAATGCAGCAGATATACTGACCGCCGCTTCCGGAGCACTAGTGCCTATGGCAACGATCGTCAAACCAATGACCAGCTGGGGGATGCCAAACCGGTCAGCAATATTGGCAGCGCCTTCCACGAACCAATCTGCCCCCTTCACCAGCATCACAAAGCCGATCACCAATGTTACAAGTTCAATCAATAGTTCCATAAATCAAATCTCTCCATTTTCAGTTTTCTCAGGACATATTATCTTGATTATACCCCCCAAAGGCGGAAAAATCCACTATATCTTCTTTTTTTGTAGTATGCTTTCCTTTTATGCCTTCCATTCTGGCTTTCCGCCTTCAAAGCCAACAGTCAATGGCACAAGTGTTTTCTACATAAAAAGCAACGAGTATACTCGTTGCTTTTTTATGTAGAAAGTGTTTTTGATGGTTTTCCAATTGGCTCTTTTGGATTTTGCAGAAATGAATAATTCCTTTAGTTAGTTCTAGCTAACTATAGGGATTATTATAATATATCAATCCCTATCTGTCAACTAGTTTTTCATCTTTTTTAATATTTTTCTACAAAAAAATCCGCAGGAAAATTCCTGCGGATTTCAAGGATTCTTAGGATTTCAGAAGGGCTGAATTACTTCAGTGTTACTTTAGCGCCAACTTCTTCCAGTTTCGCTTTGATTGCTTCAGCATCTTCTTTGGAAGCCTGTTCTTTCAGTACTTTGGGAGCGCCGTCTACAGCTTCTTTAGCTTCTTTCAGGCCCAGACCTGTTACTTCACGAACAACTTTGATTACTTTGATTTTTTCGGAACCAACTTCTGTCAGTTCAACGTCGAATTCTGTTTTTTCTTCAGCTGCTGCGCCTGCTGCGGGACCAGCTACTACTGCTACGCCTGCTGCTGCGGATACGCCGAATTCTTCTTCTGCTGCTTTTACCAGATCATTCAGTTCCAGTACTGTCAGTTCTTTTACTGCTGCGATGATTTCTTCGATTGTCAGTTTTGCCATTGTAAAGCACCTCCGATAATATTTGGTTTTCGTCTCAATAATTTAGTGTGCCGCCTATGCGACTGTTTTTATGCTGTGAAATGAATCACTCTGCTGCTGCTTCGCCGTCTTTCTTTGCGATCTGATCGATAACGCGTGCGAAAGAGGACAGGGGGCTCTTGAAGCTGCCCAGCAGTTTGGACAGCAGTACGTCTCTGGAAGGGATATCTGCAATCAGCTTCATGCCAGCTGCATCGTATACGATGCCTTCCACTACACCTGCTTTGAATTCCAGTTCTTTCACATCCTTCGCTACTTTGTTCAGGATGCTTGCGCCAGCTGTTGCATCTTCATAAGAGAATGCGAATGCGCTGGGGCCTGCCAGATATTCATCCAGACCTTCAAACTGTGTGCCCTGGATTGCGAAGTGCACCATTGTATTTTTGTAAACTTTATAGTCAACACCTGCTTCTCTGAGCTGTTTTCTCAGTGCAGTGTCCTGTTCTACAGTCAAGCCTCTTGCATCAACCATTACTACGGATGTTGCTCTTTCCAGCTTTTCTTTGATTTCGTTTACGACTACCTGTTTCTGTTCGATCTTTGCCATTGTTTCCTTACACCTCCTTGGAATCCTACTTTGTTTCATGTCATTGAAAAAGCCTCTTTGCACATAGACAAAGAGGCTCCAAAAGCTCATTAGCAATTTTTCCTCGGCAGGATTTACGTGGCAAACCACACCTGCTGTCTACGGCAATATGGAATTGAAAGCGTTGTCAAGCGGCTGGATGTGTGCAAGCTTGCTTGCAAACTCAGCCAGACATTTGGCAACCTAGTGGCATGAGTAAGGCAAAGCCTTACGAATACCATCGGCTGTACCACAGCCGACTTTCAATCATGAAAGTTTTTTCACTCAACTCATTTATTTTAACCCATAAACAAGCTCCTGTCAAGGATTTTTCCAAAGATTATTCGGAAATTTTTGCAGGGTTTACTTTTACGCCAGGGCCCATTGTTGTTGTCAGTACAACGCTCTTCAGGTATTGACCTTTTGCAGCCTGGGGTTTTGCTTTTATTACTGCACTCATCAGAGTCTGGAAGTTTTCTGCCAGTTTTTCGGAACCGAAAGATACCTTGCCTACAGGCACATGAATAATGTTTGTTTTATCCAGACGGTATTCGATCTTACCAGCTTTGATGTCGTTGATTGCTTTTGTAACGTCCATTGTTACTGTACCAGCCTTGGGGTTGGGCATCAGGCCTTTAGGACCCAGCACACGACCCAGACGACCAACAACGCCCATCATATCAGGTGTTGCTACTGCAACGTCGAAACCGAACCAGTTTTCATTCTGAATCTTAGGAATCAGATCTTCTGCGCCTACGAAATCCGCGCCAGCTGCCAAAGCTTCTTCAGCCTTTTCGCCTTTTGCGAATACCAATACACGAACTGTTTTACCTGTACCGTGAGGAAGAACAACGGCACCACGAACCTGCTGATCAGCATGTCTGCTGTCAACGCCCAAACGAATATGTGCTTCTACTGTAGCGTCAAATTTTGTAGTAGATGTTTTCTGTACCAGATCAATTGCTTCTGCTGTATCATACAGCATTGCGCTATCTACGAGTTTAGCCGCCTCGCTATATTTTTTACCTCTTTTCACTTTCGTGACCTCCTTATGTGGTAGTATCGGGAGAATTCCCTCCCACTCTATTCGCCGTAATTATTTGAAATTCTTTTCTGAATAAAATTTCGGCTTATTCTTCAACAACGATACCCATGCTTCTTGCTGTGCCACAGATCATGCTGTAAGCTGCTTCAACGCTTGCTGCGTTCAGGTCGGGCATTTTCATTTCAGCAATTTTCATTACTTCAGCCTTAGGCAGTTTTGCAACCTTTGTTTTGTTAGGTGTACCGGAAGCGGATTCGATGCCGGCTGCTTTTTTCAGCAGAACTGCTGCGGGGGGTGTTTTTGTAACGAAAGAATAGCTTCTGTCCTGGTAAACTGTAATTACTACAGGGATGATCAGACCAGCCTGAGATGCTGTCTTTTCATTGAATTCTTTGCAGAAGCCCATGATGTTCACACCATGCTGACCCAGTGCGGGACCAACAGGAGGAGCGGGTGTTGCCTTCGCTGCGGGGATCTGTAATTTAATATAACCTGTTACTTTCTTTGCCATGATGGCACCTCCTATAAATGTGGTAATTAGCGGGGATTTTCCCTCCCACTCGGCAGAGTTTCCTGCCGTTTAACAAACAATTGACTAAATTTTGAAGCTTTTATCAAAGCTTATCGATCTGAGCGAAATCAAGCTCTACCGGTGTCTCTCTGCCAAAGATGGAAAGACTTACGACCAGCGTCTTCTTATTGGCGTTGATCTCTTTGATCTGTCCAACGGAATCCGCAAAAGGACCTGTAGCAACGCGAACACTGTCGCCAACTTCTACATCCAGATTTTCCACCTCGCCGCCGATACCCATCGCACGCACTTCTGCGTCTGTCAGGGGAACGGGTTTGGAGCCCGGACCAACGAAGCTTGTTACGCCTCTTGTGTTTCGAACGACATACCATGTCTCGTCATTCATGATCATATTCAGCAGTACATAACCGGGAAACACTTTGCGCTGTACTGTTTTCTTCTGGCCGTCCTTCATTTCAATAACGTCCTGCAGGGGAACGCTTACTTCAAAGATCTGATCCTGCATCCCTCTGTTTTCCACTGTTTTTTCAATGTTGGCTTTTACTTTATTTTCATAGCCGCTATAGGTATGAACAACGTACCATCTAGCTTCAGCAGATACTGCTTTTGTTTCCTCAGCTTTATTGATTTCTTCAGACATTCTAAACCATCCTTTTTCTATTCGTTTCCGCTTATTAACCTAAAAGACCGATGATCGCGCTGTAACCGGCAGTAAACACCGTATCCATACAGAAAATAATTGCGCCAATGATGAAGGATGTAACAATAACTGCCGCTGTGCGCTTCACGACTTCAGAGCGTGTAGGCCATACGATTTTTTTGAACTCTGCCTTATAATCGGCAAAAGTATCTTTGTCATTGTTTTTCTTTTTTGCTGCTGCCTGCGCTGGCTTCGTTTGCTTCACTTCGTTCGTTGGGTTCGTGATGTTCTTTTCTTCCAATACGTTCACTCCTTAACTACGGAATGTCTCGCACACATGATTATTTTGTTTCTTTATGCAGTGTGTGAGCTTTGCAGAACTTACAATATTTTTTGATTTCCATTCTGTCAGGCATAACTTTTTTGTCTTTGGTCGTGCTGTAGTTTCTCTGTTTGCACTCTGTGCAAGCCAAGGTAATTCTTGTTCTCAAGATTTTCACCTCCGTCTCTGATGATGTGTTTTCTTTATCAAAACTCTCGCTCCCAAGGAGCACTTTGTGTGAGAAAGCCTTTTCTCACACAAAAAAAAGACCTGCGTCTTCTCATAAAGAATAACACAAGTCCCCCCTGCTGTCAACAAAAAATCTTTGGAAAGCCGCAGTTTTCAGGCTTTTTCCCAGTTTTTCCGCCCAAAACAGGTGATTTTTTCACTGATTCTTCAAAAATTCTTCCAAAGCAATGGCCAACTGGTCGGGGCAGCTGGTGTTTCTTCTGCCGCAGGTGATGCCTTTCAGTCTTTTTGCCGCTTCTTCAGGAGCCATTCCTTCTGCCAGCGCAGCGATGCCCTTGTGGTTGCCGTCGCAGCCGCCCAGGAAGCTGATGTTTTTCACTACGCCATCCTCTACGTCAAATTCCACACGAACAGCGCAGATACCTTTTGTATTATATGCTACATGCATTTCCGTATCCTCCTCAAAAATTCTTCTGTTGTTCAGAATAGCACAACCTTCGACAAAAGGCAACTTTATTTGCGGCTTTTGCCGATCAAATAGGCCAGGAAAAACAACACAGCCGCCGTCAATACCATGGTTGCCCCGGCAGAAGTACCAAAGGTATAGGAGATACCCAAACCCACTAGGGAGGATACCAGACCGAATACCGTTGCCGTCCAGTGGTAGCTTCTTGTGGTATCGGTGATATTTCTTGCCGCTGCCGCAGGCAAAATCAGCAGAGAATTGATCATCAGGATACCCACCCAGCGGATAGAGACCATAACAGCCACCGCCACCATCATCACGAAAATATTTTCCACCAGCATGACCTTTACGCCACGGCTAGCTGCCAAAGAACGATTTACACTCAAGAGAAGCAACTGATTATACAGCAGCGCCCACAGGATATAGGCAAGGATGAGGACAACAGCGATCATCAGCAGATCACCCTGTCCCACGGTCAGGATGTCCCCTATTAAATAGGAAGAGTATTTTGCAAAACCCCCGCTGGCAGAAAGGATGACAATCCCCAAAGCCAGTGCAGCCGAGGAAAAAACACTGATGACCGTATCAGAAGAAACCATATTGGCGGATTTTACCTTTGTGATAACCAAGCCAAGGAAGATACCGAAGGCCAGCATGGCCAGCAGAGGGTCATCCAACCCCAGCAATACGCCCAAACCAATGCCCGTAAAGGCACTATGTCCCAAGGCATCGGAGAAAAAGGCCATTTTATTATTGACCGCCATAGTGCCCAGCAGAGCAAACAATGGCGCAATTAGAATCGCCGCTAGAAAGGCATTCTTCATGAAATCATATTGAAACATGGAAAAAGGCAGCAGTTCCAAAAAACCGTAGATCATTTCCATGCTGTCACCTCCCTGCTGTGGAAGCCAAAGGCTTCCTGAAAGGCTTCCGTTGCGAAAACGGCATCGGCTTCCCCTTCCTCAACTACGGTCTTATCCAACAGGACAACCTTGTCCGCATACTGACGGATCAGCCCCAGATCATGGGAAACCAAAAGTACTGCCATGTGCTGTTTATCTCGTAATTCGGCAACTCTCTTATAAAACAAATCCAGACCTGCCATGTCCACACCGGAAACAGGCTCGTCCAGTACCAGCAGATCAGGCACAGGGTCTGTGGCCAGAGCCAGCAGGACTCTTTGCAGCTCGCCGCCGCTGAGGGCCCCCAATCTGCGGTCTGCCAGATAGCCACAATCCATTTCCACCAGCATTTTTTTGATATTTTCCTTCATTTTTTTATCCTTGCCGAACCAGACGGCTCTGCCCCCCTTCGCCGCCGCAATAAAATCCGAAACGGAAACAGGCATGCTCTTATCAAAATCCAGATGCTGGGGCACATAGCCGATACGGGGTACAGGAAGCACCGTGCCGTGGTGATCCGTAAAGGAAATGCTTCCTTTATAATTGCGTTCCCCCAAAAGGGTGCGGAGCAGTGTGGTCTTCCCTGCGCCATTTTTGCCGATAAGGGCTGTCAATTCACCGCAATGGAAGGTCAGGTTGACATTTTCCAATAGGGTATCCTCGCCACTGATGACAGTGATATTCTTCATTTCAATGCTGCAAAGCCCGCAGCTGTTATGGATGCCTTTACTCATTTTGTGACCTCCTTCCAATGTTTTTCCACAGTTTCAATATTTTTCTGCATTCTTTCCAGATAAGAAAGATCTTCTTCCTCCGCCGTCGTCAGCGGGTCAAGGAGAAGCACCTGCTGGTCTACTTCCGCCGCCAAGGTCTCCCCATAGATTCTGCCGGTATCATCGGCTGCCAGAAAGAATCGGATGCCATGTCTCTCGGCTTCACCCGCTGCTTCTGTCAGTTCCTTAGCAGAGGGCATTTCATATTCGTCGGCAAAAACACTGAATACATTTTCCATGTGGAACAATTCCGCAAAGTAGGCAAAACCTTCGTGGAACACAGCTGTATGCTCCCCTTCAGGGATGCCAATAGCCGCCGCCTGTTCCAGCAGTGCTTCTGCCTCCGCACAAAAATTTGCCGCGTTCTTTTCAAAAATCTCCGCTTCTGCTGCATCCAGTTCACACAAGGCTGCAGAAATATGCTCCACCTGCTCTGCCGCCCTTGCAGGGGAAAGCCAGATATGGGGATTGCCTTCATTGTCGTGGCCTGCGTGTGCCTCTTCCGTTTCGCCCTCATGGTGATGGTGCTCCTCTTCTTCCAGCAATTCAATGCCCTCGGAAGTATCCACCACCTGCAAATGGGGGTATCGCTCCATGGCCTGCTCCAGAAAGCTTTCCATGCCGCCGCCGTTGATGATGAGGATATCTGCCCCTTCCAGAAGCTTCATATCGGAAATGGTCAGTTCATAATCATGGAGACAGCCGGTCTGGGGCTGTGCCATATTTTTCAGTTCCACCCCTTCGGTTCCTTCCACCACTTCCCGGGTCAGCAGATAAATGGGATAGAAACTGGTGACCACAGTCAGCTTTTCGCTCTTTTCTGTTGTATTGCCTCCTGCGCCGCATGCTGTCACAAGCAGAGACAGCATCAGCAGCAAAGAAATAAATCTTGCTTTCATCAATTCCTCCAAATATTCATGACAAAGGGCATCTTATGGATGCTTTTGTTTTCATAAACGAAAGCCGTCTTTTGTTCCTTTGGAACAGCGAACCTCTTTCAAATTGCAATTTATTTGCAAATAGAATTGTATGCAATCCTCCCCCCCTTGTCAAGATTTTGTTTTCCCTGTATGATGGAAACAGGAAAAAATACCATATAAATGAGATTCTATTTGAAAGGAGTATTCCCCATGATCCGCAAATATAAAAACCTCATCCCCAAAGTACCTGAAAGCTGTTTCGTTTTTCCCACAGCAGAAGTCATCGGCAGCGTAGAACTGGGCGAAGATGTCATCATATACCCCGGTACGGTAGTGCGGGCAGGCTATGGCAAAATTTTCATCGGCGATCGGACCAATCTGCAGGAAAACGTCACCTTCCATGTAGAAGTGGGCTTCGATATTTCCGTTGGCGCAGGGGTGACCATCGGTCATAATGCCATCATCCACGGCTGCACCATCCAGGATAATGTCCTCATCGGCATGGGTGCCATCATACAGGAAGGGGCTGTCATCGAAAAGGACTGCTTCATCGGCGCAGGGGCAGTGGTAAAAAGAGGGATGCGCATTCCTAAGGGCCATATGGCCTATGGCATCCCCGCCCGGGTGGTACGCCCCATCACTCAGGCAGAATATGACGAGATCAGAGTCTCCACTGCAGAATATCAGGCATATAAGGAAGAATATCAAAGACAGGAACGGGAAAACGACAAATTGATGTGAGTTGCAGAAAATACATCTTTTACATATAAAAACAGGATTTCCCCTTTTTTGATGTATTTTTCTCATAAAAATAAGAAATACACCTTGCAAATTACATAGTTCTGATATAAAATAGGCTTGTAGAAAGAAGAAGGAGGTGTTTCCAATGGCTCATAAAATCGGTCCCGAATGCATCGGTTGTGGCGCTTGCGCAGGCGGCTGCCCTACAGGCTGCATCAAAGAAGACGGTGGCGTATACGTTATCAACGCTGCTGAATGTATCGACTGTGGTTCTTGCGCAGGTAACTGCCCTACAGGCGCTATCAAAGCTGAATAATTCTTACTTAAAAAAAAGTGAGTTATCCAACTCACTTTTTTTATGCAAAAATCAAGCCCCGTATCCCTTGGATACAGGGCTTTTTTCAGTTTTTTGCTCCCTGTTTATTCATCACGACCACAGAAGAAAGCACCAGAATGATGCCTGCGATCTTCAGAAAAGAGACACTTTCGCGGAACACCACAATGCCCAAAATCGCTGCCACCACAGGTTCGATGGTGGCTGTGACGGAAGCCTGACTGGCAGGCAGACCGCTGAGTCCCTTCGTATAGCAAAGATAGGGTACCACTGTAGTCAGCAAGGCAAAGGAGATCGCCAGAGGCCACTGCCCCATGGTGGTGATCTGCTGCAAAACCGTCACAGGTTCCACGCAGAAAACCATGAAGATCGTTGCCATCAGAAAGGTGTAGAAGGAAATGCTCAAAGAGCCATAGCCAGCTTTGATGGCATAGGTACCGAAAATGCTGTACATGGCATAGCCGATACCAGAGCCCAGACCAATGAGGATTCCCTGCCAAGTGAAGGTGCTGCTCCCTTCCAGAAGCCCCGTCACCAGCACACAACCAAGGAAGGTCATCCCCAGCACAACGCCTTTGATCTTCGTCATCTTTTCATGGAACAGCAGGATGGAAAACAGCATCACGAAGGTGGGGGCAGTGTAAAGCAACACCGCCGCAACCCCTAAGCTTGTCAGATTGATGGCTTTCATATAGGCCCAGCTGAAAAAAGTGAAGCTGCAGATGCCTGTACCGATAAAATAGCGGAGATCCTTCCAATTTTTCAGCTTCAGCTGGTTTCTGTCTTTAAAAAAGGTAATGCAAAACAGCAATGCCGTGGCCAATACCCCTTTGACAAACAACATTTGCATTTCTGTAAAGCCCAAAGCATCGATGGCTTTTGTAAATATGCCGATGAGTCCCCAACTGATCCCTGCGATCAGCACCAAAATATATGACATCTTTTCTCACCTCTTAGTCCAACAAAATCGCCCTGCCCATGGCAAAGGAATAAAGATATGTCTCCTTCACCGGCAGACCAAGGGCACGCTCCAGCGCGATACGATACAATTTCAGCTGGATATGGTAACGCCCTTTCAATTCCTCCTCATCATAAACTCTGTCGCTTTTGTAGTCAAGTAGGATGACTTCGTTGTTTTCGATGAAATAACAATCGATGATCCCATTCACCAATATCAAGTCTGTCACATCCTGGTAGGCTTCTCCGAAAAACAGTTCTTTCGGCTGCATCAGCAGGGAAAAGGTACGTTCTGTTTCGATGTGATTGGCTTTCCGCATCCGCTGTGCCAGCCCAGAACAGAAAAATTGCAGCAGTTCCTTTCTCCGCAGCGCCTTGGCTTCCTCTTCCGTCAGTCTGCCCTTCCGCACCAGTTTCGCCGCCAATGCTTCGATTTTTTCTGAGTCATATTCCTGTCTCAGGTTGGCTTCTTCCAGAAAGGTATGCATAGCAGTACCCAACTGTGCCCCATGGATTGATGTCTTTTCTTCCCAATCGGGCAATTTCATCTCCTTGGGCGTGGATGCCACCACTTCCCCCGTCATTTCCTCCTGATACTTTCGTTTGATCTCCGAAATAGAAAGCTTTGCAGGCAGCTTTGTTTCCTTTCCATGGGGATACTGCCAGCTGAGGATGCGGAATACGGTTTCCCGCTGTTCTGTCATTCGCTTAGGGCTTTCCCAGCCTTCGAAATAGTTTTTCTGCTCCTCCGCCGTTTTTTGCTCCTGAGAGATACCTTGCAGGGCTTCCTCCCTGCTCCACAGCCGAATATCCCAAGAAGAAACATCCTCTTTGAAAAGAAGGGGTTTTGTTTCTTCCAAACCATCCCTTTCCATAAAAGCCTCTGCCGCCGCTGCCCCCGCAGGATGCCGCAGGATGGCAGGCATCACCCAGTCCAGATAATTTCGTGCCCGCCGCAGGCGGGAAACAGGGAGCAGTTCCGTGGGGCAATCGGCAATGTCGTTCCATTTCAAGAAGGCCTTTTCAAAATCCTTCACAGACCCCGTCAGGATAAGCTTTTCCTTGGCACGGGTCAGGGCAACGTAAAGCACACGGATCTCTTCTGCCAGATTTTCTTCTTTTGTGGCTTCCGCCAATGCTCGCTTTGCCAAGGTGCGATAGACCGCCCGTTTTTCAATATCCGTATGATCCATGCCACAGCCCCATTTCTGATGGAAAATAACGGCATTTCGAGAATCCATTTCATTGAAATTCTTACCCATATCGGAAAGGAATACCACGGGGAATTCCAGGCCCTTGCTCTTATGGATGGTCATCACATGGATACGATCCTCCATTTCCGTGAGCAGCTTTGCAGAAGCCGTTTCCGCCTCTGCCGTTTTCATATCTTCCACATAACGGATGAAATAGAACAAGCCCTTATGGCTGCCCTTTTCATACTGCTCCGCCTTTTCCAGAAGCAGCTGTAGGTTCGCCTGCCTCAGGGTACCCCCTGCCGTCATGCCCAAGTAATCATAATAGCCCGTTTCTCTGTAGAGCAGACGCAAAAGTTCATGGAGAGATAAATCCCGCAGCTGATTTCTCCAGCTTTCCAAATCCCCAAAAAAGGCAGACAGTTTGCCCCGCAGTTCTTCATTTTCTCCCTCCTGCAAATAGAAGTGCATACAGTCATAATAGGCACCCTTATCGCCCCCCAGGCGCACCTGCATCAGTTCATCAGCACTGAGCCCATAGATGGGAGAATGGAGGATGGAAAGGAGAGGGATATCCTGTCGGGGGTTATCAATCAGGCGCAGGATATGGAGCATAGTCTCCACCTCCGGCACATCGAAATATCCTTCGGCCGTCTCCGCATAATAGGGCATCCCTTCTCTGCCGAACACATCATCCAATACACTACCCCAGCTTTTCATGGAACGCAGTAAAATGGCGATATCCCCATAGCGCAGGGGGCGGTATTTCCCTGTTTTCTTATCCAAAACCTGATACCCACTGTCCATCAATTCCCGAATACGGGCGGCAATGGCTGTGGCTTCCACCTGTCGTCTGTCCAGTTCCTGTAATTCTTCCGACAGTTCGGAATCCTCCTGCTCCGCTGTTTCAATCAGCAGAATTTCATTGGCACCACCATGGAGACCTTCGCAGGGCAGAAAAGGCGCACCTTCATAGAGAGCCGCTTCCGCATCATAGGAGATATCCCCCAAGTCCTGCTGCATGATCTGGCGGAAAATGAAATTTACCCCATCCAGTATATTTTTTCTGCTCCGGAAATTTCTGGAAAGGATGATCTTCCGTTCCTTCTGTCCAATGGTGGTGGGGTATCGCTGATATTTTGCATTGAACAGTTCCGGCATGGCCTGACGGAAACGATAGATGCTCTGCTTCACATCCCCTACCATAAATCGGTTGTTCTGCCCGATGGATTCCCCAGAAACTGCCGCCAGCACCAGTTCCTGCACAATATTACTGTCCTGATATTCGTCAATCATGATTTCATCATACCTCTGGCGCAGTTCTGCTGCTGCCGCTGTGGGCGTCCCATCCTCGTTCAGGAGGACTTTCAGGGCAAAATGCTCGTAATCGTTGAAATCGATGATATTTTTTTCCCGTTTGGCTGCTGCAAAGGCATCCATGAATTGCTTCGTCAGATCGAAAAGCCCCTTGGCGATGGGGTATAGCTTTCGCACCAGCTCTGCCTGAAATTCGGAACTGTAGGCAAAATAGACCTCCCCCAGTTTTTTGACTGCATCCTTGGCTTCGTTGCGCAGGGCTTTGATGCGCTCTGCCCGTTCCTTTTCCTCCCCACGGTAGGCGGGCAAACGGGCAAAATCGATAGCAAGATACGCCAAACGCCAGTCAGCATAAGACAACTGCAAGGCATCCTGCAGGTTTTTGAGCATAGCTACTTCGTTTTTCAACAGCTTATTGTATCCGCCGAATTCCCCTTCCTCTGCCATAATATACGCCTTTTGCAGCTGATGGACGGCATATTCCAAAGAACTTTCCATCCCCTGCCGAATCATGGGGAACCAGATACAATCATCCACAGTTTTTCCTTCTTCTAAATAGAAACTTTTCGCCATTTCATCCAAAAAGGCTTCGGGATGGGGGCTGCCCTGGGCAAAGGTATAGGTATCCAAAACCAGTTCCCGCAAAGGGGTATCCTTGGTAGAGGTGGAGAAGGTTTCCAGCAGATCAAAGAACCACTGATTGGTTTTCTCCGCATACAAATTTTCGAACAGCTCTTCCAAGACTTCCTTCTGCAGCAACTTGATCTCCGCAGGGTCGGCGGTGCGAATGGCAGGATCAATCTCCAGGATATGATAATATTCCTTGATGACCTGCAAGCAGAAGGCATGGATGGTCTTGATATCTGCCCGGGGCAGAAAAGCCATCTGATTTTGCAGATGGAGGTTATTGGGATTTGTTTCCAGTTCCTTGGCGATGGCTGCACCGATACGCTGCCTCATCTCCGATGCCGCCGCCTTGGTGAAGGTCACCACCAGCAGACGGTCGATCTCCTGCTCTTCTTTGATGATGTGGGTGATGATCCGTTCCACCAAAACCGCCGTTTTGCCACTGCCCGCTGCCGCAGAGATGAGCAGATCGCTGCCCCTTGCCTCGATAGCCTGTATCTGTTGGTCTGTCCATTTGTTTGCCATGCCTGTTCCTCCTCGCAGTTGGGTTTCAACCCCTTTACTGGGCCCGCTTCAGCCGAATATGAAAGGGCACATAGCCCGTAAAAGAGCCCATAAAACTACTATAGGAATTATACCAGAAATTGCCGATAAATGCGAAGGAAAAACCAGACAGCACCCGATCGCCGAAGAGATACCTTGCTGTGGTCTTATGAAACAGCTCCTGAAAGCCACTCTGATACAGGTTCGCACATTGGTGCAGCAGCTCTGCCAGTTCTATTTCCCTTTCGTCCAGTTCATAGATCTCCGCCATAGCCGTTTTCATCAGTACCCAATCCAGTTCCTTTTTCCTGCGGCGGACGATACGGATGGTATGATGGATGGCAGCCAGCTTGAAAAAGCGGCGGATACCCGTCTCGTCCAGCCTGTCCAGATTTTCCCGGAAATAATTGAAAATCAAAGGCGTTTCCAGGAATACCTCGTGGGCATCAGCGGCAGTGCTTTCCACGCACTGGGCATAAAAAGAGGCCAGAAAGGTATCCTCATAGGCATAGGCTTGCTCAGAAAGCCGCTCCCGCTCTGCTTCAATCCAACAGCGCACCTGCGTTTCTTTTTTTCTTCTTTCCAACATAAAAAATCACCTCTCCTTCATTTTAGAGGGAGAGGCACAAAGATTCAGAATTTCTTTCCGCAAAATGAGACAGGCTCCCGCAAAATGCGGGAGTCCTCTTTCCTAATTAGCAAGAACCGCAGTTGTTGCCAATACTGTTGTTGTTGCCGCCGCAGCAGCACAGCAGAATCAGGATCAAGATCCAGGAGAAGTTGCCATTGCCCCAGTTATTGTCGCAGCCGTCATTATTGCCGCACAGTAACAGCAGGATGATGAGCCAAATAATGCTACTTTCGTTACCACAGCCAAATCCACACATAATAAAATACCTCCTTAAGATAAGAGAGTTTTCTGTTACAATCCTATCCTATGAGGTATTTTGTTGTTTCTTGCCTGTCTCAAAAAAACTTTTTACTTTGGAAGTATAAGGTCGTTTATCGTAATATCCACCGTAAAACCGCCCATTTCATCACTAATGCTCACCAGTTTCAGGTTTTCCCCGTCCACAAAATGGAGCACATGGGTCATCCCATTGGTCTCCCCCAGAGAGATCAGATCTTTTTCATCGGCAACGCCATAGAAAAAAGCCTGCATCCCGCTTTTGCGATAAAGATCCATAATACCGATGGCAGCATCATAGCCCGCTTCGGTACAGGTAAATAATGCTTTTGTTTCCTGCTCTGCCATGAAATCACCCCTGTTTCTTTTCCACGAGGAGTTTTTCCAGCTCATCGATGAAGGTATTGATATCCTTAAACTGGCGATACACAGAAGCAAAGCGCACATAAGCAACCTCGTCCACTTCTTTCAGTCTGTCCATAACCATATTGCCGATTTGCTTGCTTTCCACTTCTCTTTCCCCGGTGCCCATCAGGGTGTTTTCGATATCATCCACCAGGTCCTGGATCTGCTGAGCTGTGACGGGGCGTTTATTGCAAGATTTCATGATGCCGTTCATAACCTTGCTCTTATCGAAGATCTCTCTGGTACCATCGCTTTTGATGACAGTAATGGGGATCATATCGATCCGTTCATAAGTAGTGAAGCGTTTGCCGCAGCTTTCGCAAACGCGGCGGCGGCGGATAACGGAATTATCATCCTGTCCACGGGAATCGATGACTTTTGTATCATTATTATTGCAAAAAGGACATTTCAAAGCGGATTCCTCCCTTAAGTTTACATAGATTTATTGTTTTCAGTATAAAGGAGAAACGGCTTCAGGTCAACACCTCAAACACTACATCTGGTATTTAATCATCATCTGTGCGGAGGATATCGTCTCCATCCACTTCCACCAGTATGATATCATCCCCAATGCGGCGGATACACCGCCAGGGCACGAAAAACGCCCGTTCCTTTCCAAAAAAATTCCACTTGCCTCCATCCTCCGGGATCACAAGGGTACAGATCTTTCCCGTCACTATATCTAGTTCCAGATCGCAGACGCACCCCAACCGTTTCCCATCACAGATATTGATGACTTCTTTTTCCTGCAGGCTGGAAAATCTCTCCCATTTCATTTCTTCCCCTCCTTTTTTGGTAATTCTTTTTCTATATTTATGCGAAAAACGTCCGTCCACAGGCTAACTTTCGTCATTCTGATAAAATTCATCTTTTTATCTCTGTTCCCCTTGACGCTCCCCTCAATATGCCATACAATATATATGCTTGTTCTTTTCATAAAAAACTAGATATTGTGTTTTTTTGTTTAAAACAAGAATAGGTAGAATATTGGGATACAGCAAGGAAAAATAGAGAAAGAGGGAAGAAAAATGATCACGACCATCAAAAAAAGAGACGGACGTACCGTCCATTTTGACATCAATAAGATCGCCAGTGCCATCGAAAAGGCCTTCGAGGCGACAGTCGGCAAAAAGGACTATGCCATCAGCCTGAACCTGGCACAGGAGGTCTCCAATAAATTTGAAGCAGAAGGCATCACTTCTCCCACTGTTGAACAGATCCAGGACAGCGTGGAACGTGTCCTCATCGACCACGGCTATGTACGCACAGCGAAAGCCTACATCCTGTATCGTGCGGAACGTACCAGAGTCCGCAACATGAACGACCGTCTGATGAAAACCTTCGAAGATATCACCTATAAAGATGCTACAGACAGTGACATCAAACGGGAAAATGCCAACATCGACGGCAACACAGCCATGGGTTCCATGCTGAAATACGGCTCCGAAGGGGCAAAGCACTTTTATGAAAGCTATGTGCTGAACCCTGCCCATTCCGAAGCCCACAGAAACGGCGACATCCATATCCACGATCTGGATTTCTATACCCTGACGACAACCTGTTGTCAGATCGACCTGCTGAAGCTGTTCAAGGGCGGCTTCTCCACAGGCCACGGTGTCCTGCGGGAACCCAACGATATTGCCAGCTACGCATCCTTGGCTTGTATCGCCATCCAGTCCAACCAGAACGACCAGCACGGTGGGCAGTCCATTGCCAACTTTGACTACGGTCTGGCTCCCGGTGTAGCAAAAACCTATAAAAAACGCTATCGTTCCAACCTGACTTCCCTCATCGAAGTCATGGACAGCCTGGAACACGCAAAAAAAGCAAAAGAAGCTTTTAAAACTTTGGCAGAACAGTGTCTGGTTCCTACACTGGACAAGAACGATGCTTATATCGAAGCGGAAAAAGCACTGCTGCTGGAAATCGGCGTCCCTGCTGATACTCTGGAAAAAATCCAGGCTTTCTCCGCAAAGAAAGCAACAGAGGAAACAGATAAAGCAACTTATCAGGCCATGGAAGCCCTGCTGCATAACCTGAACACCATGCACAGCCGTGCCGGTGCCCAGACGCCCTTCTCCTCCATTAACTATGGTATGGATACCTCCACAGAAGGCCGCATGATCATGAAAAATATGCTGCTGGTGACAGAAGCCGGTCTGGGCAATGGCGAAACAGCCATCTTCCCCATCCAGATCTTCCGTGTGAAAGAAGGCATCAACTTCAACCCCGGCGAACCCAACTACGACCTATTCAAGCTGGCCTGTCGCGTCAGCGCCAAAAGACTGTTCCCCAACTTCTCCTTCCAGGATGCCCCTTACAACCTGAAATACTACAAAGAAGGTCATCCCGAAACAGAGATCGCTTACATGGGCTGCCGTACCCGTGTCATCGGCAATGTGAACGACCCTGAAAGAGAAGTCACCCTGGGCAGAGGCAACCTGAGCTTCACCAGCATCAACCTGCCCCGTATCGCCATTCTGGCAAATAAAAACATCGACTGGTTCTTCACAGAGCTGGACAGAAAGATCGATCTGGTGGTTGACCAGCTGATGGAACGTTTTGAAATTCAGGCGAAGAAAAAAGTACACAACTATCCTTTCCTGATGGGCGAAGGTGTTTGGATCGACAGCGAAAAGCTGAACTACGATGATGAAGTGCGGGAAGTGCTGAAACACGGCACCCTATCCGTTGGCTTCATCGGTCTGGCAGAAGCCCTGGAAGCCCTGCTGGGTGTACACCACGGCGAAAGCGAAGTGGCTCAGAACCTGGGTCTGGATATCATTGGTCATATGCGTAAACGCATGGACGATCTGTCCCAGAAAACACACATGAACTTTACCCTGCTGGCAACTCCTGCAGAAGGTCTTTCCGGCCGTTTCGTCCGCATGGACAGAGAACGTTTCGGTTCCATCGAAGGGGTGACCGACAGAGAATATTATACAAACAGCTTCCATATCCCTGTATACTACCCCATCAGTGCCTATAAGAAGATCCAGCTGGAAGCACCTTACCACGAACTGACCAATGCCGGACATATCACCTACATCGAACTGGACGGCGACCCCAGCACAAACCTGGACGCTTTCGAAAAAGTCATCCGCTACATGAAATCTCAGGGCATTGGCTATGGTTCCATCAACCACCCCGTTGACCGGGACCCTGTCTGCGGCTACAACGGCATCATCGGTGATACCTGTCCCAAATGTGGCAGAAAAGAAACCGACGGTGAATACGGGTTCCAGCGCATCCGCCGTATCACAGGCTATCTGGTAGGCACACTGGATCGTTTCAACAACGCAAAGCGGGCAGAGGTACGGGACAGAGTAAAGCACTCTGTGGTAACAGAAGTCAAATTAGAAGCAAAGGAACAGTAATATGCGTATCAGTCTCAGCGGCGTCACTGGGGATTCCATCGTAGATGGCCCCGGTCTGCGCCTGACCATATTCACACAGGGCTGCCCCCATCATTGCCCCGGTTGCCACAATCCCCAGACCCATGACCCCAACGGCGGTTCCTGGGGGGATACAGAAGATATCCTGGCAGCAGCGGCGGAAAATCCCCTACTGGATGGCATCACTCTTTCCGGCGGCGACCCTTTTATGCAGCCTGTCCCCTGTCTGGAACTGGCAAAGGGAGCCCACAAATTGGGCCTGAATGTATGGACCTATACCGGCTATACATGGGAAGTCCTCTGGCAAGAAAACACCCCTGAAAAAATCTCTCTGCTGAAAGAAACTGACGTTTTGGTGGACGGGCCTTTCCTTCTGGCAGAACGCTCCCTGGAGCTGCGTTTTTGCGGCAGCCGCAACCAACGCCTCATAGACGTAAAAAAAACTCTGAAAGCAGGAGAGATCATCCCGTGGGAAGAACCAAACGATTTCTAAACATAAAAAGCTGAACTCATTAAAGTTCGGCTTTTTTGTTTTTCTCCTCTTAAAAAATCTGTAAGAAACGATTTTTTCTGTTTTTCACACATTTTCTTTCGGATATGGTACACTATTTACAAACCGACGAATATTTCCGATATTTCCTACAAATTAAAGCAATCTTAAACATTTCCCTGCTCGTTTCTTAAAACCGGTCAGGTACAATAAAATCACAGCATGACGGAGGTGCAACACCATGTATAACATTTTGATCTGCGATGACGAAAAGGATATCGTATCCGCATTGTCCATCTATTTATCCACAGAAAATTACAAAATCTTCACCGCATACACCGGACAAGAGGCTCTGGACGTGGTGGCAAAAAATGATATCCACCTGATCTTAATGGATATCATGATGCCCCAGATGGATGGCATCTCTGCCACAGCGAAGCTGCGGGAAACCTCCAATATCCCCATCATCCTGCTGACAGCAAAAAGTGAGGACAGCGACAAGATTCTGGGGCTGAATATCGGGGCGGATGATTATATCACCAAACCTTTCAACCCCATCGAAGTATTGGCACGGGTACGTTCTCAGCTGCGCCGCTATACCTCCCTGGGCGGCATGGCGAAGAAAGCCTCCCACCTTGTCATCGGCAGCATCGATCTGGATGATGATGCGAAGATCGTGACAGTAGACGGGGAAGTGGTAAACCTGACCCCCAGCGAATACAACATACTGAAACTGCTGATGGAAAACCCCGGCAGGGTGTTTTCTTCCACCCAGATCTACGAAAAAATCTGGAACGAAGATGCCTATGGCTCCGGCAGCGTTGTAGCAGTCCATATCCGTCATCTGCGAGAAAAAATTGAGATCAACCCTTCTGAACCCCGCTATCTGAAAGTAGTCTGGGGTCTGGGGTACAAGATCGAGAAGGAGGCGAAGGAATGACAAAACTCTCCCATAACTTGGGAATGAAGGTATTTGCCTGTTTTCTGGTCATCATCATGGGCTTTGTGACCCTTGCCAGCGGGCTGGGGGTTATCATTTCGGGGGAAAGCGGCTTTTACGGCAATCAGCCCCTTTCCTATGCAGAAACCCCCTATTGCCAAAGCACGACCTATTCCTATGCGGAACAGATAATGGCTTGCCTCAATTCCAACATAGAACTGGAGGAGGTCGCAGAACAATTTGGGGCAGACAGAACAAATTTCCGTTTTGAGCTGTTTTCCCCGGAAAATAAACCGCTCTTCACCAATTTTGATAAGAGCGAAGTGGTAAACTATGTGGGAGAATATCGTTTTTCCCTGTACTATGACTATGGCAACGGTATTTTGATACAGGAGAATGACAACAGCGCATCCATTCCCTTTGATGCAGAGGCAACCACCGAAGCCGTTGCCTACAGCGAGCCGGTTCTGGCGACCATTCGCTGCTATGTGGCTGAGCCCCTGACCGTTTCCGATCATTACTGGATCAGCTATCGGCTGTACGCGCTGACCTACGATATGCATAACTGGCTCATCCTCATTTTGGCGGGCAGCATCCTTATTCTGGCAGCGGCGCTGATCTATCTGTTCTGTGCCGCCGGGCATCAGAATGGGACTGACGAAATCGTCCTCAACCTGCAAGATAAGATCCCGCTGGATCTGTACTTGGGCATCATTTCTTTCTCTTTTATGCTCATACTTTCCATGGGATACAACAGAAATATGATCTTCAGTGTGTATGATATCCTGTTCGGGCTGGCATATATCTTTTTCCTCGGCATACTGCTGCTGGCGACCCTTATGACCTGCGCCACCCGCCTGAAGCTGGGCAAGTATTTTTATCAGCATACCATTACTTATAAAGTACTATATTGGGGCTGGAAGCTTTTTGCGGCAGTCTTTAGCACAGGGCTGGATGCCATCAAAGCCCTTCCTGCCATGTGGAAGGTGGCTGTGGCATGGCTGGTGATCTCTTCCGTCTATGTGGGCGGCGGATTTGGTGCTGTGCTGCTGAATCTGGCGCTGATGTTCGTATTCTGCCTGATGGCATCCCAAGCCCAGAAACTGCAGAAAGGCGGCGAGGCTCTGGCAAAGGGAAAATTGAACCATAAGATTGACACCAAGGGGATGTTTTCCATGTTCCGCAAGCACGGAGAAAACCTGAACAGCATTTCCAAGGGCTTCTCTATTGCCTTGGAGCAGAAGATGAAGAGTGAACATTTGAAAACAGAACTCATCACCAACGTTTCCCACGATATCAAGACCCCTCTGACCTCTATCATCAACTATGTTGACCTGCTGAAAAAGGAAGGTCTGGAAGGACAGGCGGCGGAATATGTCGAGGTTCTGGATCGACAGTCCAGACGACTCAAAAAGCTGACGGAAGACTTGGTAGAAGCATCCAAAGCATCTACCGGCAACCTGAAAGTGAATCTGGCCCCTACAGATATGGGTGAATTGGTGGCCCAGGCTGTGGCGGAATATGAAGAACGGCTGGAAAAAGCCCATTTGGAAGTCGTACTCAATGGCTTAGAATCCCCCACATTTGCCATGGTAGACGGCAACCTGACCTGGCGGGTGCTGAGCAATCTCTTGAGCAACGCCTGCAAATATTCCCAGGTAAATACACGGCTCTATATCGATATCAAGAAAGACGCAGACCTTGTGACGGTTTCCATGAAAAATATTTCCAAAGATGCCCTGAATATTCCCGTGGAAGAGCTGATGGAACGCTTTGTCCGCGGCGATAGTTCCCGTCATACGGAAGGCAGCGGCTTGGGGCTGAATATTGCCCAATCCCTGGTAGGCTTGCAAAAAGGGAAATTCTCTCTGGAGATCGAAGGCGATCTGTTCAAGGCTTATGTAAAATTCCCGGCAGCGGAACCCCCTGCTCCCCCTCCTCCCCCTGCGGAGGAACCATCTGAGGAAGAACCCCTTGACGATGTGACCGAAGAAGCAACGGAATAATCTAAAAAAGAAAGGCTAAAACCAATCGGTTCTAGCCTTTTTCTTATTATGCTTTTCTTTCGCAAAATGCGTTACATTTTGCAACTTGGGTTCGAGGGGAATAATTCCCCTCGCAGGGTTCAGGACAGCGTCCCCAGAAAATCACCACTTGTGATGGTGCAGCTGCCCTTCCATCAGCATGCCGGGGAAGCCCTGCTGCCGCATGGCCTCGTAAATGATGATGGCAACAGAATTGGAAAGGTTCAGGCTCCGTGCCGCTTCCAGCATGGGGATGCGAATGGTATTGGCTTCTTTGTCCATCAAAATCTCTTCGGGGATGCCGGCACTTTCTTTACCAAACATGATATAATCATTTTCCCCATAGGTCGCATCGGAATAGACATGACGAGCCTTCGTAGACGCCATCCAGATTTTTGCATCGGGGTTTTTCTCACAAAAATCCTGAAAATTTTCATAATAGCGAATATCCAGCAGCTTCCAATAATCCAGCCCCGCCCGCTTCAAATATTTATCCTCTACGGAAAACCCCAATGGCTTAATCAAATGCAGCACAGAATTGGTCACCGCACAGGTACGGGCGATATTCCCTGCATTCTGGGGGATCTCCGGTTCCAGCAAAACGATATGCATCGTTATCCTTCCTTTCTCTGGAGAATTTCTGAAAGATATTGTAGCACAGGCATTTCCAAAAAACAACTATACGGCAAAAACCTGCCGGAAAAAACGGCCTTACATTTTTGACCGTTTTTTGGCGAAATTTTGAAATTCCTTATGTTCTAGTATAATTTCCCATTGACGCAAATAAGAATCTATATTATTATTAAATAACAATAGTTATTCGTTGGAAAGGGGTGTAACAAATGAAGGAAATTGCTCAGACCCTAAGGGAAAAAGGATTGAAAGTCACCCCACAGCGCATTGCCGTCTATAATATGCTCTGCAACAGCCACGAGCATCCTAATGCGGAAATGATCTACAAAACACTGGAACCCACCAACCCTACCATGAGCCTTGCTACCGTGTATAAAACACTGGATTTTTTCAAGCAGCTGGGACTGGTGCAGGAATTGAACGTTGGTGAACCCAGTTCCCGTTATGACGCTGTGGTACAGTGTCATCCACACACCGTTTGTAAGGTATGCGGTCGAGTGGATGACCTCCGTATAGAAGCACTGACAGAAGTTACAAAAAAACTGGTACCGGATCTGGATTTCGACATTGAATGTGAACAGTTGATCCTCTATGGTACCTGCGGGGAATGCCACAGAAAATAAGCAAACCGAAAGAACATCGATCCATCGGTGTTCTTTTTCTTTGCGAAAATCCCAGAGAAAGTCCTTAAGACTTTCTTACAAATACCCCCATCCGTTGACACGCTCTTTTCCCCCTTGCTATACTGAAAAAAAGCATGATACAGGATAAGGGGGAGATCCTATGAAGTATGTACGAAAACTGATACCCGTAGAACCTTATGAGATCGATGCACTGGAAAGCTGGTTTTCCGACCTTTCCGCAGAAGGGCTGCATCTTTATGCTGCAAATACCTTTTTTGCCACCTTTGAGGAAAAAGAAGAAAAACGGATGATCTACCGCATGGAGGCAAAGTTGGACGGGCTGCCCGACAGACCTGCTGACAAGGAAAAGGACTCCCACAAGGAAAAAGGCTGGGAATTTGTTACGGAACTGGGGAAATATTTTTTTATTTACTCTGCCGAAGAAGGTACAGCGGATTATTTTGATGACCCGACGGAGGAAAGCAAGTGCTATCAGACCTATGCAAAGAAAGAGCGTTTCTGGAACAGCCCACGCTTTCTCTGTTGTTTTTATGGGGTACTGATTGCCGCCTTTGTCATTGGGGAAATCCTATCCCTCCGCCATAAAACCGCCTATGATTGGGTGCGTGATATGGAACTGCCTTTTGATAGCCTTCCAATAATCTTGTTTTCCCTGTTTCCAAGCCAGCGGCTGGTAGGGATGCAGCGCTTACAAAAATCTCTGGCAGAAGGTAATCCCCACCCTCAAGACGGTGATTGGATGGATAGCCGCCTACGGTGGAAACACAGGCTGCATTATATGGGCTGCATCTGCCTTTTTGCATCCTTTTTCTTTCCCCTGCTGCCTTGGGCCTTCACCTTTTCCGATCAGCCTATTGAGGAGCTGAAGCATCCGCTGCCCATGGTATCTTTGGCGGAACTGGAAAACGACCCCGATTTCTATTCTGTGGATACCTACTTCCAAAGGGACGATGGTCCAAAAGAGGAATGGTGGGAACGGGAATCCGACCGAGCCTATTCGGAGCCTACCATCGGCGCACCCATGGATATCTCCTTCAATCAGGCGGGACGCATCGACGGAAAGCTGGATGCCAGCGGAGAACCCTATGAGTCTGTCCTCTGGATTGACTATAAAGAGCTGTCCTCCTTCGTTTCTCCTATAGAATATTTGGAAGAAGATTTACAGTACTGGCGTTCCGACGGCAGAGGATGGACATACACCACCCTGGCGGATACCCCCTTCGACTATGCCGTCCTGACAGAAAAAGGAGATGCCACAGAGCTGTATCTGGTTTCCGGGCAAAAGATATTAGAGCTGACCTATTATTACGGCGATGTGGATTTGACAGAGCATTATGACCTGTACGAAAAGGTTTTACAACAAGAATATAGAAGATAGCAAAAAAGACACTATCCTTAGAATAGTCCCAATCAGAAAACAAAAAACCGAAGGAAATCTTTAAAACCAAGATTTTTTTCGGTTTTTCATTTTTATAAAATATTTTCTTATTTCGGGACATCCTCGCAGTGCAGCTTAAGAAATCAATGAAATCCACAAATTATGTTTTCTTAAGCCGCCACTACATTCGATAGTGTCTTTCTGATTTTTATTCTTCTCCGATACCGTTCTTTCTCATATTCACGGAAGCCATTTTGAATTTGTCGTGTACGGCTACCATAGCTGCATCCACATCGTCCTTTGCGATCAGGACTGTAATCTTGATTTCGGAAGTGGAGATCATCTGGATATTTACGCCGGCATCATACATTGCTTCAAAGAACATTGCAGCAACACCGGGGTTTGTAGCCATACCTGCGCCAACGATGGACAGCTTCGCTGTATTTTCATCGTGAAGGATTTCTTTCGCAGTCAGGCGTTCTTTATTCTTTTCCAGAGCCTTCAGGGCGATATCCAAGTCATCTTCGCCGATGGTGAAGGAAATATTCTGTTTGCCATCCTGACCTGTAGACTGCAGGATGATATCTACGCTTACTTTTTCTTTTGCCATCAGAGAGAAAACTTCAAAGGCTTTACCAGGTTCGTCATTGATACCCATAATAGAGATACGGGAAACTTTTTTATCCGCTGCAACGCCGCTAACCAGCATTCTTTCCATCTTTACGTCCTCCTTAACTTCTGTACCTTCCGCTTCAGACATACTGGAACGTACAACCAGTTTCACATTGTATTTTTTCGCTACTTCTACAGAACGGCTGTGCAACACCTTTGCACCCAAAGATGCCAGCTCCAGCATTTCATCGTAGCTGATTTCATCCAGTTTGGCTGCATCAGGCACCACCCGGGGATCCGCTGTGTAAACGCCTTCCACATCTGTATAAATCTCACAAACATCCGCATGGAGGGCTGCTGCCAATGCCACCGCAGAGGTGTCGGAGCCACCACGACCCAATGTTGTGGTATCGCCGATCTGGTTCACGCCCTGGAAGCCCGTTACCAGAACGATACTGCCTTCATCCAGTTCATTTTCAATACGTTCTGTATTGATGGTTCGGATACGCGCATTGCTGTATGTATTCGTTGTTTCGATCCCCACCTGGGAAGCATTCAAAGAAACTGCTCTGCCGCCAATGGCACTGATGGCCATCGCCATCAGGGCTACAGACTGCTGTTCCCCTGTGGACAAAAGCATATCCATTTCTCTGCGGCTGGGTTTGGGGTTGATCTCCTTCGCTTTCGCAATCAATCCGTCTGTTGTTTTGCCCTGTGCAGACAACACAACCACTACGTCATTGCCTTCCATTCTTGTTCGCATGATGCGCTTTGCAACATTGAACACTCTTTCTGCATCTGCGACGGAACTACCGCCGTATTTCTGCACAATCAACATCGTTTTTTCCTCCTGTTATTTTTTCTTATTCAGGCGGGATTTTCATTCCCGTTCGATTTTTACGCCTTCCATATCTGGCTGCAATAAAGTTAATTCCCAGTTATGCTCTAAATGGTGTAAATATTCAGACATTTTTCTTTCGAATTCCTCCACCCGATCCTTTGTCAACATTGCCATCAGGGTAGACCCTGCGCCGCTCAAATAGCTGGCAACAGCTCCAAATTCCTTTGCGTGAGCAAAAATTTCATTCATGTCAGGGATCAGTACACTGCGGTAAGGCTGATGCACTCTGTCCTCCATAGCCATATGGAAATTCTCATATTTCCCCGTTAGCATAGATGCCACCAAAAGAGCCGCCCGGGATGCGTTGAATACTACATCTGCCCGGGAATAGGTATCCGGCAGAACACCTCTGGCCTTTTCCGTGGAAACAGGAAAATCAGGAACCATTATAGCAAAAATCAAATCCTCAGGCAACTCCAAACGAACATGTTTCATCTCTTTTTCATCCAGAGCACCGACCACCATGCTGCCGAAGATGGCAGGATTGGAATTATCGGGGTGGCCTTCCAGCTTTGCCGCCATCTGCGCCAGTTCATCCTTATCACAGGGTCTGCCTGCCAGCTCATTGGCTGCAAAAAGACCGCCTACGATACAGGCTGCACTGCTGCCCAAGCCTCTTACCATGGGGATATGATCTTCCTGGATGATACGCACGCCGGGCATTTTCAATCCTTTCTGATCATAGAAATACTTCATGGTCTGATAAATGAGATTGGTTTCATCGGTGGGAACCGGAATCGCCTGTTTCTGCTTCACTTCAATGGTCAAGCCGGTCGTCTGCTCTTCCACCCAAATGTGGTTGTATAACTGAACTGCGATGCCGATGCTGTCAAAGCCGGGACCCATATTTGCTGATGTCGCCGGTATCTGAATATGAATCATGTTTTGTTCCCTCCTAGTTTATGATGAAAGTATTTTCAAGGGGCTGGCAGCCGCCTTTTATGCATATTATTCTCTTGCGATAATCTTCAGGGACTGTACGCCCTGCAGCCCTTCGATGCGTGCCATCAATCTGCCCAGTTCGCCCTGCATCTCATTGGTTTCGATGGTAACGGTCACATTGGCGATCCCATTGATGGGAATGGTCTGGTTGATGGTCAGGATATTTGCACCTTCTATGGCAATGCCGTTGAGGACAGAAGACAGCAGACCTCTGGTATGATCCAGATTCATGGAAATGGTCACAGTCTTGCCTCTTGTATTTTCGTAAAGAGGATGTACTGCATCACGATATTTATAAAAAGCACTGCGGCTGATGCCTACACGATTTACGGCATCCTGAACAGTTTTTTCCTTCTTGCTCTCCAGCAGATTTTTTACATCCATGACTTTCAAAAAAATCTCAGGCAGTACGCTTTTATCAACGATATAAAAATTCTTATCTTCTTTCACGAAATCTTTCCTCCTGTTTCTCTTTTAAAAACATTTGTTTTTGACAAAAGGACTATATCATAAAAATCTTTCCTTGGCAAGTACAAAGAAACAAAAATGTCCTCGACCCATGAATTTTTGTCATTGTATCGAGAAATTTTCACTTTTTCCATTTGTTTTTGTTGCTTTTTCCGCAAAAGCAGGATTTTTTCTGCTTTTCGGTTTCAAAATTCTTCTTTTTCTGTTACAATAAATTGATTAGGCTTGCGGTGAAAAAGCCGCAGACAAAAGGAGTTTTGATACTATGAAACAGGCAAGACCCGTGCAGCCGAAGCATGCTCCACTTTTGGGGCTGTTCCTGAACGGATATGAAAATATGCGTCAAAAAATGGATGCGCCCTGCCGCCGCCCTCTGCTGGATATCGCCCCTCTGGCCTTCGGCAAATGGTACTATACGGCACTGGCCTCCGAAACCATCCTTTCCCCTGCCAATATTCTGGCATTGGATCTGGAAAAAGATGGGGACAACCAAACAGATTATGCCTATGTGATGCGGACAAAGCCTGCGGAAGAGCAACCCGATGCAGAGTTTATCTCTGAATACAGCTTTGCTCTGGTGGGCTACTCTACAAAAAGCCATCCCCTGGTGGATGATCTGCAGGCCCTCATCGGCTATTGCACGCCCGACCGTGCCACAGACGAAAACGGACTGCTTCTGCCCGAAGAAAAAGACGGCATTCTGAAACAGCTGAGCCTAAAGGCGGATTTCTATCTGGAATATCTGACGAGACTGGCATGGCTCCATGGGCTTCTGGTCCCCATGCCCTCTATCCATACCCAAAGGGTACAGCCTGCAACGGAATGTGCCTTCTTCTTTTCTCAGGAAACAAAAGATATCCTCTTCCAGCTTGGGGAAACAGCCTGTACTCTGGCTTCTGAACGCTTCACCTGGTCGATGGACTTGGAGGAAGGCATCGCTACCCCCGATTTCTTCTATCATTTATTGGAAAACCATCAGGAAGTAGACCGTATCTTCGTGGATTTTTATCATAAAGTAGACGTGAATATTGAAGAAATCTGGAAAACACCTCCCGAAAACCTGAACGCAGAGGAAAAATCTATTGTTTCTTCTTTCTTGTTTACAGGCATCATGCTGGATAAATGGTTCCTGACGCCCATGAGCCTGTTCTTCCACTTTATCCGCCCCATCGCCTTTACGCCCATCCGCTTCTTTTCTTTGGTAAATAATCTGGCGGCATTAGTACTGATGGAGCATAACTTAGGAGCAGAATTATTTACTCCCCCCACCTACTACAGCCTGACCGCATTGGGCAAAGAGCTTTTCGCCAACCCCGCATCCAAAGAGATCGACAAACAGAAAATGCCCCGTACCCTGCCTTATGAACAGCTGTTGGAAGCAGTGCTGCAGGAAGCGGAGATGCGGACCAAGGAAAGAATGTTTCTGATGGAGGTCGTCCCCGATGTCCTTTCCATCAAGGTCTCCCATTCCAATGATGAGGAACTTTGGAAGGTCATCGAAGTGGGACAGGATATGGATGTGAACCTGCTCTGCCGGAACCTTTGCGCCTCCTTCTGTCTGGAAGAAATGGCAGATTATCTGCTTTCTGTGCCCGACCGGAACGGCTTCCCTATGGAATATTCCGCAAGGGGCTCCAAACGTTCCATCAACAAGACCAATGGCAAAGACCTGCAGGACCTTTCCATAGAAGCAGGCAGCAAACTGATGCTCTACCCCACCCAGAACAGAACCATGGCGCTTTCTTTGGAAATCGTGGAAAAAGGCAAGGGCAACCCCTACCTCATGTATCCCCGTGTCACCAAGCAAAGCCCCAAGATCATCGAACAGGAGAAGATTGACGAAATCTTCTGAAATATAAAAAACAAAACCTTGATTTTGACAAATAAATTTTGAAAGAAGGTACTATTATCATGGCAGCACTGACCCACGCCCACGGCGGCGATCTGGATGCGATCCAGAGAGCCTACAGCATCCCCAGAGAGGAGATCATCGATTTCAGTGGCAACATCAACCCTTTAGGCTTCCCTAAAAAGGCAGAAGATGCCCTGAAAGAAAATCTGCACCTCATCAAAACTTATCCCGATAAAAACTATCTGGCACTGAAGCAGGCCATTGGCACATATACCGGCGCAGACCCCGCCCATATTGTGGTGGGCAATGGCTCTACAGAGCTGATCTCCACTTTCATCCAGACAGTCAATGCAAAAAAATCCATCATTATGGGACCTGCCTATTCCGAATATGAAAGAGAAGTTTCCCTGACCGGCGGCACCTTCACATACTTCCCCCTGAAAGAGGAAGATAATTTCCGCCTGGATTTGGAGGCACTGCTGGCGGCACTGACCCCCGAAATCGGCATGTTCATCGCCTGCAACCCCAATAACCCCACAGGCACAGCCATCCACACCGACGAAATGCGTCTGATTCTGGCTCACTGCAAAAAAATCGGCACATCTGTGATGGTGGATGAAACCTATATCGAGTTTTCCGATATCCTGCCGGAAATCTGTTCCATCCCTCTGGTAAAGGAATTTGATAACCTCTTTGTCATCCGCGGCACCTCCAAATTCTTTGCCGCCCCCGGCGTCCGTCTGGGCTATGGGATGTCCTCCAATCAGGCCTTTTTGGATCACCTGAAGGCAAATCAGAACCCCTGGAGCGTAAACAGCTTGGCCGATTTCATCGGTCAGCATATCTTTAGCGATGTGGAATTTCATAAATCTACCCAGAAGCTGGTTTCCGAGGAAAGAAAAAAAGCCTTTGTGGAGCTTTCCACATGGAAAAACATCCAAGCATACCCCTCCGAAGCAAACTTCATCCTGCTGAAGCTGAAAACGGACAAGGTGACCGCCCATGATTTATTTGAAAAATGCATCGTGAAAAAAATGCTCATCCGTGACGCATCTTCCTTCACCTTTTTGGATGAGACCTTCCTGCGCTTCTGCATCCTTTCTGCCGAACATAATGCAGCCCTTTTGCAGGAATTGAAGCAGTGGGTGGAAGAGTAAAAATTTTCTATCGTAAACACCATAGGAACTGCACATATTATCTCCGAACGACCATTTCAACATCGTTTTGAGGTGATTTCATTGAATCAGACAATCAGCCGCAAAGATCTTTGCGGCTATTTATCTCTATTGAGAAATCAAATCGGCGGGCAGGAGCTGTTTCCTGCCCCCAATGTAATTTTTCTCAACAGCCGTGCGTTGTATCACCATCTGGCAAAGCAGACCTGCGGCGAAGCAACTGTGGGAGAAATTTTGAAAAAAATAGAGACCTGTATCCCCCTGGCGGTGACGGAAGAAAGCTTTTCTCTTTTCCTTTCCGCCTGCAAGGAACCGAAAGCCGAACGCACCCGCAATTTTCTGGAAAGCAGCAAAGCGGATTTTCTCCTGCTCATCCACCAGACAGCGGAAAACCAACAGCAGTGGGACGCCCTGACTTCCCTCTGCGAAAAATTGCGGCAAAGAAATATTCAGCATTGAAAGGAAGTATTTCCGTGGAAAGCAAACCCTACCGCAGCTTAAATGAATACTATCGGGAGATTTTTGGTCGAAAAACGGCGAAAATCTCTTTGGACGGGGGCTTCACCTGCCCCAATCGGGATGGCACCTGCGGCACAAGGGGCTGCCTTTTCTGCAGCAGCGGCGGCAGCGGAGATTTTGCAGAAAACGCCGCCCTTTCCATTACCGAGCAGATTGAACGGGGCAAAACCCAGACCGCCGAAAAATGGAAAGACCCTGCCTATGTGGCGTATTTTCAGGCCTTTACCAACACCTATGCCCCCGTGGAGGAACTGCGGCAGAAATACGAAGAATCCTTGGCCTGCCCCGGCGTGGAAGGCATTGCCATCGCCACCAGAGCCGATTGCCTACCGGCGGATGTGCTAGACCTGCTGGCAGAACTGAACCGAAAAACCAAGCTTTGGGTGGAGCTGGGCTTGCAGACTGCCGATGAAGCTTCCGCCCTGCGTATCCGCAGGGGCTATCCCCTTTCCGTATTTGAACAGGCTGTCCACACTCTGGCGGAACGAAACATCCCTGTGGTTGCCCACGTCATTCTTGGTCTGCCCGGGGAAACGAAAGAAACCGTCCTTCGCACCATCGACTTTGTAAACCGCCTGCCTATCCAGGGCATCAAGCTACAGCTTTTACACGTTCTTTCTGACAGCGATCTGGCAGAGATTTACGAAGCCGGAACCTATACGCCCCTCACCAAAGAGGAATACATAGCCCTTGTGGGGGACTGTATCGCCCACCTGCGGGAGGATATCGTCATCCACCGCCTGACGGGGGACGGCGATAAAAATACCCTCTTGGCACCCCTGTGGAGCCTGCGGAAGCGGGATGTTCTGAATTCTCTCCATAAATATCTGAAAGAAAATGGCATCAAACAGGGAATGTGCTGCAAAATTGACTAATGCCATTGTTTACAACAAAACAGGAAATGTGCTATGATAAAAGACAGAAAATTTTGTTTCGAAAGGAGGTCTTTCCATGTCCATGCAGTATTCCACCAAAAAACTGGCGGAGCATAAACTCATTATCCTGCATCTGCTGCAGAAAATGGGTATTTCCCTTTCCAACAGTGAGATCTGTCAGTTCCTGCTGGAAAAAAATTATATGGATTATTTTTCTGTGCAGCAATATCTGGCGGAGCTGGAAAGCGCAGGTTGGCTGGAAAAGACCCGTGAACAGAACAATACCCGCTACACCCTGACGGACGACGGGGAAGAAGTCATCAATTACTTCATCAACCGCATTTCCGACGAGGTGAAAAACGAGATCAATACCTATGTCCACGAAAACAGCCGCCGTATTCGGGCGGAATATGCCGTAACGGCAAATTATTTCCCTGAGCTGAACGGAGATTATCTGGTGAAATGCGGCCTTTGCGACGACAGCGGTGCTACCCTTATGGAAATCAGTGTTTCCGTGGTCTCTAAGACCCAGGCACAGCAGATCTGCCGCAACTGGCGCAAGCATGTGAATCAGTATTACCGCAATTTTCTGGCTTCTCTGGCGGCGGAGGATAAGGACTTCCCCCACGGAGAAAAAGAAAATCCAGGGGAATAATTACATAAAAATAACAAAAGCGACTTGAGACAAAACTCCCAAAGTCGCTTTTTTATTTATCTCGCTTTTAGTTTGCAGATGCCCTGAGTCATGCTGCCCATGGGGCAAAAGGTACACCATGTTCTGGGCTTGAACAGCACCATCACGATCAGCCCGATGAGCGTAGCTGTCAACATCATGCTGTAGAGCCCAAAGCTGAACTGCGCCACCCAATCGCTGACCGTTCCCACCGTATAAGCCCAGCCCCAAGGCACACGGAAGGTCCAGAAAAGCTTTATGGTTTCTTTCAGTGTCCCCGCTCCCGATGCCACCAGATAGGTCTGGAACAGCATATTGGCAAACATCATCATAAAGAACACCAGAAAACCATAGCGGAATGCCTTGGAATAGAAAAATTTCGGTGTCGGCCGATTTCTGGAGCATTTGCAGGTGGTGCCCAGCTTTGTAAAGAGCTGGCTCCTGCCGCAGAAATTATTGCAGAAGGCTTTATTCCCGCCGATGATAGCGATAAGCAGTGGCAGAAGGAATTCGATCATCCCCAACCATGCAAAGAGTATATTGAAAAAACCCAGGGTAAAATAGATGGTCTCCCAAATCCAGAGATAGTCATACCAGTGTTTCTTTTTCATGCCTCTTCCTCCTTTATTTCGATACAGCCTGCGGGGCAGGTTTTGGCACAAATGCCGCAGCCCACGCATTTTTCTCCATCCACCGCCGCATAGCAGCCTTTCCAGATGGAAATGGCTTCTCTGGGGCAGACCTTTCTGCAGGCACCGCAGGAAACGCAAACATTTTTATCGGGCACTGCCCATTTTTTCTTTCTCATTTCTTTCCCCTCTTTCTCCTATAATCAAAAACGGAACATTCTCTCAATGATAGCATTCTATCAAAAAGAGGATGTTCCGTCTGCGACAAACTTACATTATAAATAGTTCCGCAGTTTGGTTTTATCGATGACCTCTATTTTTCCCCGGGAAAGGGCCACTGCCCCGTCTTCCGCAAAATATTTCAACACCTTGGACACTACCTCCCTAGCACTGCCGATGAAACGAGCCACCTCATCATGGGTCAGGCAAATGGCGGTCTCTCCCGTTTTCGCCATTTCATCCCAAAGGAAATGGGCAACTCTTTTATCTGCCCCCATGAATAAGATCTGCTGCATGGTCCACATCACATCGGAAAAACGTTCCGTCGCCATACGGTAAAGGGACAGCTCCACCATAGGATTTTTCTCCAGGATGCCATTGAGAACGAGGGACGGCAAAACAATCAGTTCTGTTTCCTCCACCCCTGCAATCAGCACATCAAACAAGATGGCATCCATCAGGCAGGAAGCCGACAGGACACAAATATCCCCTTGATAAACCCGATAGAGGGTCACTTCTCGGCCTTCTTCGGAAACGATATAGACCCGCAGCTGCCCCTTGGCAACATAGACGATGCCGCTGCATTCGCCGCAGCCCCGATGCATAGATTCGCCCTTCTGTATTTTTCTGCTTACGATGCTTTCTGTCACCAAAGCCCGTTCTTCTTGGTTCAGGTTCTCCCAAAAAGGGAATACCTTTTGTAATTCCTTCTTCATATCATTTCCGGCTTCTCGCTTCCAGACGGTAGATGGGTGCGCCTTGGGAAGAGAATTTTTCTTCATATTCTGTCATGATATTGCCTTCATAATCGCTGTTGTGCAGGTCCAGACTGATGTTGGAAAGCTTCCAGTCATCGGCGCAGAATTCATTCATGGAAAATTCAAACAGCCCTCTGTTATCTGTCTTGAAGAAGATTTCCGCATTTTCCCCCATAATACGGCGGTATTCCTGCAGGAAGCCCCGATAGGTCAAACGGCGTTTATACGTACGTTTTTTTGGCCAGGGGTCGCTGAAATTCAGATATAATCTCTGGAATTCCCCTACTTCAAACAAATCAGACAGGTTGCTGGCATTATCCCACACAAAGGCCAGATTGGGCAATTCTTCGTCCGCTCTTCTTGCCGCCATGGCTACCACCGTTTCCTGCCGTTCGATGCCGATGAAATTCACATCCGGGTAAGTTTCCGCATTTTTCCGCAAGAACCCCCCTTTGCCGCAGCCGATCTCCACATAAATGGGGTGATCGTTGCCGAAATATTCCTTCCATTTGCCTTTTTTTTCGGGGGCATCGTTGATAACAAGGCTATTATCTAATAATTCCTGGGCTGCCCAGGGTTTCTTTCTGACTCTCATATATATACTCCTTTAATGTTTGAAATTTCAAAAATATCTCAATAAAGTATACATGGAAATCCCCATTTTTTCAACCTTCCCGCTCCAAAAAAGCCATCCAGTAGCCCCATTCATCATCCACCCGGCAGAATTCCCCAAAGCCAAAGGTTTTGGCATCTACTTCATCCTTGGCATCATAAAACCCGGGCAGACCCAGCCAGATGCCATCAACCTGCTCCTGCAAAATCAAATGATGATAGCGGCGATAGGGCAGGAGGAAGAAAAACTCCCGTTGCCATTTCAGGGGAATCTGCGATAATAGGGTGAGTTCCTCTAGGGAAAGGCATTTCCACTGTACCCCGTCCCCGAAAGGTTCTAACTCCAGATTCTTGGAGAAAAACGAACTCTCCTCCGCTGCAAGCTCCGGCAAAGGCATTTTTTCTGCTGTTTTTTCTTCTGCTTTTTCTCCTTCGTCTGTCTTCTCTGCTGTTTCTTTCCTTTCCTCTGGCTTTTCCCGGGAGATTGGCGTGGGACTCGCCCCCATATTGCGGATATTTTCCGTTTCCTGCTTCGTTAAAATACCCGTTTCCTCCAGATTCTCCAGTTCCTGTCGGAATTTTGCCAAAAGCCCCTGAAAACTGCCGTGATAACCGGTCTTTTGCGCCTCTGCTATCTTGGCATTGGTACCCTCTGCATTGGTATCCTTGGGCTGTTCCGCCCATTCTTTTTTCTTCTCAACAACAGATGGCATCCTCTGCACCACAGGGGGCGTCATAACCACTGCTTCCGCCGCCTGAATCTTGATCTCTTCTTCCACTGCCTGCATTTTAATTTCTTCTATGGGCTGCAGCGTTTTTTCTCTCGGCTTGAAATCCTTCTTCCAGTCTCTTTTCTCTGCAAAATAGGCCGTCAAAGGGGCGGAAAAGCCACCCTTTCCATCCTCCGAAAGGATGAGGACTGTATGGAAGTCCTCGGCCTTTTTCCCCGTTCCAAGGGCATCGGGTTGAAATTCCCATTTCAATTCCCCGTGTCCTTCCTTACTTTCGGGGCGTAGCTCTCCGCAGAAAATGCTTTCCTTCCCCGCCATGACATAAACGGCATAACCACGGTCCAAAGGCTTTAGGCCCTGTACTGTCAGGTGTAGCTTGCCCTTGCCATTTTTCAATTCCATGACACAGCTGCCCCAAGGGGGACGCTTGCCCAGGGCATAGCCCGCCACCTCCTGCCGCAGCATCAGGAATACCTTTTCATATCGTCTGTTATACATACCCTTCCTCCTCCGCTCTGCTTGTCTTTTTTCCATAGACATCACTGTTACAGGGTATGAAGGGAAAACAAAAAAAAGAACTGCTTTCGCAGTCCTCTTACTCCTCTTTCGGCATCCCGTATAAGGAAAGGGATGTGTTTTTATATGCTTTTTCCTGACTGACGTCCTTCCCAAACCATAGGGGCGCAACAAAGCTTTCTGCTGCTTCCAGGGAAGGAAACTCCACTTCCGTTGTCATCAGCCCTATCAGTTCTCCCTCATAAATATCTACTTCCGCCGTCAAGCCCTCTGCCAAGGGGACGAGATATCGTTTTTTGATGACAGGTGTGCCTTCTGTTTTCAGAAAAAGCCTGTCATAGTCCTCTTTTTGCAGGGGTAACTCAAATTCCTCCCTGGCCAAGTGACCCTTTCCTTTCACCGTCAGAATATAATCCTCGTTGCTCTGACGGATACGAATGGTAGGAGAAAAAGAAATGTATGCCTGAGAGATTTGCAGGCAGGGATATGCCGTGAGGTCAAAGGGGATGTGTTTCGTTAAAAATTTCCGTTCAATTTCCATGTTGTTTCTCCTTCTCACAAAAATTATCTGCCCAAAACATTCCTATCGTTATCTTCCCCAATCAATCTTTTGGAAAATTTATAATGGAAATTGTGCATGCCCTCCCTTTCATAAAAGCGGTGGGTATCCTTCCGCAGCTGGTTGCAGGCTAGTTCGATCTGGCTGCAGCCATGGGCCAGGGCGACTCTTCCCGCTTCCGCAAGCATCCTTTTTCCCACGTTCTGATTCCTGCAATCGCCATCCACCACAAATTCCATGATCTCTGCGATTTTCTCACAATAGTGAAGCTGTTCTTCCAAACGGAGATTCAGCATAGCTCTGACCTTTCCGCCCTCCTCATGGATCAGGCAGTACATATCCTCCCGCTGCAGTTCATGCAGATAGATTTTTTCAAAGACCCCATAGGGCAGTTCTTTCTATTCCATATCGCAGATCAGATCATAGATGGTTCTGCAGTCCTTTTCCATACTTTTCCGATAAATTTTCCTATCCTCTCTTTATGATCTTTTTCAATCCATGATAAATCCTCTTTCATTGGTTCTTTGGACATTGTACCACAAACTTTCCCCCTCGGTTGAAAAAACATATAAATTCCTGTAAAATAAAAATATTAGGACAAACTAAGAAAATCAGGAGGGATCTACCCATGAAAAAAGTATATGTATTCCTTGCAGAGGGCTTTGAAGAAATGGAAGCCGTAACCCCCGTTGACCTGCTGCGCCGTGTGGGCGTAGATGCAAAATTCGTATCCGTCACAGGCAGCAAAGCTGTCACAGGTGCCCATGGCATCACCTATCAGGCTGACCTGCTGTTTGAAGAGATCGATCCGAATGCTGACGCACTGGTGCTGCCCGGCGGTATGCCTGGCACACTAAACCTGCAGGCACATCAGGGATTGGCAGAGCTGCTGCTGGCTCAGTATGAAGCACGGAAATGGGTCTGCGCCATCTGCGCCGCGCCTATGGTATTGGGTGCTCTGGGCATCGTAATGGGCAGAAAAGCCACTATTTACCCCGGTATGGAAGAACACCTCATCGGTGCAGAGCCTGTGACAGATGAAGTTTGCATCAACGGGAATGTTGTCACATCCCGCGGCCCTGGCACAGCCATTCCCTTTGCCCTGAAGCTTGCAGAACTGCTGACCGATGAAAAAACAGCGGAAGACCTTACTGCTGATATCGTTTTTCGCCAATCATAATCTGTGAAAAAAGTGGAGGCAGTGTATCGTCCGTATAGGATGTGACCCCCGCTTTTTCCGCCGCCCGTTCTACATCGGATAGGGGCAGGTCAAAAATATACGCCACTTCTTCCAACGTGTAGCTTTCTGGCAGATTGCAGGCAATGGCTCTGCGAAACATGCCGCAAAGGGGCGATGTCCCCTTTTGCATCAGGCGGAAAAAAACACCTTTGGTGATCAGAGAAACTTTCTCTTCCACCAAAAGCTGTTCCACTCCCTGGGAAGAAAGCTCCAACAACTCCGCCACTGCATCCACATGGTAGGGCGGGTCTTCCGTTTTCAAAAAAATATCTATCGCTTCTATCTGTGGTTGTATTTTCCGCTGATAGTAGTCCAAAAAAGTTCGCATAAAAATCTCCCCCTTCGTGCGCCTTTTCCCCATTGTAACAGGGCAAAAGCAACCATGCCTAGCGGGAAAGGATGGAAAGAGGCCAGCTATGAATGCCATTCAGAAATATTTCAAATACAGACAAAGCCTGATCGACCAATACGCCAAAGGCGATATGACCAAACGGGAATATCTTCAGAAAAATTATGAAGCGGTGGTCTATGGGGATATTGGCCCCTTCCGCAATATGGATACAGTGGAGAAAGCCCTGTTCAATTATCAATATTACAACGCGCTGGCAAAGGAAAACAAAACCATCAGTACCACCCGGGATATGGACTATGAACTGAAACGGGACTATCTAGAAAAAAGCAATTATTACTACAGCAAAAAAGATAAGGCCACCCTGACCGCCCTGCGGATGTTGGATTTTAAGGGCGTAGAAGCCTATTTTGTAAAGGTGTGGAGCAAATTTTTAAAAGGAAAGCTCTTCGAAATTCTCATGGAAGAGGAAAATATCATCCTCCATTCCACCAGCCCCCTTATTTTGAAATGTCTGCGGGAGGAAGGAGTGTTTCAGGAGGAAAGCAAGAAATCTGTCATTGATGAATATGTGAATCGCAGATACTAAGTGAAAAATTTCTTCGTTTTTCATTTCTCAGCCAAAAGAAAAAGCCTGCAAAAGCAGGCTTATTTTTATGCTAACTGTTAGAACAGACCCACCTTCGAAAGGTATCTGTCGATCAACTCCAGTTTTGCTTCGGTAGAATATCCCATCCGTTTACTGATGAAGGAGCAGAGCAGTTCCATGGTGAACAGTACACCCACATAAGAATTGAAAAAGGTATTACTATCCACGCTGACCGTCAGCAGTTGGGTCGCATACTGGGCCAAAGGGGAGCTTGCCTTATCGGTGATGAGGACGATCTTTGCCCCTGCATCATAGGCCATCTGGGTTGCCAGCAGGTCCATTTCGGAATATCTGGGGAAGCTGACCGCAATGATACAGTCATTTTCCGTGATATCGCAAAGATGGTCGATGACATTCAGTGCCGGATGGGAAGTTTCATACACATCAGGCAGCAGATGCTTCAACAACAGCAGCAGCATATCCCCCACGCAGCTGTTGGCACGGGAAGTGACAATAAATTTCCGTTTACTGCCAGCGATGAGCCCCGCCGCACGTTCAAAGGCAATGGTATCGTTATGGTTGATGCAGGATTTCAGATTCTGCATCACATTAGAAAAATAGCTTTCCATGATATCGCTTTGATCCAGCTTAGAAATGCTCAGCTTCAATCGTTCCGAAGGGATGGTGATATTTTCCGAAACACTGTTGATCCGTTCCGTATAGGTCTTGCGGATGGCCTTCTGGAAATCCATGAAACCGCTGTAGCCTAAGGTTCTGGTAAAACGAATCACAGAAGAATCGCTGACATGGAGCCGTTTTGCGATCTCCGTAGAAGTGATGAAGCAGGCTTCCGCAAAGTTATCAAGCACAAATTCCGCAATCAGTTTTTCTTTTTTTGTTAGCTTTACGCCCATAAGCTGGGCTCTCAATTCCTCTGTCATGCCTTTTCACCTACTCTATATAAATTACTGCATTCTCTGATTTTGTATGCGGGGGACGTTCAGATGTCCCCTCTTATTTTTCATTGAAACACATCGGGATACTTTTTTCAATAGTACCCTTCCAAAATGTTCCATATTACAGAAAAAAGTACATTCCCCGCCATTTTTTCGGCAAGAACGCTCACAATTTAATAAATTCTTTATTGTTCCTTCCCCTCTCTTAAGGTATAATAATAAAGTTATAAAAATATAACAGATTGTAGACATTTTGTCTCACTCATGGATATCCTGATTTCGACGAAAACTTATTTAGGAGGAGAAAAATTTGGCTGAGACCTTAGCAAACTGGTTTGTAGAAAACCTGTCCGGCACCCTTTCCAGGGAACTCATCGTATTCATCGTCTCCCTACTGCCCATTCTGGAGCTGAGAGGCGGCATCATCGCCGGCTTCGCCATGGGTATGGAATGGCTGCCCACATTCATCATCGCATATATCGGCAATCTTTTGCCCATCCCCTTCATCCTGCTGTTCATTCGGTTCATCTTCCGGGTGCTGAAGCAGACCCCCTTTAGGGGCTTCGTGGAATGGTGCGAAAGAAAAGCAGATGCCAAAAGTGACAAGATCAGAAAATATGCCTATTGGGGTGTGTTCCTTTTTGTAGCCATCCCCCTGCCCGGTACCGGCGCATGGATGGGCGCCCTCATCAGCGCCATGCTGAACATGGACCCCAAAAAGACATTCCCTATCATTATGGTCGGCGTCCTGACAGCAGGCATCATCGTCTCCATACTGAGCTTCGGCATACTTGGCAGCATCTTTTAACAGGAGGAAAATCACTCATGGCAGAAAGAATTTCAACCCCCAGCAGAACAAAAGAAATCATTGAAGCCAACAGCTTCGCTTTCAAGAAAAACTTCGGTCAAAACTTTCTGATCGATTCCAACATTTTGGATAACATTGCTTCCTGCGCCGGTGTCACAAAGGAGGACTGCGTGCTGGAAATCGGTCCCGGTATCGGTTCCCTGACCCAGGTATTGGCAGAAAACGCCAGACAGGTAGTGGCTGTAGAAATCGACAGTACCCTCATCCCCATCCTGCGGCAGACTTTGGCAGACTATGACAACATCGAGATTTTGAATCAGGATATCCTGAAAACAGATATCGATGCCATCATCCGGGAAAAAAATGGCGGCAGACCCATCAAAGTGGTTGCCAACCTGCCCTACTACATCACCACCCCCATCATCATGGACTTGCTGGAAAACGAACGCCATGTGGACAGCATCACCGTTATGGTGCAGAAGGAAGTGGCAGAACGGATGCAGGCAGGCCCCAAGGATACGGAATACGGCGCATTGTCCGTTGCCGTGCAGTATTACTGCGATGCAAATCTGGATATGATCGTACAGCCCTCCTGCTTCATGCCCCGGCCCAAAGTGGCCTCCGCGGTCATCACCCTGAAGGTTCTGCCCGAACGGAAGGTGAAAACCGCCGATGAAAAGCTTTTCTTCCACATCGTAAAATGTGCCTTTGGTCAGCGAAGAAAGACCCTGATAAACTGCCTGTTCAATCTGGGCAATCTGGGCTTTAGCAAAGAAGAATTGACAGAAATTTTGCAGAGCCTTGGCTGGGATGAACGCATCCGCGGCGAAGCCTTGGGCCTGGAAGAATTTGCGGCGTTAACAGACCACATTGCCGAAAGAAAAGCAAAGAAATCATAAAAATGAGCCTATCGGAAAAACCGACAGGCTTTTTTTCTGGGTAAAACAGCACCCCTTTTCGTCAATATTTCGTCCGCCTTTTTTCCGTTTTTTCCCCAAAATATGCAGTTTCGACAGACACCATTCGACGGCGTTTTCCAGCGTTTTCACGCGGTTTCAAAAAGAATGTGGAAACGTCAGTTTTTCCCGAGCATTCGGGCTCTTTTTGTCTCACGAATGGTTCTTGCCGCCGAAAAATTTCTATACTATAATCAACCCAAAAGCAAGGAAGTTCTGCATAAACATTCACGAAACAACAACTGGAGGGATCATTTTGAATCAAAATACAATAAAAGTTTTGCTGGCAGACGACAATAAGGATTTTTGCGACATCATCGTCGATCATTTGAATAAACAGGAAGATATCACTGTGGTAGCTGTGGCTATGGACGGCATCGATGCCATGAACAAAATTCGGGATACCCACCCTGACGTTGCCATCATCGACGGCATCATGCCCCGGCTGGACGGGCTGGGTGTTTTGGAACGGCTGCAAAAAGTGGAGGAAGCCAACCGTCCTGTGACCATCATCCTTTCTGCTCTCAGCCAGGATAAGGTGGTACAAAAGGCACTGGACCTGGGGGCAGGCTATTACATGGTGAAGCCCTTTGATATGGATGCCCTCACCCAGCGCATCCGTCAGCTGATGCAGGAACAGAAACCTCTACTGAAAACGGGCACTGCTGCTCCTGCCTCCGCCAATTCCGCCGCATACGACCTGGAAACAAAGGTCACAAATATTCTGCACGAGATCGGCGTGCCCGCCCATATCCGCGGATATCACTATATGCGGGAAGCCATCATCATGAGCGTCAACGACATGGATGTGCTGAATTATATCACCAAGGAGCTGTATCCTTCCATCGCAAAAAAATGCAATACCACCCCCAGCCGTGTGGAACGGGCGATTCGCCACGCCATCGAAGTAGCATGGAACCGGGGCAAGGTGGACGCCATCGATGCCCTGTTTGGCTACACGGTCAATAACCACAAGGGAAAACCCACAAATTCGGAATTTATCGCCCTCATCGCTGACCGGCTGCGGCTGGAACAAAAAGCCGGCTGATTTTATATAGCCATTCACACTCCCCCATTAAAAAACACAGTCAAAATTGGCTGTGTTTTTTAATACTCATATGCTTATTCTTTTTCCAGGGCTTCCATAGCTGCAAAAAACATATCAAAAGGGTCATCCCAGCCATCCAGAGGCTGTACGGCACTGCCGTTGCAGCTGCGGAAGAGGTTGCAGAAAAATTCTTCCTGTTCGGAAAACAAGCCGCCTACCGTCAGCGGAAAGCCTTCCGCTGTACAAAGCTCACACAGTGCCAAGGCAGGGTCTTTGGCGTCCTTTGCAGCCCAGATACGGGCACGCAGTTCAAAATCTTTTCTGGCTTTCTGCAACAGCTTATATAATTGTTCATTCATAATGATTCCCCCATTTCTTCTTTTGTTTTGGTCGGCCTCCAGGAAAGCACGCAAAAAAAACTATGTTTTTCTGGGCGGCTTTTCCCTCAAATCAGGAAAACCAGCGTATGTTTGCTGCTCCTTGCCTTCACTAAAAAGTATAGCACTAATCTACGTACATGAAAATCTTTTTTTCAAAAAATCAATCCGCCCATATGGGCAAGCAGATTTACTAGAATACAGAGGGAAATGCCCACCAATGTGGGGAGAAGGAAGCTCGCACCTGTCCAGAGCCAGCTTCCTGTTTCCTTGCGAATGGTCAGCAACGTGGTAGTGCAGGGAAAATGGTTCAAGGAAAACAAAATGGTGCAGATGGCCGTGACAAACGTCCAGCCATTGGCCTGCAGGATCGCCCCTGCCTGAGAGATCCCCTCTGCTTCCACCAGCATGCCACTCTGGCTGTAGACCATCAGCAAAATAGGCAAAACGATCTCGTTGGCAGGGATGCCCAGCAGAAATGCCGCCAGGATGACCCCCGAAAGCCCCATCAGCGAGCCAAGGGGCTCCAATAGGGTTGTTAAGCCGTACAGAAGTGTAAATCCGCTCACCTCCACATTCTGGCAAATCCAGATGATGGCCCCCGCTGGCATGGCTACAGTGACCGCCCGCCCCAGTACGAAAATCGTCCTGTCCAGCATACTCCGTACGATGACATCCCCTATTTTAGGGCGTCGATAGGGGGGCAATTCCAAAACGAAAGCCGAGGGAACCCCTTTCAGCAAGGTTCGGCTCAGCAAAAAGGATACTCCCAAAGTCACCGCTACCGCCAAAGCGATCAACAGGAACACAAAGCCTCCGGCGGCAAGGGGGTTGCCGGTGGCGAAAAAGAAGCTGGCCAGCAAAATCAGCGTTGGGAATCGACCATTGCAGGGGACAAAGTTGTTCGTCAGAATGGCAATGAGCCGTTCCCGGGGGGATTCGATGATACGGCAGGCTGTGACCCCCGCGGCATTGCAGCCAAACCCCATGCACATGGTCAACGCCTGCTTTCCATGGGCCCCCGCCTTCTGAAACAGTCCATCCAAATTGAAAGCGATACGGGGCAGCAGACCAAAATCCTCCAGAAGCGTAAACAAGGGAAAGAAAATCGCCATAGGCGGCAGCATAACAGCCACCACCCAGCTGACCGTCAGCCAGATCCCATCCATCAGCAGGCTTTCCAGCCAAAGAGGAGTATGCAGAGAACCCAATCCTCGCCGCATCACTTCGCCGCATTGGCTGAACCACTGCATCAGAAAATCGGATGGTACATTGGCCCCTGCCACTGTGATCCAAAACACACCACCCAACAGCAACAGCATGATGGGGATGCCTGTTTTCGGGGAAAGAATGATCTTGTCGATGCGTTCTGTATCGCTGTCCCGTTCCTCTTTTTTTTGCACCACTTCTGCGCAGATCTCCTTGGAACGTTCCAGAAAAGCCAGGGAACGATTGGTTTTAAACTCTGCCGTTTGATAATCTTCTTCCGTTTCCGGGGCAAAGGCATCCCAATCCAGCCCTTTGGGATGAATCAGCCGCCGTCCTTCCGCCACATCCAGCAGCAGCTCCTTCAATTCCGCCAGACCGACCCCCTGCCTTGCCGCCATTTCAACAACAGGAACTCCCGTCAATTCCTCTAAACGCACTTTATCAACAGAAATCCCTTTTTTCTTGGCTTCATCGGTCAGGTTTAAACAAAAGAGGACGTTGTCGGTCAGCTCTATGATCTGCAAGCCAAGGGGCAGGTTGCGTTCCAAGGAAGTAGCATCCAGAATGACAATGACAATATCGGGATTTTCATAGCAAATAAAATCCTTTGCGACGCACTCCTCGGCACAATCGGAAAAAAGAGAATAGATGCCCGGTAGGTCGTACAGCTCCACCCCCCATTCCCCCAGAGAAAATTCCCCCACGGCATTGCCTACCGTTTTCCCCGACCAGTTGCCCGTATGCTGCTTCAAGCCCGTCAGGGCGTTGAAGACGGTACTTTTTCCTGTATTAGGGTTTCCTGCCAGGGCGATACACAGGTGCTTCTGCTCAAACATCCCGCCTCGCCTCCTCCACAGCGATCCGCTCCGCATCGGTATTTCTGAGAGCAATCAGGGTATCCTTCACCCGATACACCCGCGTACCGCCGCCTGCACATTCATACATCGGCAAAACCCGGCTGCCTCGGAAAAATCCCAGATCGAAGAAACGCAAACGACACTCCCCCTGCACTTCATGCACGAAGCAGGGCTGCTCCACGGGGATCTCCGTAATATTTTTCCATCTGTCCATGTCCTTCCCTCCTCGGGAATTTGTTATTTTCAATATATCCCGAGAAGAAGATTCCGGTGCATGGACAAAAAAAGAAAGCCCCGGACCAAAAAGGTCTAGGGCTCTGGAATTGCAAAGGAACTTACAGTCTTTCCTTGAATACGTCTACCACATCCAGTTTTTCCCAAGGCAGATCCAGGTCTGTTCTGCCGAAGTGGCCATAAGCAGCTATCTGTTTGTAGATAGGTCTGCGCAGGTCGAAGTTTTTGATGATAGCAGCAGGACGCAGGTCGAAATTTTTATTTACGATCTCTATAATCTCTTCATCGGAAATTTTACCTGTGCCATATGTGTTTACCAGAATGGAAACAGGCTTCGCTACGCCGATGGCATAGGCAAGCTGCACTTCACATTTGGTAGCGATGCCGCTGGCAACGATATTTTTCGCAACGTGTCTTGCTGCGTAACAAGCGGAACGGTCAACCTTTGTAGGGTCTTTACCGGAGAATGCGCCGCCGCCGTGGGCTGCATAGCCGCCGTAGGTGTCAACGATGATCTTTCTGCCGGTCAGACCGGAGTCGCCCATGGGGCCGCCAATTACAAATCTGCCGGTAGGGTTGATGTAGTATTTTGTTTTGTCATCCAGCAGCTCTGCGGGAATCACTTTTTTCACTACATTTTCAATGATATCCTTTTCGATCTGGCTGTGTTCCACATCGGGGTCATGCTGAGAGGATACAACAACTGTGTCCACTCTTGCGGGCTTGTCGTCGATATATTCTACTGTTACCTGTGCTTTCCCATCGGGACGCAGGTATGCCAGTGTGCCGTTTTTACGCACTTCTGTCAGTCTTTTTGTCAGCTTATGGGACAGGGCGATAGGCAGAGGCATCAGTTCTTCTGTTTCGTCACAAGCGAAACCAAACATCATACCCTGGTCTCCGGCACCTGTATCAAATTCGCTGTCATCTTCGCCATTCTTGTTTTCCAGAGAGTGGTCAACACCCATAGCGATATCGGGGGACTGACCGTGGATGGCTGTCAGCACGGAGCAGGTTTCGCTGTCGAAGCCAAATTTTGCTCTGGTATAGCCAATTTCTTCCAGTGTTTCTCTTACGATTTTTTCTACGTCTACATAAGCGTTTGTTGTGATCTCGCCCATAACGAAAACCACGCCTGTTGTTGTGCATGTTTCGCAGGCTACACGTGCATTAGGGTCTTTTGCCAGCAGTGCGTCCAGCACGCCGTCGGAAATCTGGTCACAGATCTTATCGGGATGCCCCTCTGTAACAGATTCAGATGTGAATAATCTTCTGCTCATTTTCTGTTCTCCTTCTTTAACACAAAAATTTTAATAACTGTAAACAAAGGTATTTTATTTAAGGAGAGACTTATCTGAATTGTTTTTACGGGAAAACCACTTGTAAGGCTTTGCCTTACTCATGTCCTTGCTCCGCAAGCCCCATCCCACGTTTCTCTCTCCTGCATTCTGCAAGCAGACGCAGTAAATCGAAACGCAGTCTGTGGTTTTCTCCGCTTTCCAACAAAAAAAGCCCTTCAGGGCTTTCTATTTCCATCTCATCTTCCGCAAATATATGCGGGGGAATTGGCACCGATGCGTTTCCGCCGGTTGCCGGGTGTCACAGGGCCCTGTCCCTCAACCACTCTTGATAAGTCCTTTATTTACTTCCTGTAGTATTTTACAGGGGAGCGCTTTGTGTGTCAATAAAAAATCCGCCATTTTCAATAATTCCCACAGATTGCATAGGGAAATGCCCCAAAACGACGAAAAAACAAGACAGTTTCACGATATCAGCCGCCGATTTTTGCCGCCAGAAAAGCTGCTGCCGCCTCCAGACCATCCAAATCGTCCCCATCGAAGCGACCGCTCACAGGGCTGTCAATATCCAGCACCCCTAGGACTTCGCCTTTTTCATCCAGCAAAGGCACCACAATCTCGGCATTGGAATTGCAGTCGCAGGCGATATGGCCGGGGAAACAATGGACATCTGCCACCAGCTGTGTTTTCTTTTGAGCCCAGCCGGCACCGCAGACCCCTTTGCCATAGGCGATACGGCTGACAGCAGGCTTTCCCTGAAAAGGCCCCAGCACCAGTTCTTCCCCCTGCACCAAATAAAAGCCTACCCAGTTGATGTGCTCCAAAGCCACCCCAAAAACGGAGGATGCGTTGGCAAGGATAGCAGTCCGATCTGTTTCGTTTTCCGTATACAATTTCAACTGTTCCAGCAGAAGATTGTAGAACGCCTTCTTTTCCGCAGGATATTCCACAGGAGTATATGCCATAATAATCATTCCTTTCGATTGCAATTGCAACAAATATAAAAATAGGAAACCATAAATGGCTTCCTATGTCAAGTCTCTTTCATTGATGAATACTCCGCTGAACTGGGACAGACCGAACCGTTCCATGAACCACTGGCATTTGCAGAGGAACAGATAATAGAGATTCAGACCGCAGCCATGGAGGCTTTCGAAATTGCCCTGTCCCTTGGAAATGAGGATATCTGCTTCGTCGATGGCTGTTTTCGCTTCGGCGGAAACCCAGGGGAGATATGTACCGGCGATATTTGTACCATTGGGGATGACCCTGCCCCAAGCATCCATGCCCACCTGCAGGGCATCTTCCATGGTGGCATCGTTCAAAACAGGCTCTCCTCGAACGATAATCGTCCGTTCCACTTGGGGTGCAGCAGCGGCAATGGTCTCTAAAAGGAGCTTGTCCAATAAAATCTCGCCGCAGTTATCCGTCAGATAGACCAGTTTTTTCGCCGTTTTCAGATCTTTCGTAAAGTGGGCATAGGTTCCCTGGGACAAAGGCAGATTTTCCACCTGCTCCAGAAAGGCTTCCAGCTTTTCATCATCCACACTGCCCAAGGCACCAAAATCGATATAGTTCCCGATCTGGGCATAGCGCAAAGCCAGCGCCAGAGGGTCGGAGGAAGCATTGATTTTACTGCGAATCTCTGCTTCTTTTTCCAACAGCATGGCATTGTAGCCCTTTTTCAACTCATCGAAGCTAAAAGGCTTGCCGAAATATGCCTCATGGAGTCTACCAATATAGGAAAGGAGGACAGGGGCAGGTTCCTCTGCCGCCTTTTCCGCAATGATACCCAGCACCTTGCCCAGGTATTCCGCTTTTTTTTCTTCATTTGGTTCTTTTTTGATGCCTTCCGCCTGTCTTTTTACCAGGCAATGCATACATTCCGCACTGACTTTCACTGACTGTCACCTTCTTTTCCGATCAGGGGCAAAAGAGCTTCTCCCCATGTCTCCACCAGCTTTTCCAGCTTCCATGCCGCATTGGCAGGGCTGGTGGAGGGCATTTGCAGAGCTCCGATGCCCAGTCGCTTCTCCTGATGTTTTTTGTATAGCTTATAGGCTGTGCCGCCGTTGCAGAGGATGGGGACTTTCCCCGTCACCGCCAAAATCCGTTCCAAATCGGCAGGCTCCACGTTTCGGATGCTGCTGTCGCTGCTGCCGATGATATCACAGCTATGGATGACATCGTGCAGAGCGATATGGTTTCCCAGAAGGAGGGCTTTCTTTTCTTCGATGGTCTGGGGGATTCTCTCCCCCGTCACTGCCGCCAGCATCTTCCAAAAGCGATTTTGAGGATGCCCATAATAAAACCCCACCTCTCGGGATTTACGGGAGGGGGCTGTACCCAAAATCAGCACTTTGCAATCCTCGTCACAGACGGGGGCAAATTCCTGGGTCACCCGTTCCCATTTCCCCTCTTCCTTTTTCATGGTATTAGCCTTCTTTCAGCCACTTCGCCGCATCCAAGGCATGATAGGTGATGAGGATGGATGCACCTGCCCGCTTCATGGCGATGAGGTTTTCCATAACGATGCGCTTTTCATCAATCCAGCCCATCTGCGCCGCCGCCTTTACCATGGCATATTCGCCGCTGACATTATAGACCGCCAAAGGCAGGTCGAACCGCTGAGCCGCCGCCTCCACCACATCCAAGTACGCCAAAGCCGGCTTTACGATATACATATCCGCCCCTTCTTCAATATCATCGGCGATTTCCCGCATAGCTTCTCTTTTATTGCAGACATCCATCTGATAAGACCGTCTGTCGCCAAACTGGGGGGCGGAATGAGCCGCATCCCGAAAAGGACCGTAATAACCAGAAGCAAATTTGGCACTGTAAGCCATGATGGGGATATGAATGAAACCATTTTCATCCAATGCCTGACGGATCGCCCCTACGCGCCCATCCATCATATCAGAGGGTGCAATGATATCTGCCCCGGCCTGCGCCAGTGTGACACTCATCTTCGCCAACAGGGGCAGGGTTTCATCGTTCAGAATATGACAGCCGTCCACCAGTCCGCAATGGCCATGGGAGGTATATTCGCACAGGCACACATCGGCGATGACCAGCAATTCGGGGTATCTTTCCTTGATATGGCAGATGGCTCTCTGGGTGATGCCATCAGGGGCATAGGCCTGAGAACCCACCTCGTCTTTTCCCGCAGGAATGCCGAAAATCAGCACGCCGGCAATACCGGATTCTTTCACCGCCTGCAGCATTTCATCCATCCGGTCGATGGAATACTGATAGACCCCCGGCATAGACGCTATGGGGTTTTTGATATTTTCTCCTTCGATGATAAAAATGGGATAGATCATTTCTTCCGCAGCAACTCTTGTTTCCCGCACCATGCGGCGCATGGCTTCGGAACTGCGCAGTCTTCTGAATCTTCTCACTTTTCTACCTCCTTCAATATTGCTTCGACCACACCGTCCACGTTGAAGGTTTCCGCTGTAATCTTCTCATAATCACCGTATTTTTTGAGCATCTTCCTGGTGGAAGTGCCAATGCAGACGGCCTTTGTCCCTGCAGGGATGGTGCCGCCGTTTTCCATGAACCCACGGACACCGGAACCGCTGGCAAAGGTGATGAAATCCATTTCCTGCACCTTTTCATTGGCAGAACGGCGTTTTTCCTTGTCCACCAGAATATCGTAAATTTTCACGTCTGTATAGGTCATGCCTGCGGCATCCAATACCTCCGTCAAAATTTCGGAGCCCTGTTCCGCCCGCAGGATCAATAGTTTTTCTTCTTTTCCGACCATCTGACAAAGCCCCTGGGCAAGGCTTTCCACATCGTATTTTTCTGGCAGATAGGCAGGATAGATGCCTCGCTTTTCCAGAGCCGCCGCTGTGCCTGTGCCGATGACGGCAAATTTAAGCCCTGCCAATGCGCGGATATCCAGTTTCAGCTTTTTCAAATAGTCAAAAAAAATATCCACCCCATTGGGGCTGGTGAATACTGCCCAAGAATATTCGGATACCTTCTGCAAGGCTTCTTCCAGTATTTCATTTTCCCCATAGGGCATAAGGGTGGAATAATCCATTTCCGTCACCTCTGCCCCCAGCTCCTCCAGTCTGTCCCGCAGCTTTCTGGTGATGGATTTTGTCCCCGTCACTCCGATTTTTATTCCACGGAGGGGATGGGAAATCGTTCCTGTAAAATCCAGTCCGGCAGTTTCCCCAATGACGATGACCGCCGGAGCTTCCAGTTCCGCTTTTCTCACTTCCGCAGCCAAATCGCCCAGTTTTGCACGGACGGTCTCTTGTTGGGGCGTGGTTCCCTTGGAAATGACCGCTGCGGGGATATTGGGGCTTTTGCCCTCCTCCATCAGCCCTTGGGCGATTTCTTCCAGATGATGCAAGCCCATGAGGAACACCAACGTCCCTTCCAGCTTCGCCAAGGTATCCATATTTTCCGTCAGGGTGGTTTCGCCGCCGGCCGCCGTATGTCCTGTGATGACATGGAAGCTACGGGCTGTTTTCCGGTGGGTCACGGGGATGCCTGCCGCCGCAGGTACAGCGATAGAAGAAGTCACGCCGGAAACCACTTCATAGGGGATTCCTTCTTCCTGCAAAGCCAGAATTTCCTCGCCCCCTCTGCCGAATACAAAGGGGTCGCCGCCTTTCAGCCGCACCACCGTTTTTCCTTCCTTCGCCTTTTCCACCAGAAGGGCGTTGATTTCTTTCTGGGGAAGGGAATGTTTGCCGTACCGCTTGCCCACAAAGATCTGCTCACAGTCCTGCTTCGTTTCTTCCAGCAGCTTGTATGCCGCCAGATCATCATACAGCACCACATCGCATTTTTTCAGCAGCTTCAGCCCTTTCCATGTGATGAGTTCCGGGTCGCCGCAGCCGGCCCCTACCAGATATACCATTCCTGTTTCGCTCATCCTCTTAACCTCCCAACGACTTTCGCTGCCAATTCCAATCTTTCCTCCACAGGGGCTGTGCCTTCCGCATAGGCTGTGCCGTACATAGCCCGCAGGCGAATGATATCCCCCGAAAGCTCCGCAAAAGCCGCTGCAGGCTCACTGCAATCGGCATTCAAAAGCATCAGTAATTCCCGTTCTGTCTCAAACACCCACCTTGTTTCTTCGTGAGTCATTTTTCCAATCATTTCCGCCAATTCCGGCCGACCTTCTGCCACGATGATGCCCTGACAGGCAGCGGGCAGAAATTCATCCATAGAAAGAACACGGAAGGTATAGCCGTCGTCCTCCATAATGCCCATGCGGTCCAGTCCCGCTTTGGCAAGGATAATGGCATCGAAGCAGCCATTCATTAGCTTTTGCAGGCGAGTATGGATATTCCCCCGAATCAGCTTGCATTCCGCCCAAGGAAAGAGCTTTGCCGCACACTGCTGTCTCCGCAGACTGCCTGTGCCGATGGTCTTACATTCCTCCGGGGTTCTGCCTTTGGGCATCACCAGTACATCCCGGGGGTCGTCCCGTTCCAATATACCGATGATCTCCAGCCCATCTGCCACAAAAAGGGGCAAGTCCTTGCCGCTATGGATGGCGATATCAATTTCATCATTCAAAATCATCTCTTCAAACTCGGATGCAAAAAGCCCCTTACTGCCGATCTCCCAAAGGGGCTTGTCCAAAATTTTATCCCCTCTGGTGTGGAAGGGGACGACTTCCGTTTCCAATGCAGGATATGCATTTTTCAATGCCTGCAGAGCCATATCCGTCTGTTTGCGGGAAAGCAGACTTTTTCTGGTTCCCACTCTGATTTTATGCATTTTGTTCCCCCTCCTTTTTTAGTATTGCATCCATTTCTTCTTCTGATACATTCCCCTCTTTTTCCAAAGCCAAGGCAAAAATTCTTTTGAATATCTGCTCTCGTTTTTTGATATCGGGGACTTCTGCTTTGACCCTTTGGCGCACATTTGCCAGAGTTTCCACCACTTTATCGAAGCCATCGGGGACGGTATCCTCCATCCTCTTGCGGATAAACTGGGCAGCTAAGGGGCTGCCGCCGCCGCTGGAAAAGCCCGCTACAAATTCGCCCTTCTTCACCAGTGCAGGGAAGAAAAAGGTGCATTTTTCCGGGTTGTCCACGATATTGACAGGGATGTTTCTCTCCCTGCAAAGGGCGGAAACTTCTGCATTGACCGCTTCATCATCCGTTGCGCCGATGACAAACAGCCTTCCTTCGATATCCCGGCGCTGGAATTTACGCTTGATACGGCGGATGCCTGCCATTTCCTCCACTTCCTGACAAAATGCAGGAGAAACGACGGTGATTTCCCCGCCAAAGGGCAGCAATTTTTCAATTTTCCTGAGAGCCACCATGCCGCCCCCCACCACAAGGCAGGGCTTTTGCCCAATCTCTATGAAAAAAGGGAAATAGCTCATCGTCTTTCCTCCGTTCTCTCTGCTTTGATAAAGTTGCTTTTCTCGAAAAATGCCGTCGGGCTTGCGCCAAACGGCATTTTTCATTTCAAAGTTCAAATGATTTTATTTTAAAATCTTTCAACTTTATATCAGCTGTTTGTTTCCTTTGTGATATAGCTTACTCCTGTTTTTTGATAAAATCAAATTATTATTCTTTATAAATCAATAATTTTTCATTATCAATCGATGGTTTTTTCACAATGTCCACAAATCGCCGACAGGGTCTTTTCCCTTTTCCTTAGAATCCCCTAATAAATTGTATGGATTTCTTATTTCTTCAGGCTTCTCAAATAGGTTTTGTCCTCCGCAGAAACACGGTAGGACTCGCAGGCTTTTTGAATAAATTTATGAAACGTCCAGTCATCCAGATTAGAATGGGAGAGATATTCCAGACAAGTCTCTCTATCCTTCGCCCAAGCCGTCGCCAGAAGCCACGCCTGCCCCATGCGAACATAATAATAATCGGAATGGATGGCATCTATCCGCTCCAATACCTCTTTCAGATATTCTGATATCAGATACTGGCTCAACATCAGAATGATACCCACACGGACGGCCCAAGGGTTTTCTGATTCCAGATATTTTTCGATATATTGAAAGAAATCCCTTTCATGTCCCTTCAGCTTCTTTTTTATGGAAGAACAGAACACATCGCAATGAGCCCAGTTTTCCACCAGATGCTCTGTATAATAATCACAATAGGGCAGGAAGGCCTCATAGGAAACGGGCAGCGCCGCAGCCACCAGCCCATAGAGCAGCCGTTCTTCATAGGTATTCTTCCCGCAAAAGCGCAGAAAACTCTCGCCGTCCTCCTTAGCGATCTTCGCTGCTGTTTTTCTTAAAAACGGCACTCGCAGCCCGATGACAGGCAGCTCCGAACAAAGCAGCTTTTCGTGGAATTTTTTATACTCTTCTTCTCCCTGCGAAAACAGTTCCTGCCGAAAGGCTTCATACTTCTCCTCTGTCCAGCTTTCCATTGCGCTCACCCTTTCCATCTCTCTTCGATCCGCCGCAAAGCAGCTTCATATTTCTTCAATCGCTGCTCATCCTTTTCCGTAGGGTTTGGGATACGGCTGATGTCCATGTTATCCATCAGATCAACCTGCTTCACCTTTGCCGCCAAGGGGTTTTCGCAGACACGCCCAATATATGCCATATAATCCTCCCCTTCCCCACGAGTCAGACAGGAAACAGCTTCGATAACCTCCGGCGAAAATTCTTCTTTTTTCAAATCTTGGGCAGTATATGGGGTATCCTCCAAAAGGTCATGGAGGATGGCAACGGTCTTTTCCTCCAAGGTCCCGCATTGGAGCATCACCCGTAGAGGATGCAGAATGTAGGGCTGCCCCCCCTTATCCACCTGCCCGGTGTGTCCTTTTGCCGCTAAGATGATGGCTTTTTCCAGCATTTTTCCGCCCCTTTTCTCCTTAGATTTCTTATCTTCAGTATATCTTTTCAAAAAATTTGTGTAAAGACAAAAAAATGCAAACTTTTTCCCTTCTTTTTACGTCTATGAAGAGAGCAGCGTCTGAAAAAAACATATTTTTCATACAATACATCTTGAAGCTGCTCCCAATCAGAATTGTATTAAAAATTTAATATTTTCTTCAGAGTTTTTCTATGGAAAATATGCTATGATATGCTTATCTACAATATGCAACAAAAGGACGTATCATATTAGGAGGGGACTTTTATGATCTATTATTTCAGCGGTACCGGCAATTCCTACGCAGCAGCGAAAAAACTGGCCGATGGTCTGGGCGAAGACCTTATCGATATTGCTCTGGCTGTCCGAGAGGGCAATTATACCCATACTTTGAAGGCAAGTGAAAGATTGGGCTTTGTATTCCCTGTTTACGCATGGGCACCCCCCAAAGTAGTGACCGATTTTGTAAAAAATCTGGAATTGTATTATTCCGGTGATCCCTATATCTTTGCAGTCTGCACCTGCGGCAGCTCCGCCGGCAAAACCATGGATATTTTTGAAAATGCCCTGGAAGAAAACGGTCTTGTACTGGACAGTGGCTTTTCTGTGGTGATGCCCGATAACTGCGTCATCCTGTTTGACACGGAAAAAGTAGAGCTCTCCACCGAAAAGCTGGCAAAGGCAGAAAAAACACTGGACAATATCCTCCGTGCCGTCAAGCTGAACTGGAGCGATTTTTTCCGGGTGAAACGGGGAAAATTCGGCGGCTTCCTAAGTACAGCAGTGAATCCCGCTTTCTGCAAAGGCATGAAAACAAAACCCTTCTATGTCACCAACGACTGCATTGGCTGTGGCCAATGTGAACGAATCTGCAGCAGCGGCTGCATCAGCATGACCGTGGGCAAGCCCGTATGGACAGAGGATACCTGTAACATGTGCCTGGCCTGCATCAACCGTTGCCCTGCCAAGGCCATCCAATACGGCAAGAAAACAACAAATCGTGGACGTTATGTACACCCTATCTATCATACAGGAGAGACCGATCAATGAAACCGAAACGCATTTTTGCTTTCTTTTTAATGGGCATACTGCTCCTTTCCTGCTGTGGTTGCAGTGCCACCAACAGCGGGCTTTACATGCTCAATCGTAAAAAAATCACAGAGCTGACCCAAAAAGGGGAAACTTACTGGGCAGCCTATCAGGAACATCAGGAAGTTGGGGAAGCCGCCAATGTGGTGGAATACCAGAAGCCCCTTTCCTATGTACTGCAATATCCCAAAACAGGGTGTGCCGCTGTGGATGCACGCATTGAAGGCATCGTGACAGAGATCCGTAATGCTTTCGATCAGGAATTTTTACCGACAGAAACGCCTGAAAATGCAACAAAACGCGGCAAAGAAACGGAAGCAACATTATATTTGGGGTATGAAGCCTATCTGACAGATAACGACCACATGAGCCTTGTGTTTTTCCAGACCCATGAAGCAGACGGCATTCTTTTGCCCCATACCCGTATCCAAATCTTCCATTTCGACCTGAGCAAGGATGAGGAAATCCCCGCGGAAGAGCTGATGTGGACGGATTTTGCAAAGAATGCTTCCAGCTATACCCAGAAATATTTCACCACCACGGAGCCCTATAACAAAGGTCTCTTCGGCAACTATGCCACACTCCTTGCCCCGGATGGGGGTCGCTTCGACCGCTTTGCCTTCACCACTGAAGGCGTGCTGTTCTATTTCGACCGTTACGACCTCTTTCCCGGCAGCTATAGCATTGTCAGTCTGACTATCCCCTACAAGGACATGCGGACAAAAATTCAGGCACCCAAAGCAGAAACCCTGGTTCCCCCGGAAAAATCCAATAAAAAAATGGTGGCCCTGACCTATGACGACGGTCCCAATCCCATTGCCACCAATGCCATTCTGGATACCCTGGAACAATACGGCGCCAAGGCTACCTTCTTTGATCTGGGGCATCTAGTGGAAAAATACCCTGATGTGGTGAAGCGGGAAGCGGCTCTGGGCTGCGAAGTCGGCAGCCATTCCTACGACCATAAAAATTTTAGCAAGCTGACTGCCTCAGAAATTTCCGCAGACGTAAAGAAAACATCTGCCGCCTTTCAAAAGGCTCTAGGGAAAGACCCTGCTGTTTTCCGTCCTCCTTATGGAGCCTGTAATGAAAACGTGAAAAAACAGATCCCCATGCCCATCTACCTCTGGTCCATCGATACCCTAGACTGGAAGAGCCGGGATGCCAAAGCTATTTTGGATGTGATAAAATCCTCCGGCAATCTGGACGGGAAAGTCATCCTAATGCACGGCATTTATATCTCTACCGCAGAAGCCACCGCCATTTTGGTGCCTTATCTGCAGGGGCAGGGCTATGAACTGGTGACCGTTTCCGAACTGATCCAGGCAAAGCATGGAGAAACTCCCGCAAGCGGCAAAATTTACGGATACTCCTATTTCCAGGAAAAATAAAAAAAGAACAGACCCTTGTTCCTTCCCAGGGGACTTTGGGTCTGTTTTTTATTCTTTCACGTCGGGATTCAGTTCATGCCATTTCTGATGATGGGCTTTCATACAGGCGAAGGTTTCTTCGCTGAGGATATGCTCCATACGGCAGGCATCTTTCAAGGCGGTTCCCTCGCTAACGCCGATATCCATCAGCAAATGAGAGATCACACAATGTTTTTCATAGGTTCCTTCTGCCAAGGCTCTGCCCTTTTCTGTCAGCACGATACGGCCTTTTTCTTCTATCTGCACATAGCCTTCCGCTTTCAGCTTTTTCATGGCATTGGAAATGCTGGGTTTGCTGAAGCCCAATTCCGTTGCCACGTCCACAGAACGTACATAACCTGTTTTCTGATCTAATACATAAATGGTTTCCAGATAATTTTCCATGGATTCCTGTGTTTTCATACGCGTCTCCCGCCTTTCTTTTCATAATGTTAGCAAAAAAGCTGGCATTTGACAATATTTTTCTGGCTCTCGCCCCCTTTTACATCGCTTTTTGAAAATTTCTATGGATATCAGCAAAATTTTCTATTGATATTTCGTTCAAAATCATGTATGATGTACTTAAGAAAAAACGATAACAGAGGCATCAAACACGTTGTTGTTTTGGTGTCTTTGTTAGAAAATCGTATTTTTAACTATGCTTGCTTCTGTAGTTTGAGGTTTTTCTCCTAACTTCAAGCTATTTTGAATCAAACTTTTCATCTCTTCTTGTCATTGCTTCCCAAGCGCAAAAACGCCCCCTAACTGTTTTTCTGCGTGGCAATGACAACCCTTACACGGCGTCTTCTCCCCCAAGAAGGCGCCGTTCCCCTTTCTATTCAAAATTCACTAAAGTAAATTTCATTTAAATGCAACTTATACTGTACGAAATTAACCTTCCCCTCTTTCTGTTCTTGTAGTATGATATATTCATAAGCAACTATCTTTATATAGCAAGAAAGAAGGTATCCCCATGTACAGAACATTATATAGTCCCCAGGGCGGCCGCATCATTTTGGATGGCCGAGAAGTCATCAATATGGCGTCCAATAACTACCTAGGTCTGGCAAACCATCCCGCAGTAGTGGCTGCCGCAAAAGAAGCACTGGAAAAATACGGCGTTGCCACAACAGCCAGCAGAAATATCTGCGGTAACTATCCCGTTCATGATGAACTGGAAGAAAAGCTGGCAAAATTCAAAGGCGTAGAAGCCACACTGGTATTCAACTGCGGCGTTTCCGCCAACTCCGGTCTAATCCCACAGCTGGTGGGCAAGGGCGATTTCATCTACAGCGATGAACTGAACCACGGCTCCATCATCGATGGCTGCCGCCTGTCCGGTGCGAAGATCAAGGTTTTCCGCCACATGGATATGGCACATCTGGAAGAGCTGCTGAAAGAACCCGTAGAAGGCAAAAAGCTCATCATCACAGACGGTGTATTTAGCATGGACGGTGATTTGGCGCCCCTGCCCGAAATGGCAGATCTGGCAGATAAATACGGCGCAATGCTGGTGGTAGACGATGCCCATGGCGACGGCGTAATGGGTCCCGCTGGCAGAGGTACCGTTGACCACTTCGGTCTGAGAGATCGCATCACCATCGAAACAGGCTCTCTGTCCAAGGCATTCGGTTCCGCCGGCGGCTTTGTAGCAGGCCCCAAGGAATTTATCGAAAGCCTGCGCCCCAAGGCAAGAAGCTTCATCTTCACCGCTTCCCCTATGGCTCCCTGCCTGACAGCAGCGGCGGCAAAGGCAGTGGATCTGGTGATGGAAAACACAGCACTGGTGGATAAGCTGTGGGAAAACCGCAACTATTTCGCAGACCGCCTCAGCAAGCTGGGTCTGAATATCGGCACATCCGTGACTCCTGTTATCCCCGTCATCGTTGGGGACGCGGAAAAAGCCCAGAAACTGAGCCAGATGATGTATGAAAGAGGCGTTTATGCCCAGGCACTGCAGTTCCCTATGGTACCCAGAGGCACTGCTCGCCTGCGTACCATCATCTCCGCAGACCATACCAAAGAAGATCTGGATCAGGTTGTGGATGCGCTGGAAGAATGTGCAAAGGAACTGGGTCTGATCTGATCCCCATGAAAGCAAAAAACCTTCGACATTAAAATCGTCGAAGGTTTTTTAATTTTCTGCACCCGACAGGATTCGAACCTGCGGCCTTTCGGTCCGGAGCCGAACGCTCTATCCCCTGAGCTACGGGTGCATAGAAGGCCGCCAGACGACCTTCATAATTTCATTGCATTGTCTATTGTACATGGAATTGGAAGAGATGTCAAATATTTCTCTTCTGCAAAATGTTACATTTGGATATCAACTGTGGGCAAGTTCCAGATTTCATCAGCATACTGGCGGATGGTTCTGTCAGAAGAGAACTTGCCGCTCTTTGCTGTATTCATAATGGCCATTTTCGCCCATCTTTCCTTATCACGGTATGCTCTGTCGATATCCCAGTGGGCACGAGCGTAATCTGCATAGTCCTCCAGAACGAAATATTCGTCAGCTCTGCTGCTAAAACTGTTCAGCAGGGCATCATACAGTTCCCGGAACAGGTTCATATCAGGGTCAAAGGTGCCGTCGATGAGGCTGGTCAATGCCATACGCACTTCCTGATTCATGTTATAAACCATCCAAGGATCATAGCCGCCCTGATATTTTTGCTGTACTTCATCGGCACTCATACCGAAAATGAAGATATTTTCTCTGCCGACCTCTTCGCAGATTTCCACATTGGCACCATCCATGGTACCGATTGTCAAAGCACCATTCAGCATAAACTTCATATTCCCCGTGCCGGAGGCTTCCTTGCCGGCGGTGGAGATCTGTTCGCTGATATCTGCCGCGGGGATCAGTTTTTCTGCCAAAGATACCCGATAGTTTTCCATGAATACCACTTTGATCTTGCCATGGATAGTAGGGTCGTTATTGACCACATCCGCAACGGCATTGATGAGCTTGATGATGAGCTTTGCTCTGCGATAGCCTGCCGCTGCTTTGGCACCAAAAATAAAGGTGCGGGGAACCATATCCAGACTGGGGTTCATCTTCAGCTGGTTATACAAACCGATGACATGGAGGATATTCAAAAGCTGCCTCTTATATTCATGGAGACGCTTTACCTGAATATCGAAAATAGAATCGGGGTTCACATCGATGCCCTTTGTTTCCTTGATATATTTCGCCAGAGCGATTTTATTTTCTTTTTTGATCTCCATAAAACGGGAACGGAATTCCGCATCATCTGCATAGGGAACCAGCTTTTCCAGCTGATCCAGATCTGTAATCCAATCCTTGCCGATTTTTTCCGTGATTAGATCTGCCAGTTTTTTATTGGAATGTAGCAGCCATCTTCTCTGGGTGATACCATTTGTTTTATTGTTGAATTTTTGAGGATACAGCTCATAGAAATCCTTCAGCTCCTGATTTTTCAGAATTTCCGTATGCAATGCCGCTACGCCGTTGACAGAATGGCTGCCCACGATAGCCAGATAAGCCATACGAATCTGCCCATCGGCGATAATAGCCATTTTTCTGATCTTTTCAGGGTTGTTGCCATATTTTTCGACCAGTTCCAAAACGAAACGACGGTTGATTTCTTCCACAATCTGATAGATACGGGGCAGCAGACGGCTGAACAGCTCCATAGGCCATTTTTCCAACGCTTCCGCCATGATGGTGTGGTTGGTATAGGCGCAGACCTTTTTGGTGATATCCCAAGCCTGATCCCAGGGAAGGTCGTTTTCATCCACCAATACACGCATCAGTTCCGCCACAGCCATGCTGGGATGGGTATCGTTCAGCTGGAATGCCACCTTATTGGGCAGTTCGTTGAAGTCTGTATGCATCTTTTTGAAACGGGCAACGACTCTCTGGATCGTTGCGGAAATGAAGAAATACTGCTGGCGCAGGCGCAGTTCCTTGCCCTGAATATGTTCATCGGCAGGATACAGTACGTCTGTCAGTGTGCTTGCCAGCAATTCTTCCTCCGCCGCCTTCTGGTAATTGCCTTCGTTGAAGGATTTCAAGTCCAGTCTGTTCTTGGGTTTTGCTTCCCACAGGCGCAGAGTATTTACCGTGTTGTTGCCATAGCCGATAACAGGATAGTCATAGGGAATGGCTGTAACAGACTGATAGTTTTCCTGCACAAATTTATATTCGCCGTTTTCATTGGGCACTGCACGGACATTGCCGCCAAATTTGACCTCAACGGCATATTCATTTCTTCTAATGCCCCAAGGATCGCCGTTTTCCAACCAGTTATCGGGTACTTCTACCTGATAGCCTTTCTCGATGCGCTGTTCGAAAATACCGTAATGGTAGCGGATGCCGCAGCCATAGGCAGGCAGCGCCAAGGTAGACAAAGATTCCAGAAAACATGCCGCCAATCTGCCTAGACCACCATTGCCCAGACCGGGGTCGGGCTCTGCATCTTCCACAACATTATAATCGATGCCCAGTTCGTCAAATACTTCCTTCACTTCGTCGAACATTTCTAGATTGATAAGGGCGTTGCCAAAGAAACGACCCATCAAAAATTCCATAGAAAGGTAGTAAACGACCTTTACATCTTTTTCATAGTATTCATCATGGGTCTTCATCCATTTATCTGTGATGACATCCCGAATCGCAAACACAGCAGCCTGGTAAAGTTCTTCCGCCGTGGCATTCTCCAGTGTTTTACGGTACAACGTTTTCACGTTTTCCCGGATCATATTCTTCAGTTCTTCTTTTCCGATCAGATTCATAATAACCCCCTAATTCCAAAGGTGCTCTTCTCTTTTTTATTTTAAAAATTTACGGGATCGGCATTCCCAGCCCACCCTTTATTATGGGATACAGGCTCATTAATCATACCAAAAAAAAGACTTCTTGGCAATTTTTATGGGAGAAAATATTGAATTTCCGCTCTTTTCACAGAAAAGGTGAAAAAAGAATGGTTCCCAAAAGGAATCCGCCTGCGCTCAGAAGGGCTTTGCTGATGCGGATAGGTTCCGGAAGGATGCCCGCCGAAGCGTGGTACAGCCCCATGCCGGCAAAAAGAGCCAAAGGGGCGATCTCTTGCAAGGTCAGTTCTTTTCCTTCCAACAGGAAAAGGGCTGTTGTCAGTCCAATGAAAAGCACCACCCCCAGGGCTTTTTCCCAAGGAAATCTCTTTTCTGCCAAAAGCCCCAGGGCCACCCCTACGGCAGAAAACAGCGCAGCACCATAGAAAAAGGCAGTCTCCATGGCCATAGGCAGCACCGCAAAGCAAAGCATAGCCAGATAGATCCCATCGAAAAAACAAAGGGCAGCTTCGGCGGGATTCCGCTTCTTTGCTGCCCATGCAGAAATCAGATATCCTCCACAAAGGAGGAGCCAGATCAGATATGTCATATCCCTTCCCCCGTTCTTCCTTTTTATAAAAAGATATGGAAGGGACAAAATGTTCATGCGTTTTTAAAGTGCGAAAACAATGCCCACAATGGCACTCAACACGATATAAAAAATAGGATGCTTTTTCCATTTATTCGTAGCGAAAAGCAGCACCAAGAAAAGGATACATTCTTCGATACCAATCATACTGCCGATATTTCCCAGATTCAGCTCCTCCAAGGCTGCGGAGTGGAACAACGCACCGATGAGGACACCGAAGCCCGCAGCACCGATGAGCCCCATAACCGCAGGGCGCAGACCATAAAAGGCATACTCCACATATTTATTGCTGCGGAATTTTTCCAGAACCTTAGACACCATGATAATGATGATGACAGAGGGCAGCACCAACCCTGCCGTTGCACAGATACTGCCGATGACACCGCTGTGCTGAAAACCTGTATAGGTAGCCATATTAACCCCCAGAGGGCCGGGGGTAGATTCGGAAATGGCAATCATATCGGGAATCTGGCTGGTAGAAAACCAGGGATATTTATCCGCCAGACGATAGAGGAAGGGCAAGGTTGCCAAACCCCCGCCAACAGAAAACAGCCCAATTTTGAAGAATTCAAAAATCAGAATCAGAAGATCCATCATGATTTCTTCGCCTCCCTTCCACTGGAAACGGCAATGCCTAAGATTGCCGCCATAATGATAATCCAGACGGGGGAAATATCCACCCAAACAGAAACAAGGAAGGATGCTGCCGCGATCACGATACACAATTTATCCACAACAGATTTTTTCCACAGTCCTTTCACCGCATTCAGGATCAGCACGCTGACCACCACACGGATACCGGCAAAGGCATGCTGTACCACTGGCAGTTCTGCGAAGTTGTTCAGCACTGCAGCGATGAACATGACGATGCAGACAGAAGGGAAGATACTGCCCACCGTTGCGGCAATGGCACCGGGGATGCCCTTTTGCTTATAGCCGATAAATGTGGCAGTATTGACGAAGATGATGCCGGGGGTACACTGACCGATGGCAAAGTAGTCCAATACTTCGTCTTCCGTCGCCCAATTTCGTTTTTCTACAACCTCCTTCTGCAGCATAGGTAGCATCGCGTAGCCGCCGCCGAAGGTGAAGCCGCCGATCCTACAGAAGGTGATAAACAAATTCCACAAATCTTTCATAATATAACCTCTTTTCTTGAGGGCGTTGCCCTCAAACTCCCAGCAGGGGAATCATTCCCCTGCACCCTGATTTTGCCCAAAATTACATTTTGGGCAGGTCATAAAATTTTCGTATCTCTCAAAATCTTTTTTCCCCTGCACAAACGTAGTTTGTGCATAGTACCGGGTCGAGGGGGTGACCCCCTCGCGGGGTATTGGGGCAGAGCCCCAAGGTCTTAATTTTCCTGCATTTTTGACATTTGGTCGGTGGTGGCAAGACTGTCCATGATCTCGTCCAAATCGCCATCGATGATAGCATCTATCTTGTGCAAAGTCAACCCAATTCGATGGTCTGTGACCCTGCCTTGGGGGAAGTTATAGGTACGGATGCGCTCACTTCTGTCCCCCGTCCCCACCTGGGACCGTCTGTCGGCAGAGATGGCCTCGTCATGGGCTATCCGCTCCCGTTCATAGACCCGGGCATAAAGCACCTTCAAGGCCTGTTCCTTATTCTTCAGCTGGGATTTCTCATTCTGGCAGGATACCACAATGCCCGTAGGGATATGGGTCATTCTGACGGCAGAATCCGTAGTATTGACACACTGCCCCCCGTTGCCGGAAGCACGGAACACATCCACCCGGACATCATTCATATCAATGTGTACGTCCACCTCTTCCGTTTCGGGCAGAACCGCCACTGTAACTGTGGAGGTGTGGATACGTCCGCCGCTCTCCGTGGTGGGGATGCGCTGCACCCGATGGACACCGCTTTCATATTTCAGCCGGGAATAGGCTCCCTGCCCTTTTATCATAAAGGCAATTTCCTTGAACCCCCCCAAGTCACTTTCACTGATGTTCATGATCTCAATCTTCCATTTGCGCCGCTCCGCATAACGGGCATACATACGGAAGAGATCCCCGGCGAATAACGCCGCTTCATCGCCCCCTGCGCCGCTGCGGATCTCCACGATGACGTTCTTTTCATCGTTTGGGTCTTTGGGGATGAGCAAAAGGGTAATCTCTTTTTTCAGTGTTTCTAATTTTTCTTTATTTTCTGCCAATTCTTCCTTGACTAATTCCCGAAAATCATCATCCAGTTTTTCTTCCAGCATCAGCAGGCTTTCCTCAATAGCCTCTTTTGCCCCTTTATATTCCCGATATTTTTCCACGATGGGTGTCATATCGCTGTATTCCTTCATCAGCTTGCGCCATTGGGTCTGATCGGCGATAATATCGGGGTCATTGATCTGCTCTGCCAAATCCTCGTATTTATGCTCGATTTCCGCCAAACGTTCAAACATACTCACGCCCCCCTTTCCGTTTTTTTGCCAAGGACTACTCTGTCCAGCCCTGCCAAATCCTGCTTCAGTCCAATTTCAGTATATCCAAATTCCCGCAGGAGAGACAGCAATGCCTCCCCCTGGTCATATCCAATTTCAAAAAAGAGCCAGCCGCCTTCCTGCAGCCATTCTCTCCCCTGGGCCACAATGGCACGGTAAAAATCCAGACCATCCTCGCCGCCGTCCAAAGCATTCAGGGGCTCAAAATCCCTGACCTCCTTCATCAGCCCTGCAATATCCTTTTGGGGGATATAGGGGGGGTTAGAAACGATGGCATCCAGCTTTCCTTTCCACTCCATGGGCACCTTGGCAAACAAATCGCTTTCGAAAAAACCAATCTCTATTTTGTTTTCCGCAGCGTTTCTCACGGCATAGTCCAAGGCTTTCGGGCTGATATCCACCGCCATAATCTGCTCAAAACTGCCATATTTTCCTAGGCTGACAGGAATACAGCCGCTGCCTGTGCCAATATCCAAAATAGATTTGAGGGGCTCTTTCTGCTGGATTTCCAGAATGGTTTCCACCAGTACTTCCGTATCCCCTCTGGGAATCAGAACCCCTTCCCCCACATGAAAAGGCAAGCCCATAAATTCCCATGTCCCCAGGATATACTGGGTGGGTCTGCCTGCCTCCCGTTGGGAAAGGAAGTGTTCGTAACGCTCTGCCGCTTCATGGGAAAGGGTCTCCCCCTCACGCAAAAATAAAGCCGTACGGTTCAGACCGGCGGCTTTTTCCAGCAACAGATCCGCCTCGAAGGCGTAGGCTTCCTTGCCTGCCGCCTTTAGACGTAGCTTTCCTTCTCTTAATGCTTCTCCAACTGTTTTATTCTTCAGGCTCATCTTCCAGAACCCCTTTCATAGCCGCAATGGCACACTCGATCTGTCCGTCATCGGGCTCTGCTGTGGTCAGCTTCTGCAAACACAGCCCCGGTGCGCTAACAACTTTAACAAAACCACTTTCAGATCTGCCCGCCCAACGGATCACTTCATAGGAAATACCAGCAATAAAAGGCACCAGACAAATCCTTGTCACCAAACGGAGAATGAATACATCAGTGCGAACAAAGAAAAATACCACCATGGAAATCAGCATAACGAACAGCAAAAAGCTGGTGCCGCAGCGTTTATGGAGCCTTGTACAGGGACGCACGTTTTCCACTGTCAGTTCCTTGCCGCTTTCAAAGCAGGCGATGGTCTTATGCTCTGCACCGTGGTATTGGAACACACGGCGAATCTCCTTCATACGGGAAATCAGCCACAGATATGCCAAAAAGATGGCGATACGCACCAAGCCTTCGATGACACCCAATGCCCAAGTGGGTACATAAGCCTTAAAGAAGTTCCCACAAAATACAGGCAGGACGAAAAACAGCCCCATACCCAGCACCAGAGACAGGAACACGCTGAAATAAATAAGGATATCATTGATCTTATCCCCCAGCTTATCTGTCAGCCACTGCTCTATGAGGGAAAGCTCTTCCTCTTCCCAGCCTTCCCCGGCGATCTCTGCAGAGCGCATCAGAATTTTTGTACCGCTCACCAGAGAATCCACAAAAGCTGCCATGCCGCGGAAAATAGGATATTTAAAAATACCCTTTTTACCAAGGCCGCCCCAGTCTTTTTTTTCGATAACGATTTCCCCTTCGGGGTTTCTCACTGCCATGGCATATATTTTCTTCCCGCGCATCATAACGCCCTCGATGACCGCCTGACCGCCGATATTATTTGGCTGTTGTTTATTCTCAGACATATTGTCTCAACCTCCTTTTCAATTAAGTATTAATTATAACATAGCTGAAATAGGAAATAAAACGGGTTTGTCGAAAAAATTTCTTAATAATTTGTGAACATTCCATTTTAAATCAGGAAAACGGATTTCTAGCGTCTTTTCAAAATTAGGTACAATCGTAAGCGATCTTAGTTGTAATCTGCTGCGCACAAACTAAAAACAATAGGAGGTACATTATGTCTAAAATCAAAGATTTATACCGCAGCTATTGCCACGAAAGAGAAATCGAATTCCAGGAATACTGTACAGGAGGAGATAACTTGAAAGAATTGCAGGAATTTTTAAAAAGTAAACTGAATGCCGATGACTACTTCACAGCCGAAGAAATGCTGAATGATCTGATTGCAGAAATCGAAGAGAAAGGATTCACAGCAGGCGCGAAATACACGGCAAGTCTTGGAAAGGAATTGTTCACCGAATAATGAAAACAGCCCCTCTTTCGAGGGGCATTTCTTTTAAGTAAGACGGTTTTGAATGAAAAATAAGGGGCGGAGTGAGTCGCCCATTTTGTACTATTAAATTACGATACCTTTATTAATCATTCTTTGCTGAATAGATGTCAATATAGATCCAATTAATAATTCGCTATTTTTCAAAAAATCACATGTGGTTTTTCTATAAATACTATCTTTTTTAACTTCAACAAAGTTTCCATTTTGTAATTTATTTTCAATAATATCAAATTCAATAAATCTTTTATTAGTATTTCCACTATGTAGAAACTGGTCAATCAGAATTTTACCAGAAGAAGAAATATCTACAATATCATTTGAAATGTACTCTAAATAATCGTATGGAGAATGAGAATTGCATAAAACCACCATACATTCATATTTAGAATCAGTATTTAATTTTAAGATTTCGTAAGGCTTACTCATGCAATTCATCACCTCCATTAAATTTTATATTGTAAAATACTCATCAATCAATGCAACCGTATCTCTTATGATAACTGCTGCTTCTTCAACAGTATTGATGGTTCTTGTTGTATCACAGTCTTCTGTAGGATTGTCCCAATGGAAAAGAGTATGTCTATTATTGTGATAATAGGTATATGCCTTTCCTAAATAATCCACTAATTTCTGAGAATGTAAATCCTTGATATATTCTCTTCTTACTACATACTTGTTGTCCACTTCTTTAAATACGAAAAAGGAATCATAGGTCTGCTCATCATTTCTAATCGGGAATCCATTATCTACTAGTGCCATCTTAAGAATTCCTTCCAAAGGGCGAATTGCAGGTTCAACCAGAAAATTAGCCACATATACCTTTCCACTAATGTGTAAGTTATATACAGCCTGATGCAAATAATTATTTAATTCTGTGGGAATTTTATCATAGGAATTAGGGAAAAGGGACTCAAATTCAGTTTGAACAATATCTTTATCAATATTAAGATCATGCACTGTATTCAAAAACTCAGGAATTTCATCTACTTCAAGCAGTTCAATAATATATGATGAAAATCTGTTAAACAAATCTTCTTTTCTACCTGTAACCCAGACTTTTTCTTTCTTTTCAAAATAATTAAGTGTAACCTTTTGTTTATTGGGATTTCCAATAGCTAACTCATACTTATGACCGTAAGGAATTTCACTTTCTATCAACTGAAAATCTGAAAAATCATCTTTTAATAATTCTAGAATTGCGATTAAATCTTTTTTCTTAATTCCATTTGCTAAAACGCCATTATTGCGGACAGTAACAACTGCACCTTCTTCTCCAATTCCAACTGCAGCTTTTGCAAGTGAATCTGCCAAGTCATTATACTTATCACCAGAATGACTTTTCACCTTTATAAATTTGATATTTACCGTATCCTTAACGGAGTTATAAAATTTACGGTACTCTTTAGTCCCAGGTTTTTTAGGTGTCCATGCTTTAGTGCACCATTTTTCAATTCCTTCATAATCATAAAACAAGTCTAACGACTTAATCCCATTATCAACGCAAAACTTCATTGCTGCTTTTGCGCCTTCGATTTCACCAGCAACATTTTGCATAGACGCCATATCAGAATTAGTAAATTTCCCTGCAAAATGCTCTTCCCCACCATTATGGAACATTACCAATCCATATCCATATTCACCAGTTGTGTTGTTATAAGAGCCATCAACATATGCAACCGCTTCTGCATCAGAAAAAATCCTGCTAATATTCTCATCATCTCCAGATGTTGTTTCATTTTCACCATCTAAATATGCTTGTGCTTCTTTTTGAGTTCCAAAACTTTTATATTCTGCTCCAGAAAATCCATTAACATTTTGCTGACATTCAGGCCACGACGTATAAATACCCGGCACTAAGCCTTTTCTAACAGCATAATACTTTTTTGCCATAACAACACCTCTTTTCCGAATACATTATTTTATATATTTTTTCATATTTTGTCAATTACATATAGTATCAATTATAAAAATCGTTATTTTTCACTATTCGATCGAGTTTTCTGCTTAAAAATTAAAAAAAACCCCGGGCCCGAAGGACACCGGAGTACGTTCAAAAGCACCAGAAGGGAATCGAACCCTCGCTCTCAGCTTGGAAGGCTGATGTTCTACCATTAAACCACTGGTGCAGGCTGGGTCTTTAGGGGCTCGAACCCTGGACCGTCCGGTTATGAGCCGGATGCTCTGACCAACTGAGCTAAAGACCCGTATTGCCCCGAGAAAATCGGGGCGTTTTGTTTATTATACCATATTCCTGACCTCAAGAAAATGGTTATTCCTTTGTCAGCACAGGCACTTTGCCCTGACTGCCGACCTGATACCCGACCAGCTCCGCAATATCCCTTGTCTTGATATAGGTCACGCCGTCCTTGCGGATCATGTTCACTTTACACTCTTTACCGTCTACAATGATCTTATCTTTTTCTACCACTTCCAGCACCTCCTCATCATACTTTGTCAGCCCATACTTTTCGATCAGACTTACCAACTTATCCGTATACTTCACATCGGTAGCCCAGCCATCAGCCTTAATCAGGCGGCAGGCTT
>CALCGT010000057.1 GCA_937901125.1 uncultured Clostridia bacterium | reverse complement strand
CCAGACTATGAGTCTTTTTTTATCTGTTGCACTTAGATTGTAAATTCAAGTGTATTTATTTCAGGATCGCATTTGCCAGAAGCTTATCGAATTTTCTTACATCACAGCCTTTATTCAGGCTGATTTTGATATGACCGGCTCTTGTCCACAATTCAACTTCAGATGTAAGGTCAAGCAGTTTGCCGGAATTTTCTGTAGACCACATGTTAATAGAAGAATAGGGAAGGGAATATACTTCTACCTTTTTCCCTGTGATACCCTGAGAATCTCTTACAATCAGTCTTTTGTTTGTAAAGATTGCGGAATCTCTTACTGTTTTGTAAGCGGCAATTGCTACTTCACTTTCTACCAGCAGCTCCTGTACATCGCTGGGGATGGGACATTCAGAATTGAAGATCCAGTTTGTTGCCATTTCCATTGCCATAAATATACCTCCTTTTGTATTGTATAATGTGTTATAAGATATCTCTTTCCTGCTGGTTGCAGGGGGAATTTTTTTATTTTCTTAGGTAGTGGTACTATTAAGATTGTCTTTTTGATATTTTAGTTTTGCTGATTGTTTAATCGTTTTAGTTATTAGATATTGAATAAAATCCCGAATGGATTCTTTAAATTTCTCAAAATCAGAAATCGATAAAGAATATAATTGATTATTTTCGGTAACTATTATTACTTCTTGAGTTCCATTAAACTCCGAATAAAAAATAGTATACCCTAAAGAATTAAGTACATTTGAAATATAGTCTTCCTCAGTTTCAAAAGCAATTTGCTGAGGATTGAATCCACATAAATCATTAAATGATATTCCAAGGGCTTTTGCCAACTTTAATACATGCTCAACGCTAAAAGGTTTTCGATTATTTTCCCAATCCTCTACATCTTGCGGGCTGACACCGATATATTCAGCTATATTTGTATATGAGTAATTCTCTGGATCAATTGTGCGATATTTTTTTATAGTGTTAGCAATATTGCTACTTATAGCGATATTGTCTTCATCTTCCCAGCCCATAATATATGCAGGAGAAACTTTTCCTATTTTTGCAATAGCTTCAATTTTATCCGAAGGAATATTTGTTATGATATCATTTTCATATTTATATAATGTCTGTTTGGATACATTAATTTTGTCTGCAAATTCAACTTGGCTCATTCCAAGATTGTCTCGCACTTTTTTAATTCGGCCGCCTATTGTCATATTAAAACCTCCTTCTAGATTTGAGTAACTCAATAGTATCACAAAAAAGTTATAAAATCAATAGAAAATATCTTGACAAGTTACAAAAAAGTGGTATTATAGTAGTAACTTTAAAAGTTACAATGGAGGTGGTTATTTGATAAAAACAGATAAATTGAAAGGGATTATCGTGGAAAATGGTTATTCTCAATCCGATATTGCGAAAAAGATTGGCATTACACCAAAAACCTTCTATGAAAAAATGAAAAATGGTATTTTTGGAAGTGATGAAATTCAAATAATGATTGATGAATTACATATCGAAAATCCTATGGAAATTTTTTTTGCAAAGGAGTAACTTATTAAGATACTTTTTGGAATGTGATTAAAAAGGAGGAATCTAAATGAACGAATTACAGATTTTTAACTACAACGGTAACGAAGTAAGAACAATCCAGAAAGACGGCGAACCTTGGTGGGTGCTGAAGGATGTGTGTGGCATTCTGGATATCGAAAACCATAAGGATTTGCCCAAGAGGCTAGAAGAAGATGAGGTGGGTAGATTTGACTTGCCCCACCCTCAGAGCAAAGAAAAGACACTGGAAATGCTTTGTATTAACGAATCTGGTCTTTACAACGTGATCCTTCGCAGTGACAAGCCAGAAGCAAAGCCTTTCCGCAAATGGGTAACATCCGAGGTGCTGCCTTCCATCCGAAAACACGGTGCATGGACTATAACAGAAAGAAACTAGCTGAAAGGGCCTGCATCCACTACAACATGCTGTCGAAGCGGCTGAACCATCCTGATACATGGATCATGTGGGAATTGGTTGCAGTAATGACAATCCTGAAAATGGATTTAGGTGGTTTGCATGAAGCAAGTTAAAGGACATCGATACGCCATCTGCAAACGGTGTCGGCTGTTATGGAATATCGCCATGATACAGGACGCCAGCAGAGGATATCTTTGTCCAAGATGTACGGGAGGAGGTAAAAAATGACAACAGCGGAAGAGCGCAAAGCCAGACGGGAAGAACGCCTGATGAAGGAAGCCAAGAGAAGATACATATTCCTGTCCATCTGGACGGTGCTGAAATATGCATGCGCCATTGCGGCTACTGGGGCGGTTGCCATGTGGCTGGCTGTGGTGATGTGGGATAACGTGGAATGGGCACTGGCCG
>CALCGT010000056.1 GCA_937901125.1 uncultured Clostridia bacterium | reverse complement strand
GTACCAGACTATGAGTCTTTTTTTATCTGTTGCACTTAGATTGTAAATTCAAGTTGAAATAAAAGGAAATCTACTATAAAATATATTAGATATTATTTGAAAGAAACACTTTGAAGGGATTTTGATTGGAAAGTCGGTGAAAAAATGGACTTATTTGAATATAACCGCAGCCTGCAGGGAGGGAAGGATGCACCTCTGGCGGCTCGGATGCGCCCCACAACCTTGGAGGAATTTGTTGGGCAGGAGCATATTATCGGCAAGGGGAAACTGCTCTATCGTGCCATCAAAAGTGATCGGCTCAGCTCCGTCATTTTCTATGGCCCTCCCGGTACAGGCAAGACAACTTTGGCGAAGATCATTGCAAATACGACGAAAAGTAAATTCTGCCAGATTAATGCCACCACCGCAGGCATTAAGGATATCAAAGAAACGGTGGAGGATGCCAAGGCGGAGCTGGGGATGTACGGAAATAAGACGATTTTGTTTATCGATGAAATTCATCGGTTCAATAAAAGCCAGCAAGATGCATTGCTGCCCCATGTGGAGGACGGCACCATCATTTTAATCGGTGCCACCACGGAAAATCCTTATTTTGAGGTAAACAAGGCTTTGGTTTCCCGTTCTATTGTATTTGAACTGCGCCAGCTGGAGGATAAAGATATCAAAATGCTGCTGCAAAGGGCAATGACGGACGAAAAGAATGGCATGGGTGTTTACCATGCCAAATTGGACGAAGATGCCCTTTCTTTCCTTGCCAATACAGCCAATGGCGATGCCAGAATAGCCTTGAACGCACTGGAGCTGGCAGTCCTGACCACAGACCCAGGCAAAGACGGCATTATTCATATCACTTTGGAGGAAGCTCAGGAATGTATCCAGAAACGGGCGTTGAATTACGATAAGGATGGGGATAATCATTACGACACCATCTCTGCTTTCATCAAAAGTATGCGTGGCTCCGACCCCGATGCGGCGTTATACTATCTGGCGAAGATGATCTATGCTGGGGAAGACCCGAAGTTTATCGCCCGCAGGGTTGTGATCTGTGCATCGGAGGATGTGGGCAATGCCGACCCTCATGCTTTACAGGTAGCTGTGGCCGCCATGGAAGCAGTGAACTTCATCGGCATGCCGGAAGGGCGTATTCCTCTTGCGCAGGCGGTTACCTATGTTGCCTGTGCGCCTAAGAGCAATGCGGCATATCTGGGCATCGATAAAGCTCTTTCCGATGTGCGGAATATCCGCATCCGTACTGTTCCACCTCATCTGAAAGATGCCCATTACAGCGGTTCTTCCGATTTGGGACATGGCATTGGCTATAAATATGCCCATGATTATCCCGGGCATTATGTGGAGCAGCAGTATCTGCCCGATGAATTGGTGGGTACAGTATACTATGTGCCTACGGATAACGGCATTGAACGGCGGATCAAGGAGCATCTGCGTCGTCTTAAGGGGGAATAAAAAAGGTTTTCTCGATTTCCTCTTGACTTTCAAAATTGGTGTGATAAAATATTTTTGTTATGAATATCTAACGACTGTGAAGATGAAAAGTATGTAGTGAAACTACGCCAGAGAAAAGACCTTCGGAATGAAATTCCAGAGCTGTAAGGGTTTTTCGTATAAGAAGCTACAGAAGTTCCCATCGGAGTCGGCTTCCTGAAAAGAGAGTAGGGAAGTCCGTTTCATGCACGTTACGCATCAGAGTGCCTGTGATAGCAGGAATTTGGGTGGTACCGCGAGCCTTCGTCCCTTTGTGTGACGGAGGCTTTTCTAGTATAAGGGGAAACCCTCAAGAAAGAGAGGAGAAAACAAAATGAAGGATAAGTTAAAACTGATCCAGGAAAAGGCACTGGCAGCGTTCCAGGAAGCCAAAGAAATCAAAGATGTTGACGATTTGAAGGTAAAATTCCTTGGTAAAAAAGGCGAACTGACAGCGATCCTGAAAGAAATGGGTAAGCTTTCTGCCGAAGAAAGACCTATCATTGGTCAGATGGCAAATGAAGTAAGACAGGACATCGAAAAAATGCTGGAAGAAAGCAAAAAACGTCTGGAAGCAGCGGAACTGGCGCATCGTTTGGAAAAGGAAAAGATCGACGTAACTATGCCCGGCAAGGAAAGACCTGAAGGTCATAAGCATCCCATGAGCATCGTTATTGATGAAATCTGTGATATTTTCAAAGGCATGGGATACGAGGTGGCTGATGGCCCTGAAATTGAAAAGGACTACTATAACTTCGAAGCACTGAACATACCTGCAAATCATCCTGCAAAAGATGAACAGGATACTTTCTACATCAACGGCGATATTCTCCTGAGAACACAAACATCCCCTGTACAGGTTCGTACCATGGAAAAAGGCAAGCTGCCTATCCGTATGGTTTGCCCCGGTGCAGTTTACCGTTCCGATGAAGTTGACGCAACCCATTCCCCTGTATTCCATCAGCTGGAAGGCATGGTAATCGATAAAAACGTTACTATGGGCGACTTGAAAGGTGCGCTGGCTGTATTTGCAAAGGAACTGTTTGGTGAAAATACAAAGGTACGTTTCCGTCCCCATCATTTCCCCTTCACAGAACCCAGTGCGGAAATGGACGTAACCTGCTTTGCTTGTGGTGGGGAAGGCTGCCGTGTATGCAAAGGCGAAGGCTATATCGAACTGTTGGGCTGTGGTATGGTTCATCCCAAAGTTCTGAAAATGAGCGGTATTGACCCTGAAGAATACAGCGGTTTCGCTTTCGGTATGGGTCTGGAACGTGTAGCGATGCAGAGATATGGCATCACAGACCTACGTCTTCTGTTCGAAAACGATACAAAATTCCTGAAACAGTTTTAAGACCTTGGGGCGTTGCCCCAAACCCCACTCGCTTTTTGAAAAAAAGCAAGCCAAAAACTTTTAATTTGAAAATGAAATTTCATTTTCGTGTAGGGTCAAGGGGGGTACCCCTTTGCAGGAGTTTGAGGACAACGTCCTCAAAAAAGAGAGGAGAGTTAATTTCATGGACGTACCTATGTCTTGGATGAAAGAATATGCACCCGTAACGGCAGATATCAAGGATTTTATTGAAGATATCACGCTATCCGGTTCCAAAGTAGAAGGCTATACAACCGTAGCCGGCGAAATTAAAAATGTAGTCACAGGCTATATCAAAGAAATCGTAAAACACCCTGATGCCGATAAGCTGGTGATCTGTACCATTGATGCAGGGAAGGGCAAGGACCTGACCATCGTAACAGGCGCACCCAACGTAAAGGTTGGCGATTATGTACCCGTTGCACTGGATAACTCCGTTATCGCAGGCGGCAAAGAGATCCATAAAGGGGAACTGCGCGGCGTTGTTTCCGAAGGTATGCTGTGTTCTATGGAAGAACTGGGCTGCGACAGACACGATTTCCCCGAAGCACCTGAATACGGTATCTATATTTTCCCCGAACCCGTTGAGCTGGGCAAGGATATCGTGGAAGTGCTGGATCTGAAGGATGAAGTGGTAGAATATGAGATCACATCCAACAGACCTGACTGCTTCAGCGTTCTGGGGATTGCAAGAGAAGCTGCCGCAACTTATGATATTCCCTTCCACTATCCTGAAATCACAGTAAAAGAAGAAGCAGAAGGAAAAGCAGAAGACTTTGTAAAAGTAACCATTGAAAATGCTGAACTGTGCCCTAGATACGTGGCAAGAGTAGTAAAGAATGTAAAAATCGGTCCTTCCCCCAGATGGATGAGAAAGAGACTGCGTATGGCAGGCGTTCGCCCCATCAATAACATCGTTGATATCACAAACTATGTGATGATCGAAATGGGTCAGCCTATGCACGCTTTTTCCATCGAAACCATCAAAGACAGCCATATCATTGTTAGAAACGCAAAAGAAGGCGAAACTATCACAACACTGGACGGCGTAGAAAGAAATCTAGATTCTTCCATGCTGGTGATCGCTGATCCCGAAAAAGCCGTTGCTATTGCAGGCGTTATGGGCGGAGAAAACTCCATGATTGTGGAAGGCTCTCAGGCGGTTCTGTTTGAATCCGCAAACTTCGATGGCCCTAATGTACGTATCACAGCGAAAAAAGTTGGTCTGCGTACAGATGCGTCCAGCAAATTCGAAAAGGGTCTGGATCCCAACTTGGCTCTGGACGCAGTCAACCGTGCGGTACAGCTGGTAGAACTGCTGGGTGCCGGTGAAGTTGTTCCCGGTGTTGTGGATGAATATCCCAACAAGAGAGAGCCTTGGGAACTGTCCTACAACCCCGCATGGATCAATAAATTCCTGGGTACAGACATTTCCGAAGAAGAAATGCAGAAGATCTTCGAAAAGATTGAACTGAAAGTTGATCCTGTGAACCATATCGTAACAGTGCCTACCTTCCGCCCTGACTTGGAAGCACAAGCTGACCTAGCAGAAGAAATCGCTCGTTTCTATGGTTATAACAAGATCGAAGCAACTCTGGCCAGCGGTACACCTACAGTAGGTAAGAAAACATACGAACAGAGTATCACATCTCTGGTAAAAGATACTGTGATTGCCGATGGTCTGTGCGAAGCAATGACATACAGCTTCGAAAGCCCTAAGGTATTCGATAGACTGCTGATCCCTGCTGACAGCGACCTGAGAAAAGCCATCGTGATCTCCAACCCTCTGGGTGAAGATTTCTCCATCATGAGAACAGTATCCTTCAATGGTATCCTGTCCTCTTTGGCAACAAATTACAACAGAAGAAACGAAAGCGCAGGTCTGTTTGAAGTAGCGAAGGTTTATATTCCCAAAGAACTGCCTCTGAAAGAACTGCCTCACGAAATTCCCAAACTGACAATGGGTATGTATGGTAATATGGATTTCTATGATCTGAAAGGCATCATGGAGCACTTGATGAACGTGCTGGGTATGGGCAAAGTTGCAGAATATGCAACAGAAAAATCTCTGCCTTGGATGCACCCCGGCAGAACTGCTTCTGTCATCGTAAATGGTGACAATATCGGTTATCTGGGTGAAGTACATCCCACTGTATTGAAAAATTACAGCATTGGCACAAAAGCATACCTGGCTGTTCTGGATATGGAAAAGGTTGTGGCAAATGCCAACAGAGATGTGGTTTATAAAGCACTGCCCAAATATCCTGCTATCACAAGAGATATCGCAATGCTGGTGAAAGAAGATATAACAGTAAAAGAAATCGCTGATATCATCAAGAAAAACGGCGGCGCATATCTGGAAGAAGTGAAACTCTTCGACGTATATCAGGGGGCGCAGATCGAAGCAGGCTACAAATCTGTGGCTTACTCCATCGCATTCCGCAGTGCAGAAAAAACACTGGCAGATACAGATATTGCAGATGCAATGGATGCGATTTTGAAGGGTCTGGCAGAAGAACTGGGCGCACAGTTGAGAGATAAATAAGTAAAAATAAGGCGATAAAAAAACTTCCCACAATAGTGGGAAGTTTTTGTTTTATTACTTCAGTGCTGAAGACCGCGAAGCGGGCTTTAACAACCGC